>URAN01000010.1 GCA_900545865.1 uncultured Eubacteriales bacterium
ATTGCACCGCCTTTGAAGTTTTGCGGCGAGGTTGTAATCAGCGACCATATTTCAGTCATTTTATCGTTCCAAGTGGAAAACGCATTTTCGAGGTTGGCTACAATCCAATTATCGCTCAAAGGTAATTCACCTCCTCCTGTCCTAAAACGCAAAAAAGCCATCACTTTTTACGGTGATGGCTTAAAACTTATAAATTTATTTTATTTTTTATATTCCCTGCAAAGACCTTCCAAGAGAATAAAATCATTACATCTTTTTGCAAGTCCCGTTGAATTTCCGTGTTCTATCTTATGCTTATAGACATTTGAAGCATTTTTCCGTATCTTTTCTTGAATAGACTTTATATAACGATATTCAGACAGCAACAAAGCTCTGTAATGCTCATCCTTTTCCTTGCTGATGTCAACATAGAAACATTCCGAAAGAGGAACGGGAAACATATTATTCAAGTTGATAACAGCATATTTTTTAATCTTTATAAAATCAATCATTTCAGACATTTTATTATGCTTCGGCTTAAAAGACGATAAAGGTGCAAAATAATCGAAATCGTTTACTTGCAAAACAATCCCTATATATTTACGCTCATTTTGTTGTCCTGCCTGCTTGTTGTGAAACAAATGCGGAGCGTGAGGGGATAAATAATCTATGTACTTATTTTCTATTTGATAAAACCTTATATCCATTTATTACTCCTTGAACATATAACAAAAGGGCAAGCAAGCTTGCCCCCTGTTACACTCGCATTCAGAGCAGCGAAACGCTCGCTTGTAAATTTCTTGATTAGAGCCAAGAGAAGCTCGCTTTATAAGTTTCTCATTTATAGGGCTGAGATACACCCCTGTTAGCATTGTATGCAAGAAAGATAAAATTGATACATCTACCTTTCCGCATATTTATTCTACTATACATTTTGAAAAAAGTCAATAGATTTTAAGCGTTTTCGTCTTTTTGCACTAAAATTTTTTTATTCTCAAGGAATTATGATTTTGCAAAAGTTCGGATAAATATGATTATCTGAACGTTTAGATAATCATATCGAGTATATCTTTCGCAAATGCAATGATGACGCCGCCAAAGAAGGTCAGAAATCCGTTTGCTCTCTGCGATGCGTCGTGCGATTTAAGCGACAGACCTATCTGCACAACACCGAAGCCGAGCAGGATTAGTCCGATAGCCTTAATCGCCGAGAAGATAAAGTCTGAAAGGCTGTTTATCGTTCCGAGCGGATCTGCTGCAAAAACCGTTCCCGTGAGGGCGGTCATCATAACCGCAAGTACCATAAGTACAAGTTTAGCCTTGCGGAGAATTTTCTGTGCTTTCGCTATTCTCTGAATTGTTTTCTGCGTGTTCTGATTTTTCATTGTCTGTTACCTCCAAAATTTCATTTTGTTTTGTTTGTGGGTTTGCAAAATCAAATGCTTTCACATTGTCCCCGTCAACCTCCAATAGCTTGATATTTGATAAATCCTCGTTTATGGTAAAGGATAAATCATTTCGTAAATATTTTTCCGACTTGCTGTGCTTGTACGGCACAGCTTTTCCGTCGGCGGTTTTTGCAACATTCGGGTGCGACAGTATATCAAACTTTTTATCAATTAACGGTCGCTCGCCACGAATAAAGATAAGGGCGTTGCTGTTGTCAAGCAGACGCACCTCATCAAGTGTTAAAAGCTCACGCCCGGCATTTTGGTAATTGGTGTTACTGCTGCCGTGCTGACCTTTTGTAATACCTCTTGTGCGTGTGTCAATGGTTCCTTTTCCGAGCATTTTTGAAATATACTCGTGTGTGCTTTATTGCGATAGGTAATCCTTTGAAGTTATCTCCAGATTTTCCCCCGCTTAACACTGTGCGGGCGGCTTTCACCGCACACAGCGCCCCCTCGAAAACAGGTTTTATTCAGATTTACACACATTTACTACTCAAAGAGAATTACACTTTTACGCTTATAAAATTTCAGGCAATCTTGCCAATGCTCGTAGTTTATTGAGCTTTTTCAGTTGCTCTTTGGTCGGCTGTACAATACACATATATTTTTCTATGGTCTCCTGCGTTTTTGCGTGAATCAAAATATGAACATCGCTGTGAACAATAACAAGGTTTTCATATCGGTCATCACCGCCATAACATTTAGGCGTTTTGTGGTGACAATGAATTTCATCTTTTGATAAATGTTTTCCTGTCACTGCGCATTTCCCATATTGCGCCGCATACAGCGAAATTCTGTTATCCATATACTCCACCGTAAAATGTTTCGTATCTTCCAACATTAACGCTTTCAAAATGGATAAGTCCACTCCAAGCGGCTTATGGATTAGCGCCCGTCCTTCCTTGGTATAGTTAGAAGTTCCACGTTTCATGTGCATTGCATTTCTGGTTCGGATATATGCGATTGGTACTATTGGATAGCCATCTACAAAGCGCAATTGTGCACTCTTTCCATAGGTGTCTTGGATATAACCCCGTTTGCATTTTCCGATTTTCTTAAGCCTGCCCTTTAGGCGGTTTTTCATGGTCTTGTTCACATGAAAAGCGATTCTATCAAAATCCTCATAAACACAAGTAGCAATCTGATAATACTGATGTTTTCCTATGACTGCCGCATTAAAGCGATTTATCGCCTTGTGTGCTTCCTGTTCACTCTCAGGGGTTTGAATTCCTTTTACAAGTGTGTTAAGCAACTCCTGTGTTTTATGAAATGATTTATCGCTCATATGCGATCTGACTTTGTATTTGCCGCCGCTGGGAACAGCTTTCAGTTTGAAACCGATAAAGTCCGTATAGGACTTTCTCAGATTGACAACCTTTGACTTTTCATCATTTACAGTTAACTTTAACCGTTCTGCGAGCCACTTTTTGGTGGCAAGGTAGGCTTTGTTTGCATCACTTCGTTTTTTGCAAAAGATTTTGAAGTCATCAGCATACCGAACCAAATACATTTCTTTTAATGCTGTTTTTCGCATAGCCTTGTTTTCGTTGCCTCGATTTCTTCCACCGTTTGGGTTAAAGTTCTGAGGCACAGACGGCATAGGCATTGTCTCCCATTGACTGGATATCCACCAATCAAGTTCGTTCAATACAATATTTGAAAGAAGTGGCGACAACACTCCACCTTGCGGTGTTCCTTTATCAGGTATCATTGTTTTGCCGTCAGGCATGACAATAGGTGCTTTCAGCATTTTGCTTATGATACATAACAATGATTTATCTCGAATGCCCATTGTCCACATCTGTTTACGCAGTTTTGCATGATTGACATTATCAAAGAAACCTTCGATATCGATGTCTACCACAAAGTGCAAATTTTGGATTTGAATCATCCTCATGCACTGCGCTATTGCTTGTTCCGTAGAACGGTTTGGACGAAAACCGTTGCTCCGCTCATGAAACTTTGCTTCACAAATGGGTTCGAGCACTTGAAGAATACATTGTTGTACAATCCTGTCCCAGATAGACGGTATCCCTAATGGTCGAGTTTTACCATTGTCTTTAGGAATTTCTACACGTTTGACAGGACGTGGTGCGTACCAATCAAGCTTTTTCTGTACTGCACAAACAAAATCATCTGTAGGAATCTTTTCAATATCCCGAATGTTCAGCTTATCAGTACCGGCGGTCATACTGCCTTTATTGCGTTTTAACTCTCTATACGCCAGCAGAATGTTATCTCTGGACGTAATAATTTCCACAAGATTCGTAAAAATCTTTCCTGTTTTACTATCAGCATATAGTTTATCAAATATCGCTGTCAGGTCGTAATGTTCCGCATGTCTTAGCGTGTTGCGTTTTAGTGCTTTCTTCAAAGTAGCCACAGGCATCGCCTCCTTTCGGATTTGATTCTCTTTGTCTTACTCGAAGCTGTAATGATGTGTGTTTTCTTATTTACCTGTTTTCGACTGGTGGCTATCCCTCCGCCGTATTTCTATGGTTTCAACGGTACTGTGCCACTACTTTCACAACCATTAAAGATGCTTATTGTTCTTCGTCATCGCCACATCAAAGGTCTGCAATAACCTCCGTGTTAGGTTGCTTACCACGTTCCGATAACCCAATCTGTACATATACCTTTAGGTGCTTGCTATGAGCCTGTATGCAGGACGCCGCCTGTAACGGCGTATGGTATTTCATAACGAACAATCTTACTTTACCACACATACCAGTAATGAAACTGTAAAGCCTTTCGACTTATTCGGCATTTAGACCCGTACATTCGCATGTTCGTCAGTTGCCGCCAAACAACATTCTCACCATGGGTATTTTATAGAACCCCGGCATATAGGTGACACTATCCACCTCTGGACAGCTTTCGTATGGCAAGCCATTTACGGTCACTCTCTGCCGACTTCACCGAGCCTTTGACCTTGTTGCTATTGCACACAGCAACGCCAATCGGAGTATTAGGCTGGCGTTTCAGGACGTTACTCCATCATTCCACCCATTGGGTTATCAGTTCTATGAAACTGATATTTTAAAAGCTCCTTTCTAAATCTTTAATATATTTCAGCTTCACGCCTAACCTTTTCAGTCAGGAACGTGTCGCACGCTCGTTGCCGCCGAGATACAAAAGCGTGTCGCAGTTACCCGTGATATTTTCCCAACTGTCCTTGAACAGTGCCTTTAACTGTGCCATATTCTGAATAATGATACTCACCGAAATTCGCCGTGAACGCATTGTTGCAAGTATGCGTTCAAAATTATCGGGCAATGCGACATTGGCGAACTCGTCCATTACGATATGCACCGGAATAGGCAACTCGCCGCCGTGGTTATTGTCCGCATTAAAATACAGTGCTTGAAAGGCTTGTGTATATAACATTCCGACAAGATAATTAAAGGAATTATCGTTATCGGGGATAACGCAGAATATCGCTCGCTTGCGTTCGCCGAGAGTGCCGATGTCAAGGTTATCGTATGAGGTCATTTTTGCAATTTCGGGTAAGTTAAACGCCGCAAGCCGCACCGCAGCCGAAATCAATATCGACCTCGCCGTTTTGCCGCTGGCTTGCTTAAAAATTTTATATTGCCGCACCGCAATATGCTCCGGCTTTTCCTCCTCAAGACCGTTAAAGAGAATATCCACCGGGCTTTGATGGCCGCTTTCGTCCTCATCCTCAACGGTTGCTGCGTTTTCGATTAAGAACATCAGCATTTCAAAGGTCTGTTCTTCGGGCGGAGCTTCGTGCAGAAGATAGAGCATTAAAGCGGAATCAAGTGCAATTTCGGATTTTTCCCAAAACGGGTCGTTTTGCTGTGCGTTCTTCGGTGTTGTATTCTGAATAAGGTTTGAAATCAGCTTTATAACATCTTCGTCCTTGCGGATATACACAAACGGATTATATCCGTCCGAGTTTTCCGGCTCGATTAGGTTAAACACCTTGATGTCATATCCGTTCTCAATAAGAAGTGGTGCGATACTCCGCAGCATTTCACCTTTCGGGTCGGCAACTATGAAAGAAGTATTGCATTGCATTAAATTCGGTTTGGCATAAAACCGAGTTTTTCCGGCACCACTGCCTCCAACAACAAGCACATTAAGGTTTCGCCTGTGTTTTTTTGCATTTAATCCGAGCCGCATATTCTGTGAGAGAATAATGTTTTTATAACTGTCCTTATCCATATACCGTCGGACAACGCTTTTGACATTGCCCCAACGGGCAGAGCCGTGTTCTTCGCCCGGTCGGCGGTTTTCTCTTGACGAAAAATATACGCCGATACCCATTGCATATAAAAACAAGAAAATGAGTACGGCTTTTAAGCTATACTCATTCAATGTGATATGCGTAGGGTTATTCATAGCAATGGTCAAACGGTCAAGCAATTCAAACAGTTTTATGTCCTCCTCATAGCACCCGGCAACCATTAAGGCAAGCCATATAACAAACACTGACAGTATTGCAAGCAAGATATATATTGTCTTTTGATTTTCCTGTCTGTTCACGAGGTATCCCTTACTGTCATTGGAATTTGAAGCATAGTATCATTCCTTTCCATAATAAAAATATTGGGGGCAACCCCTGCATAAGTTTCCTTATACAAAAGCTGCCCCCCAAAAGTGTGATAGGCTTACTTACGGAATTTATCGTTATAGATTTCCATAAGCTCATTTAATCTTTTATTCTGTTCCACCCATTGTTTTGTTACGGGTACGCCCGTTTTTTCGTCAATGTAATTGCCAAAGGCGAGGATTCCATCATTGCTTGCATAAATTCTCTGCACCACCGGAGCATTATATATCACCGTTTCGTTTGGAATCCATTTTGCGTAAACGGTATCGCTTTCACTGAAAGTAAAATCCGTTACACGATTTTCCTTTGTTTGCGGGTCTGAATACCAACCGTCAAAGTCATAGCCGTATCTTGCCGGAATAAACTCTGCAAGCGATATTGTTGTTCCAAGCGGTTTTATGGTTCGGCATGACAGTAACAAATGTCTTTTTCATCAGAAATCCCCAATCTTTTAATTTCAAAATTCCGTCTAAATTCCTACGATTCATTAACCGGCTTGCCGGTCATATGCTCGGGCGAAAGCTCCGGGCAGCGCACATTTTGGCAAACTTCCTCAATTCCCCCTCGGCTCTTTTTTCAATATCTCTACACATTCTTCGTCCGAAAGCTGCTGCTTTTTTCTTCTCATTTCTCTGAACATTCCAAAACCTCCGTCACTTAGCCGAAGAAAAGTAATCCGAACCCGCCTGAAAAGGCATAATTTCGGCATATTTCGGCTTGTCGTCCTTGAAAGGCGCCAGCCTTTCGGCATCCTCCGCACCAAAATCTATTCAAAATTCTGCCCTTTTCAGGTCGTAGAATTTTGAAAGAGTGAATTTTTGGTTTTACAAGGCAAAAACGGAGGCAATCCTTGATGGATTGCCGAGTATTTTAACGCAGTAAAAGCGGAAATTCACCTTTCAAAATCGGAGTTCGGATTACTTTCTTTCGGCTATCATTTCGATCCCTTTTCATCCCTGTATTATACCACACACAAAAAAAGAAAGCAATCGTTTCCGACCGCTTTCTCCTTTTTGCACAAAGCTTATTTTTTCATATTGACCGGTACGAACCAACCGCCCCAGCCGAACGTTTTATCTCTGTCGCCGTCATAGTCTCTTATCGAGAATGTAAGGTTACATTCCTTGTTATTTTCCATTACCTCGGGACTTATAATTTCAGTCCAGGGCAGGCGAACCTCGTAAATCGTAACATTGTCCTTACGCACAATTTCCGCCTTAACGCCGTCCTCGCTTTGAGGAATAACTCCGCCGACAACGGTATCGAACATCTGCGACCAGTTGCGGTAAACAACCGCTTTTCTGTCCGCATCCGTGTAATTTTCGTTATCGAAGAAATCGCTCAGTGCAATATCGATTCTGGTATTGTGTCTCTGTGTCGTGGTCGGTATCAGTTCTATGAACAGGTGATCCTCATAATAGAATCTTACCGGGTCCTGTTTTTGGAAATGCACGTCGTCATAAACCATCGCCGCCGCATAGAGATACTTTTCATCCCACTGTGCATAGATTGTTCCCGAAAAATCATCCTTGCCTCCGTAATCGGCATCTGCACCGAAGGTCTCTTTTTCGACCACGCCAGCAGTAACAACACCCTGAGAGCCGTAGGAAACCTGGCTCTTGTCAAAGCTTGTCATCTTGTAGCTTTTCCACTCGTCCTCGTTGAGAACTCCGTCAATCACCGGAGCCGCACCCCTGACCTTGTTTATCGGCATAATCGCGGTTTTTGAGCGGCTCGTATATCCGTACGACCTCGGCGCGTCACCGAGTGCGAACGAAACCACCTCACCGCCATCAAGCACCAACCGTCCGCTGTAGAGCTGATATCCATGTCCGAATTTTGGTGGAATATTGAACGAAAATTCTTTTTCTTCCCCTGCCGCGATTTGCGGAACGGTTATATCGTCCACGCCCATATTCTCGGGAGTGTCCATAACAAGCTTTCCCGAAATCGGCTTATCCTGATTGTTGTTGCGAACCTTGATTACTGCTTTCCAATAGGTCAGATTTGTTTCGTCATACGGCTCGACTATCATCGAAACGTCTGCCTCGGGATAGACATACTCAACAGGCAGCGCCAAAGCTACGATTGTCTTTCCGTCCTTTTTAACCTCGGCATTGACAAAATCGCGGTAGAGCTGTGTTCCGAAATCGTGCCTGCGCTCGATATATGCAACATCGGCGGTATTTCCGTAGCCGGTCTTGTCAAAATGAATCTCCGGCATTTCGTTCACAGTCACGCTGATTGTCGTATTGTTCCCGTTCTGCTCCTTTTTAAGGCTGACATTCGAATTTCCGCCGGCGCTCACTGCCGCGCCCTCCGGGATTGTCAGTCCAAAGCTGCTGCTTGAATTTTTGGTAAGTTCCATCATGGTTTTATCGAGCGTAACCACCGGCTCACATTCCTCAAAAGAATCGCCCTCATAAAGGAAATAGGTCGGCTCATCGGTCAGCAGGAATGTGAAGCGCCCGTCATCCGACGAAAGCTCGGTCGGATTTCCGTACATATCATACATTGTTCCGCCGTTTGCACCCAGATTCAGCGAAAGCATATTCTGACTGCGGTCCGCATACATCATCAAAACGTGCTTTCCGTCGGTTCTTTTATATCGGTACGCATAGGTCGTACCATTTTTGATATCGCTTTCATATTCCGCATTCTCTGTCATTGCGATATAGTTCGCTACAGCAAGATATGCCGCCTTTGCTCCGTTTGCATCGTCCGCATAAGGTCCGTGCAGGATTCCGAAATAGCTTTCTATATCGTCCGGATTTGTTTCTATCGTCTGGAGCTGATAGAAGAACATCTTGTCAAAATATTTCTTTGTCGCCATTATGGGGAAATGGCGGACAAGATTCACCGCGTGCTGCTGCTCGGTTGAATATGACACATGGCTCGCGGTGTTTCCCTCGGTCATCCACATCGGCATATCTCCGCAGCCTGCGCGCTCCATACTGTCGCGCACCTCTTGGCAATAGTCCTCAAGCTTCTTTGTCTCGGGCGTGCCTGCCTCCTGGTAAAGGTGAATTGCCAACGCATCGCAGGATTTTCCGCCCGGAGTCTTTAAGTATCTGTACACCCAGTCCGCGGCACCTCTTGAAAGACCGTTCGACAAGACTGTACAGTCCGGATTTCCCTTTTTAAGACCGCGGTATGCAGCCTGGCTGACCTTTGCGTAATCCTCCGGTGATAAATCCTGGATTCGGCTGAAGTTTATCTCATTTCCCAACTCAAAGGTATCAATTTCACCCTTATATCCGCTTGCTGTCTTTTCACTCCATGTCTCAATCAGCTGCAATGCCTCGGGAGAAGCCGCCGCCTCCTTGACAGTCATGCTCTTGCCGCCGAGTGCATCGTCTATTCCCAGATAATAGATAAGGTTGTTTTTAATGCCGAGCTTGGTATTCTTTCTGAAAAATTCCGGATTTTTCCTCTCCGCTTCGGCTTTGTGTATATCTCCGTTCTTGGCTATGTCGCCCACACTGAAGCCGTCGGTTCGGGTGTAGCCGATACCTGCGACATCGAACGCGCGCACAACATCGTCCCATGTTGTCCATCGTCCCGGGTGGGTACATGCGCCTACGTCATAATTTTTGTAGCCGTAGGTCGGCGTGTTGACATAGCTGAACTCACGCTTTATCGCCGACGGGAGGATTTTCTCGTCGGTCGGAGTCGCTCTGACATTCAGAGTGTATATATCGAATTTTTTCACCTTCGGGTGCAGCTCCTCGGTCGTTGAAGCTATCCCGTCAAGCGTAACCGCCTTTGTGTCCTTTCTCCATACCTCATCGCCGCGCCAATTTTTCACAACATAGGAAATGTCATATTCAACCGTCTGTTCAAGCAGATTTTTCTGCTCAACGCTCAGAACAACCTCATCGTTTTTTGTGAAGATATTTCCCGAATAGGGCGATGAGATATTCAATTCGATTGCACTCCCGAACTCGTCCGGATACACAATTCCCATGTCCTTTAATTCCTCGCCCAGTGCAGGCGAGAACTTATATAATGCCAGGTTGTCAAGGCTTGTGATCTGTGTTGCGGCAGACTGCACCATGAAGCATATTCCGTACATCTCTCGGCTTATCGAAATACGGCTGCAAAAATTATTGTTTATATATAGGTACATAAGCTGCTTATCAAGATCCATGTACATGGCGGCATTTGCCCATTCTCCGGCTGTGTATTCCTGTGCACCGGCTATCGACCAGTTGGAGTTATATCCAGCTTTATTTCCTGCCAAGCCGAAGCTGTGCTGAAAATTCGAGGTATTGTCGATATAGTCGCCCTCGCCGGTGATATCCTGTCTCAGATAGAACCAGTCTCCGATTTCCGAACGTTTAAAATCGAAGGTCAGAAGATATTTTCCGCCCTTGATCGGATTATCAAACGTCTTTGTGATTCGTCCGTTTCCGCTCACGCTGAAATATCTGCCATGTGCTCCGTCCTCCTCCTCGGCTATTACGCTCAGAGCCGAGGTTATGTTGCTGAAACCATGGCTGTTCCGTTCGTAATTCGTGAGTCCGTCAAAGTTCATCAAAAATTCCGGAGTCACAGAGGTGATTTTATCGGCATAACATTCGCCTGCCGGATTTTGTTCCGTCTCCTGTGCCATTATCGGAGTAACCGCTCCGACAAGCAGGGCGAGCGTAAGAAAAATACTGAAAATTCTTTTTCTCATACAAGTCCCCCCCTATTGATAGATTACGCCGCCGTAGAATATTCCGAGCCATGTGAATACAAGATAATCACGTGCATTTTCGTATCCGTCCGCGTTTGCCGGGATGATGTCGTCAAATGTACCTTTTGTAATCTTTATCTTGCCGCCCTTATCCTTGGCAATGTAGACGATTCCGCCCGACTTCACCGCGCTGTAGCTTGCTCTCCATGTGCTGTTCGGCGCATAGTCCGCCTCCGAAAGCGGCGTGAACGAAACGCTCATCATTTCGCTGTCGGTATACTTCACAAACGCATGCGCAACCGAAACCTGCTCGCCGTAGGTGTGACCTGCGCCTTTGAGCCAGCCGTAGGTCGGAGTTGCCGACTTTTTTTCCTCGGAATAATCATAGACAACCAAAATCTTTATTGTGAGGTCGTTCGGGCCGTAGATGTAACGAATCACGTCGCCTGCCTCAACCTGCGCCGAAACAAGGTTTCCGTCCTTGTCATACTTTTGGCACTCAAAGCCGCTTTCCTCCTTGGAAGTCAGCGTTATCTTTCTGCCGTTGTTGAACTCGTGAGCGTCAACGCACCACTTGACCTCCTCGTTCTTGTCAATCGCCTGGTATACCTCTTCGACAATCGCCGAGTTTTTCGAGTATGAGCCTGTACTCAATCCATATACCACCAATACGTCCTCAGAGCCCATTGACTTGTCCATTCTGAACGCTTCGATATCGTAATTATTATCTCCGAAATAGCTGCCCGAAACAAACATAAAGTCGTCCGCGTCCGCGCCGGTAAGCTCGTCATGGTTCGGCACTACAAATATTTTCGCCTTGCCGCTTCTGACAAAATCTCCGCCGAAATTGTGCGAGTTCCAGTAATAGTAGCGCGACGCTCTGTCGTACGTTCTGTGCAGATTCAGCTTGCCCTCGGCGTTGTCGTCCGAGTACTCGGTATCGACCGACTTTATCTCGCCGCTCGAATTTGTTCTGAATCTCAAAATCTGCCCGTTCACCGAGTCCTCACCGGCTGTGAGTGTCTTTTGATATTTCTTTACCTTGTCGATAGCATTCAAAACCTCGTTTGCGTGTTCATATTTTACTCCGTCGATTGTAACGCGGTCGGAAAGCGGGTAGTTTCTCACCAATCCGCCGTCGTCGTACAGGCGGAAGCCGATGCTGTCGTCATCCCACCCGTGATGGTAAGTTCCGATTAAATATCCGAACTGCCACGAACCGCTCACTGCCTTGAAGTCGATATATGCGATTCTGCCTGCCGCGTCAATCCAGTATGTAACGCTGCTGCCCATTTCCGGCTTGTAAGCATTCACGTTCTTGTTTATGTCGAGGCATGCCTCGTAATACTCCTTATCGATTTTATATTGATTCTTGTCCTGTTCGTTCTTGCCCAAAACTATGTAGTGGTCGTAATCATCGTGCTCCATGCCGAAAATAATTCCGGTATTCTGATTGCGGCACACAACCGCCTTTACATAGTTTTTCGATTCGTAAACGCTGACAACATCGCCCTTTTGCAGGTCGTCAAAAGTCAGTCTGTTTCCGGCAGTGTCGCAGATGTATATGATTCTGTCGTCCGGGTCAAGCTCGACCTTTTTATCCGGGACAAGCTCGTCATAGATAAGCAGGTCGTTTTTGGATATTCTCGATACCACGATATTGTCGTAGTCCCAGATGAAGAAAAAGTCGTAATCGCCGTTGTTGTCTGTGTCAACGCACCGGATTTTGCCCTTTTTCACATCGAACGCATTGACTATGTTGCGGCTCTCCATTGTGCCGTTCTTGATAACCTCCGCGCCGCTCGGAACCTCGATTCTCCTTTTCGCATTGCCGTCTGTGTACCAAATTTTGCCGTCCGAGAACTCGACAAAATCATCTGTCGAAATCTCAAAAACCTTGCTCTCGTACTTGCCCGATACGAGATAGAATATCTCGGGCGTTACATCGTCGTTCACCTGTTTGTAAAAAAACGAAATTATCCTGCCGAGCTTATCGGAAATGTCTATGTCCGAAAGATAATTGTCGCCGTCAATCACAACTGTTTTCTCGTTCTCGTTGGCGTCGCCGTACATCGATATGCCCGATGCCTCGGTCAAAAGACCGGTATAACTGTAGATGTCATAATAATAGGAAAGGATTGTGAGCCAGTCTCCGTCCTTGCTCTTTTCGTCGCAGAACGGCGCCTGAATCGTTTCATATATAAGCTTCATCGCTTCTCTTTTTGTAAGCTTTTTGTTTGCGTTGCTGACTTTTATTCCCAGGTAGTCCGCTATTTTCATATATGAATAGGGGAACTCGCCGAGAGTCTCGGCATATTTTCCGTAGCCCAGGAGCGTGACAACAAGCTTTGTCGCCTCTCCGACAGTGATTTTGTCCTTGGGACGGAAATTTTTCGTCTCGTCCTTTGAGATAATGTCCATCTCAAAAAGCTCGTTTATCGAGTCCGCCGCCCAATGGTCCATCGGCACATCGGTGAAATATCTCTTTGCCTTTTCGCTTTTCCCCCTCACTACGATATTTGCCAGATACATGATAAACTCGGCGCGGGTAAGCTCATCGTCCATTTCCTCCGACTTCGGCGCGGAGTCGATAATCTCAAGCTTTTGCAGCAAGCCGATCTGCTCGCTCTCTGTCGCGCGCAGAACCTTGCTTTCCGCAGCCGTTGCCGGTATGCTAATCATTCCGATCAGCATCGCCGCCATCAATAATACCGATAAAAATTTTCTCATTTTTATAACCATTCCTTTCTTTAATGCAAAAAATTTTAAGTCTGATAGAAAACTATTCGTAGGTAACGCCACTGCTCTGTACATCAGTACTTCTCACTGCCGTTCAGCCGCTTCGCTCCCCCGAACAAAAAGTAGTGCTATAGGCGATTTTATTCAGACTTACTCTTCGCCGTCAGTTAAAATAGAGTATATTATTTTTGCTGCCTGTGCGCGGGTTGCGTTTTCTTTGGGAGCAAATTCGTCATCGGTAATTCCCGATACAACACCTGCCGCACGCAGGGCGTACACTGCCTTTTTTGCATAATCGGAAATTTCGTCATCGTCCGCAAAAAGCTCCTGCGGAGTTTCGATTTCGATTATTTTCCCGGCTTTCAATGCCGCATTGTATGCCATTGTGCAAAGATCCTGGCGCGTAATCGGCAAGCCGACTCCAAACAAATCGTCCGAAATTCCGTTCACTATTCCCTCGCCGAATGCCTGCCGGATGAAAGGCGCATACCATGCGTCCGACGGAACATCGGTGAATGAAATTTTTGCCTCGTCCGCATCATATGCAAATGCCGATGTCACAATTTTTGCAAATTCTTCACGCTTTACATTTCGGTTTGGCTCAAATATTCCGTCACCGACACCGCTTAATATTCCATGATCGGCAAGATACAAAATCGCGTCCTTTGCCCATTCTACGCCGTCTATATCGGAAAAGCTTGCCGACGGCAGAGCCTCACCCGACTTATCCTTTGCAGTCGGAACACCCGATATAAGAAAATTGAATTCCTTGTTTGTGCTGCCCGAGCCGTTGGATTTTCCGCCGCCTCCGCCACCGCCGCTTGTAGTCGTTCCTGCCGAAAGAGCCAGTTTATATGCATTTTTCAAAGCAGGCAAGTCGGCGCAGCTTTCTCCGGCAAGCTTTGTCCATGTGTCTGCTTTCGCGCTCGATATGTTTATTCCGATTCTCTCTGCAAACGCTGTCATTATATCCTCTATGTTTCCGCTGCCGTTGGGATATCTGACCGTTGACAGGATAAACGAATCGGTCAAAAGCTCCTCATATGCAGCATAGCTTGCAATTGATTTTCCGCTGATTCTCTGATTTACGTCCTTTTTCAAATCCTCGGTCACATATTCCTTTGTGTACCAGTCTTTCAGCGCACCGCCGGAAAGCCCGGTCAACTCGCTGCTCTCGGCAAATATGTCCGTGATTTTGCCCTCGTTGAGCTTTTCGACAAACAATGCCTTATGAACCACTGTCAAAAGCTCACTCCGCTTATTTTCGTCAAAGGTGCTTGTCTTTATCGTCTCATGCAAAACCGCGGCAAGCTTTCCGGTATCGATTTCGGCAATGTCCTCCTTGGTAAGTCCGATTGTATATGTCTCGTTTTCGATATATTCCTTAAGCTTTGAAATATCATCCTTCTTTATCGTCGCCGCAATCTTTTTGTAGTCCTCCAGGCTTACGAAAATCAGATTTTCCTTAGGCAGGTCGGTCTTATCGGTTGCCAAAAAGACAGTGTATTCGCCGCTTTTTCCGTTAATGTCGAACCTAAAGCTGTAATTTCCGTCCGCATCGGTCACGCTTTGGTCGTGGCACACCAGGATATCCGTATACTTATCCTTGGTAAGTCCCTCCAAATCCGCTGCCGTCTTATCGCCGAAGTAAACCTCGATTGCGATCGGCGCATTTTTCTCGTCCGTCTTTCCGCTCACCGCGACGGTCTGTCCGTCGCCAACCTGCACCGCCTCGCCGAATACGGCTGTCGGCACACACAGCGCCGCAAACAAACAGATTGCTGTCAGTTTTTTCTTCATTTATTATTTCTCCTTTCTGTCCATGCCCAACTTTATTTTATCATATTTTCCCCTATTTTGCAACACTCTTGACGGCGTAATGCTTTTCATTGACGAAAAATCGTCCCAAAGCATCATTTTGTATCGGTCTGCGCCTGCCTGCACAAGAGCCTTCTCGGCGTTTCCGTCCGAATCCAAATCCTTAATATATGCATTGACAAGCGCATCTCCGGCATATGCCGCAATGATAAATTTGCCATTCGGCTTAAGGCTGTGCGCCTTGAATACAATCTCGTCTCCGTCCTTCACATTGCTGAGGGTATTTATCTCAATGCCGTTATGCTCCGCCGTCATTCTGTCCCCGGAAAAGGTGACATACATCGGCTTGCCAGACGCCGCGACCGTTATGCCGCTTCCGCTTGTCTCCGCAGTCACATTTCCGTACATATCGCGAACGGTTATAAGTCCCGTACAGCCGTTTTGCACTGTGATATCCGCGCTCGCGTCGGTCGTCCAGACAACAGCTGATTTTTCCGATTCGTTTTCGAACCATGCGATATATTTGCTGCCATCAGCAATCAGCTCCGTTCCCTCCTTGTCCGCGGTCATCTTGTTCCACTGTGCCGCCGCCAAAAAGGTCGGCTTCGCCGAATAGGCTGTATTGCTGTACCAAAATTCATTGTTCCAGTTCCGTATCATCCCGTAGCAGTCCTCAGCATCACTTGTGTCATAGCCATGGTCCACATTGTCATAGAAAAATGTTCTGTCATTGTAGTGGTTTGTGTCGTTCAGCGCGAGCATGCGCACGTGATACGACCCTCTGGTCTCGTTTATTCCATAGCTCGCCCAGCCGACCTCGGTCGCCCAGGAAAGCTTATTTTGCGCGCCGTATTGGTTCAAAAGCTGCTTTGCAAGCATTGCCTGCTCCGGCCATGAATTGTACTCGATCCACATGTCCTTTACCTCGGGCGGCTGTGCCACGTGATAGGGATGCGTTGCGAATATATCAAAACAAAATCCGTTTTTCTGCATTTCACCGAGCATGCCCGTCGCAACTTGGCGCTGATTTCTGTCGGTATCGGTGTATACAATCGCCGTCCCGGCTGTCGAAACAAGATTATTTTTATCAACCGCCTTTAGCGCGTTATAGCCTGCCCGGAGAATTTTTGCATAATCCGCACCCAAGTCGGGAGTTCCGTCGGATTTCTTCATATAATTAACCTCGTTGCCAAGCTCATAATGCGTCACTCTGCCCTTGAAGTAATTCGCGACAAGCGTGCAATAATCGGCATATCGGCTCAAAAAGTCCTCATCTGTGTTAAAGCCGCCGTCCGAGTCATTTGTTTCGTCCGAAATCGGCAGAAGTGCAAGAACGTCTATCCCGTACTTTGCCGCCTCGTCCACCACCTTGTCAAAGCTTGCAAGTGAGCTTGTGCTGTCCGCCCAGATGAAATCGATTCTCAGTCCGCTGAAGCCTGCCTTTGCCAAAAGCTCCATATTTTTCGGAATATCTATCGGATAGCGCAGCATATGTGTGCATGTGCCGAGCCTTTGATTGAGCATTGGCGATTCCACACTTTTTGAAAACTGCATAGACGCTTTTGCCCCGTACTCCGATTCAACCTCCGCGGTGTACACTCCGAAATCAAGTCCGCTAACACAAATTTTTCTTTCTTTTCTCTCGCCCGAGTTTGTTTTTATAAGTATATTCTCCGAAAAAACCGTCTCGCCTGCCGCATTTTTGACAGTTATCTTCGGATTATCATCGATTAAAGTCGTGCCGACATTTTGCTCCTCAAGCGTAATTTCCACCGTCTCGTCCTCAAAAAAGATATTTCCCAAATTATCGCTTGAGAGCCGATATTTGACAGGCTGCTGATATTCTCTTTCAATTTTCAGTTCGTCAAAGTATTCATTAATCATCGAAAGCTGCATGTCTATATTTTCAAGTTTGAAGTCCTTCGGCATGCTCCTTTCGCTCAAAAGTTCATTGTTCACATAGGTATATGCTTTTTGAACATCAAAATCATAGACAAGCTCAATGTGATATAACACATTTTTTTCAAACGGAGTCATTGCGCTTGTGTCGCCCCAGCCCCAAAGTGCTTGATTCGGTCCGTAAAATCCTCTGTCGGTCATATAAAACACATACATTCCGCCGAGTTTTATATATGCCGGCTGCGGATTGTCAATGCTCATGCGCATTGTGTCAAAGCTGATTCTGACTCTGCCGCTGTCTGCCGGATTTTTTAAGGTGTACTTCACAGTCTCGGAATTTGCCCATGCCGATTCGTTCATGCCCCATCCGGCATTGCCTTGGTACATCACCGAGTGAACATTCCCCGAATACGAAATACTCCCGTTTTCGTCCGATGACGATTTTCTGTCCGCCGCCCCGTTGTCAAAGCTGTTTTGATAAATCGTCTTTTTCACACTCGCTCCGCTCGGCATATACGAAATTCTCAGATTATCGAAATATGAAAACTGACCGCCGAGAGCTATCTCAAAATCCTCTATCGGAAAGGCAGCAAGATTGGTCTGCGTTTTCACAAGCGTTCCGTCAAGGTAGTGCAGCAATTTGCCGTTGTCATAGTCGAATGTCCAGACGATTGTGTGCAGACCGCCGTCCATATAGACCGCCGAATCGCCGTCATCCCATTCGCCCACCTGCGTCATAGGGATATATTTTATCCTTTTGCCGTCATCCGCTCTGAAATATGCAATTCTCTGTCCGTTCCAGTTTTGCTGCATCTTCATGCCGAAGCTGTGATTGTCGCCGGTGTGATTGTCGCCGGTGTGCGATTTCAAAATGCTTGCGTCCGCCGGCTTGAAATCGAACGAAACCGTTAAAACTCCACTCGATATCTCATTTTTAAAATCAGCGCGTATGCTCGGCTGAATTGCCCACGCATTGGGATTTATGTAGGTAATACCGTTGTTCCCGTCGAGCTGCGCGGTTTTCATTAAATTTTTTGCCGGAACTGTCAGCGAGAGATTTTCGTCCTCAAAACCCACCGCACTGTCAATCCCTAAATCAAAAGTATTTTCATAGCAGAAAGCTTCTGCCGCTGCAGCATTCTCCGCCGACACAGGCGATAAGCCTGTGCCGGAGATTAGGAACGCCGCCGAAAAAAGTAAACTGATTATTCTTTTCAGCATATCATTTTCCTTTCGGATGCTTTTACTTTGTGATCTTTCCCACATTAATCATAGGCGACATGTTATTCCATACGAATATCGAAATTTCGCCTGTCAGCTCGCTTATGTCGAGCGATACCTCGCCGGTTCCGCCTGACGGGATTGCCTTGTCGGCTGGCGCCGACTTAACGCCGGTTAAGGTTGTACCCTCGTATGTTGCCGCAAAAATTGTCGGAGTTACGGCCGCATTGGAGGAATTTGTCACCTTTGCGATAACCTTGCCGTCCTCGATTCTGATCGGATTTACATACGCCGAAGCCTTGTTGAGTCCGTCAACCAATGCGTATCCCGATATGCTCTTGATTGCGCCGAGCGTTACCTCGTATGTCTCGTCCGCGCCGACCCCCTCGGGAAGAGCTATCTCGATTTTTCTGCCGAAGTCAGCCGCTCTTACCTCTGTCGGAGTGATGCTTTTGCCGTTCTTTGTTACCGATACTTTATCTGCCGAAAGGGTTTCCGAATCTATTCTCTCGGACGGAACAACTCTCAGAACGGTGTCACCGACAGCCGGAGCTTCAAGCTTTCCTGCCGTAAACGATGTTTCGTTCATGTATGCAACCTTTAAGTTGTCAAAGTATGCAAAGGTTCCGCCAAAGGTTACCTCAAAATCATTTGTCGGGAAATACTGTGCGTTAAAATCCGTATATGTCTTTACAAGCGCACCGTCAAGATAGCAGCGTGACTGTCTTGTTGTATAGTCCATTACAAATTCAATTGAATGTACCGATTGGTCAAGAGTTACCGCATTGGCATTGTCGTCCCACTCACCAAAGGTCGTCATCGGGAGATAAATCATTCCGTTTGAGGTCGGTCTCAGATATGCAACTCTCTTACCGTCCCAGTTATTAGCCATACCCAGTCCGAAGCTGTTGTTATCTCCGTCGTGCTTTGCGCATTCCTCGTCGGTTTCCGGCTTAAAGTCAAACGAAACTGTATAAATTCCGCTTGTTATCGGAGCTTTAGGTACAAACTTAAAGCTTACATCTCTTGCATATGCTACTGTGTTATATTTGATACCCTTGTTTCCGTCAACCTCTGCAGTCAGTGTCGGCTTAGGCTCTTTAGGCTGAGTTGTAACGGTTATCTCTTCACTTTTAAAATCCGTATAATCGGCAACACCGTTGTCAAAGGTGTTATAGTACAAAATGTTTTTGTTTTGAGCAATTTGCATTTTTACGGAATCTGCCTTTAATGCAGTGCCGAAAAAGCCGCTTATTCCGTCTGTCGAGAGCGTTATATCCTCGTTTTCGCCGACTACGGTGTCAAAATACACTCTTGCCGATACGTTGCCGTCCCAAACCGTCTTTGAGATTTCCTTATCCGAGCATACGAAGCTGCCGCGCGTTACCGGGGTTGAGAATGTCACATCGGCGTAGTTTGTGCCTGCATATGCCTTCGCGGTCATAACCGGGGTCTCGCCCTCAATTTTTACGAACTGAATGTTGTCGACATAATCGATTGTTCCGTTAAGGCTGAAATTGAAGTTGTTCATTGCAACGATGTCCGATGCCGATTTGATAAGCTGTCCGTCCATATATGTTTTTGCTGTCTTATCGGAATAATCAAACACGTAGTCAAAATGATAAACCTTGTCCGGATCCATAGGATTTGATGCATCCCCACCTTTTACGCCGTATCCGAGTACCGGAGTGCTTGCGCCCACCGTGTCCATCTTTTTGAAAAAGGTCATTGTTTCGCCTTCCCAAGACGATATAAAGTTATAACCTACCCACGCATCATCGCCATGTTCCGCAACATCTGCATCCGGACTCATATCAAATGATACAAGATATTTTCCCTCCGATATAGCTGTTTTGGGAGTAAATAGAAGTGTTTGTCCGTCAAGCCATGCTCCCTTGCGTACTCTTACACCAACATTTCCGTCCACAGTAACGGTTTCATTCAGCATAGCACCACTCGTCGTTCCGTCAGCCTTTACCCCAAGCTCTAAAGTGAGATACTTGTTATCAACAGCTACGGCATCAGCTGCACCGTTGTCGAATGTGTTCCGATACCAAACGGCATCCTTAAGCTCGGTCTCCTCAGCCGATACCGGCAGTATCGGAGAAATCATTGCTGCCGCCGCAAAAAATGCGAGCAATTTTTTCAGATTTTTGTTCATTTCACAAAACCTCCGTCTAATTTAGAATTTTGGGGGCGATTGCAAAACCGGTCCTTTTCAATCACCCGATTTTTGATATTTTTACACCATTTTTCAAAATGGTCGTAAACGAAATTTATTTGATTGTGCTTTCGGCACGAATCGGATTTATTATGCCAAGACCTTTCCAAAGGAAGGTTTTAAGCATCAATTCCTTGTTGTCCGCAACTGTGAATGTGAGCGTGGTTTCTGCCTTTCTTCCGCTTTCCGCGTCAAAGGACGCAACCGCGAAATCATAGCCTGTCATTGCAATTTTGTTCCACATCGAACCGGACACCAGTGCGGACGCCGCGTCTTTATATGTGGAAACGAGCGATGTTTTCACTGTGATTGTGTCGCCCGCAGCAGCTTCGTCAAGAGTTCCCACTCTCTGCTCGCCGATGAAATATTTCTCCTCGGTGATTAGAATTTTGCCCTCAGCGGTTTCGAATTTTATATCATACGCACGCGCAAGGCTTTCACCCTGCGGAATCGAGAGCGTGTATTCGCTGTCGCCCAAAAGCGTTCCGTCGATATAAAGCTCGGCTATGTTCCCGTTATAGCTCGGCGAAAATGCAACGTCGTTTCCGTCCGAGTCCTTTAAAGTCACGCCTGCCGCGGCTGTCTCTGCCGATATCGATGCCGGGAAAGTGAGAATAATCCTGTTGGTCTCGGATGGGTTTTTGTCGGTCAGCGGTCTTTCCTCCCTTGTCATGTCGGAAAGTCTGAGCTTTGTCAGATAGTTTCCCTCGCCGACGTTGAAGTTGATTGTCGTCTCCTTCGCAGCCGATGCCGAATAACCTTTTATACCTGCCGGCAGCTTAAGTTCGTACTCGCAGCCTTCTTCAAAATTCTCCTCCGGCGCTATTTTGAGAACCTTTGATTTTGAAATCTCCGTCTTGCACAAAAATTCCTTGCCGGTGAAAAGATTTTTCACAATGATATCCTTACTCGGAAGCGACTCCGGGTCGATTCCGTCCGAGTAACTGATATACGCGCCGCCTGTCTCGGCGGAATCGAGCGACGGTATCATGTCCATGCTGTTCAAATGCTCAAAAACAAGATTGTCAAAGTAGTCTATCATGCCGCTCGGAGCCATAGAGAAGTTTGTCATCTGACCGAGATTTGTCTGCTTTACGCTTAGCATTTCACCATCTATGTAATAGTAAACAGTTCCGCTGTCGTAGTCAAAAATCACTTCTATATTGTAGACCTTTTCAGGGTCAAGCTCCATTGTCGCCGCTCCGGGGAATGCTCCGATTGTCGAACAAACTGAGATGCTGCCCGGTGTGTTCGTTGTTCCGGAGAAAATGTAGAACATTCTTCCGCCATCCCATGAGCTTATCATGTTCATTCCGAAAATTGCGTTGTCGCCCGAGTGGCTTTCCCTGTTGGTATCCACGCTGAAATCGAACGAGACTCTGACCTTGCCTTTGCTTATACCGCCGTTTTTCAAGGTGAACTTTGTCTGACCCTCGCCCCATGCTTGGGGATTTGAACGCACTCCCACATTCCCGTTTACAGTAACCGAGCTATTAAACCGTCCGCCGCCGTTAAATGTGAATGTGTAGTAGTCGTTGTCGACCTCAACCAGGTCATTTATGCCATTGTCGAATGTGTTTTCGTAGCGGAAATTGACATCCTCCGCCGCCGCTGCCGAAAAAATCGATAACCCTGCTACTATTGCCGCAATCGCGGCGATTCTTAGCCATTTCATTTTTGTATCCTCTCCTTCTTGTTATAATTTGTAATTAAATCTTTGATGTACCTAATGTGATAATGCGCCGTTTAAAATTTCGATGATCTGCACGGTACTTCCTCAGCATTTGCAAGAGGACGCGCCGCTTATTTTTCGTCAGAGCCTCATCGGTTTTATTGTCATTCTGCATAGTCAAGATTATTTTTCTGGAAGTCTGCCGCTTCCTTTTTAACAAGCTCCTCGATATTTGCGTTCTTGTTATTGAGAACCTCCTGGACAATGTTGTCAATCACAGCGTAGAGCGCCTGTCCGTCGATAGGTTCTTCCGCCTGGAATTCCATATCGTCCTTATTGTTAAAATCTGTAAAGTATTTTTCATTTACAGTCATAAATTTCTTTGAAAGCTCGTGCTTATAGTTTTCAACCTCACTGTCCGACTTCCACGGAGAAACCGAGAGGATTCCGACAAGCTCGTTGTCTACTTTTTGAGTTTCATAATCCTTGCGAAGCGATTCTCTTTTCGCGTCGTCAAGCTTTGTTGTAACGCCCAAAAATTCTTCCCAATCCATTGCAGCCTTAATCTGCTCCTTGCTTGCGTTACGGTCTATAACACTCACACCGCCGCCCATCAGGGTTACGCGGCGCTTATCGCCTGCCGGCATTCTCAAAAAACCTATATTTTTAACATCCATGCCGTAAGTATTGACAGCATTTTTTGCCGAATCTGCTTCCGCAAAGCACATTGCAACGCTGCCTGCCGCAAGCTGCTTATACGGCTCTTCCAGCTCTACCAATGTTTTTGCCGGCAGAACGTCGTATTTCCATTTCAAATCGGATATGTATTGTATTGTCTTTACGAACTCGGGCGAATCAAAGGTTGCTTTCCACTTTCCGCCCTCTTTTGTTTCGAATGTAACGCCGTTGCTCCATGCAATCGGTGTCACTCTCCAGCCGCCGCAGTTGCCCGTTGTCGGAATCATAAATCCGTCCGCACCGGTCTTTTCCTTTATCGTCTTTGCCACTCTTGCAAGGTCGTCCCAGTCGGTCGGCTGATAAAGCGTTCCGTCATCGTTTACAAAACCTGCATCGCCGTATAACTTTACATTGACCGCAATACCAACATCGTAGTTACCACCGGGCAGGAAATATATCTTTCCCCGGTCGTCCGAAATAAGCTCCAACATATAAGAATTGACCTCATCATAAAAGCCGCGCTCTTTAAATTCATCGGTAAGGTCTGCCGCATATCCCATTTCGATAATCTTCTTTGTCTCGGTCAGCGGTGCATAATATATAGTCGGAAGTGTGCCTGCCTCCGCCTTTGCCATGTAGCTCTGTACATCAAAGCCCCAGTTTGCATCTTCGATTTTTATATCGGGATGCAGTTTTTCAAACTCCGCAACCTTTTTCATATTTTTTGCATATGCCTCCGGGTTCGCCGTCTCATCCGCAAAATAATCCCCGACCGTAATAACGATTTTTCCGTCCGCGTCGGCTGAGCTTTTTTTCGAATCGCCGCAGCCGCTCATCACACCGGCAGCCATTGCGAGACTCATACCCATTGCTGCCACTCTCATAATTTGTTTTTTCATAATCAAATCTCCGTATTTTTATTTCATAATCAAACCTCCGTATTTTTATTTCATAATCAAACCTCCGTATTTTTATTTGTAGGAATTTATGCATGAACACAATTACAAAAATAAAAAACGCCGCCTTATTCTCACACCCTCGGGCGGAGATGTATCGAAATTTTTCTTATTTCGGCATTGCTTTCACGCTTACCCTTATGCAATTATTGTACCATTTCTTACCCCTCCCCCACAAGTAACAGCTTTTCGTTTTTATCTCATTTCTTCGCGAAAATCGGCTTGTGATACCACTTTTGGTATCGTTTTTCGCTATATTCCACTTTTCGCCCCGATTTTTTTGAGTCTGATATCGCCTCTCAAAATTTCAAAACTCTCATTTTTTCATTTTTGCTCAAAATCATTACTCTTATTTTAGTAAATATGTACATTTTTTTCATTCTATCACAAATAAGACTTGAAAAATTAATACTTTTATTATAAAATAATTATATAAATTTTAAGAAGAAAGGGAAATTGTCTCAGCCATGCGAAAAAAGTCAAACAAAACTCCCCGGGAATCATCCGGTGCATTCCGAAAGATGGCGATTGTCATTTTTGCCCCGGCTGCCATTTTGTTGGTTCTCGTTTTAATACTTACCGGAATCAACTATTATTCAATAAGCAATTCGACAAAAAAATCATCGCACCAGGTTGTGAAAAGCTTTTTTCAATACAACGAGGCGCTGATTCAGAATTTTGCTTCGGCGCTGCTGATTTTGGACGACAATTCCGAGCTTATGCAGGCGCTGATTTCGACCGACTACAGCTACGACCCGGAGAATTTTAAAAAGAGCTGCGATGAAATACGCACATCATTTCCTTTTGCACAGGAAATATATGTACTCAACAAAACACGCGATTCGGTTTACACCGACTACGGACGTTTCGGAATCAATACATATTTTCAGAACGAATGTGTATATGACGATTTCAACACGGCGTATTTCCGCGATTTCCGCTTTTACACCACCGAGCGCTATCGCATTCTGCTCCCCACCGGGGTGGTCAAAAACGGAGAAAGAACTCAGGTTCTGCCGGTTATAGTACGCAGAATTGGCGATTTTCCGCAGAAAAACCTGCTTATTGTAAATATAAATCTGCAAAAGCTTTTTGTTGCCGCGCTCGGACAGTTCGAAATGTACGATATGCCGGTCTACATCTACAACAAATACAAGAATGATATTTACGAGATAACCCAATCGGGACAAAGCTTTGATTTTTCGTCCGATTTTACCGATTCGCTTTTGCATAACGACAACGATACCTTTTCGTTCCGATTCGGCAGAAAGAATTACCTGATATCGGCATATTCCTCGAGTAATTCCATACTCGGCTATATCTTTTTCTCGGTCATGCCGGAGAGCATAATATTGCACAAAACGCTGCCGATCATCCTGTTTTTGGCAGGCATAATCCTGTTTTTCACCGCGGTTATGTTCCTGCTGCTCTTGCGCAGCACAAGCAGCATTGTAACTCCGCTTGAAAATATTCTGGCAGGGCTTTCGCTAAACGGCTCGCACCTCAGCCAGAACATAATCGATGATATAGGCAAGGTCACAATGAAAATGTATGCCGAGAGCAAGGACTTGTCACTTGTCTACCCATCCGCACAAAAGCAGTTTCTGCTCGGACTGATGACTTCGACCGAGTATGCCTTAGACGACAGCGCCGCGAAAACTATCTTAAATTCACTCGACTTTCCGTACGGCATATTTGCAATCGTTACCATTCGCCTTATACCCTCATCGGGATTTTTCGATGTGTTTAACTCCAATGACTACAAAATAATACGAAAGGGCTTTTTCAATCTGGTGGAAAGTCTGTTCAAGGAGCATTTCCGCTGCTCGGTAATCCCGGAGAAAAACAATCAGCTGTACATCGTGCTGAATTTCCAAATCCCCTCCGATTATCGCTTTGCCGACAGAGTTTTGGCAGATCTGTACTGTGACATGAGGCAGGACAAGGACTATGTGACGCTTTCGATGGGCAAAAGCGAATGCTGCGACTCGCTCTCCGACCTGCACCGCGCATATAACGAAGCGTTCGAGAACATGACAGAATACGACCTCAGCGGGAATCAGATTGTCTCCTCGGTTCATATCACAAGCGACATATCTTTTTCGTCAAAGGACGAAAACAACCTCTTTTTAGCGCTCATTTCCTTTGACCGCCACGAGGCAATCGCTGCGTTTGAAAAGATACTTGCCGATAATGCTGCTCTGCCGCCGAGAATGCAGAAACGGCTTTATAACTACATATTAAATATACTTTTAAAGGTAATACATATGAAACAAATCCCGCTTGACTCAAACAAGCTTGATTTTGAGGTTTTGAACGATTATCTGAATCAGCCGCCGCAGGATATCAAAAAGGCGATATATGAGCTGATTAATCGCATTTCGGATTTCGGTGCGGAGAAAAAGGCAAACGCGATTGATTATGACGAGATTATCCAATACGTTTCGGAAAATTATCGCATGCCGGAGCTTTCGCTTAAATATCTATCGGATAGGTTCTTTGTGAATCAAAATAACCTCTCGACCGCGCTGAAAAATAAGCTCGGCGTGGGTTTTCATGAGTATATCACGCGGCTGAGAGTGGAAAAGGCGAAGGAGCTTTTAACCTCCACCTCGAAAAATATAAATGAGATTATCAGCCTTTGCGGCTTTACCAGCGCACAGACCTTCTACCGCGTATTTAAAGAAAGCACCGGCATGTCCGCAGGCGAGTTCAGAAAATCGGCAAAGAATGGATGAGATAATAAAAAAGGGGCTGCGCCTTTAGTCACAGCCACATAAGGAAGTTTTTACGGAGTAGTTCCAAACTTATCGGAGCTACTCCGTTTTCCTTATTATACTACCTTATACATCTGCGGACTTTCTTGAATTTTAGAGATTATTTCCGATATTTCTTTTTCATCGGGAATTTCAATCATTCCGACGGCGGTGAAGTAAATATCAACCTTAACATAACAATGTCCGCTTGACTTATCGTTGTTATGAACCTCTATCCTCTGTATCAATGAATCAACGATTGTGGGAATAAGCTCCTTAAAATCAGTCAATTCACGCAGGGTTTTGAGTAATAGACGCATATCAACATTTTTCTGCTCGGCGGTTTCCAATTCCTTTTCACCGTCAGATACAGTTTTGATAAACTCTTTTTACTCGGTTTCATACATAGAAGCCATACGAGAGTAATGGTCTACAAAAAAACAACTATGCTATTTACATAAATAAATTTTGGTGTTAAAATAGGTACATCGTTGGTAATGTCTATTGCAAGTTTTGCTAATAGCTTGCTAATAGGAGCCTTTGTAATTGTGTGAAATTATATGATATAAGATAACACAGTATCATATTCAAATCTCTCACAAATCCCGTAGTTATGCGGATTGTACGGTTTTTCTGAACACGAGAGAACACCTTGAAAAATACGGTACAATTTGCTCCTAAGCAGTAGGTCGGACGTTCGAATCGTCTTGGGGACGCCATGTTTTGTATATTAAAAGACGCCGAAAAAACGGCGTCTTTTAATATGTTAAATTTTGTTTCGCTATTTATCCTCGGGTGTGTATGTTATGAAAACAGATGTGCTGTTTTCGTTCCAAACAACTTTTCCGCCTACCGCCTGAACAACATCGCGTATCGGCAAAAGAATTCTTTCATTATACTCAACCGCGGGTGATGAGAGGAACACCGTTTCATCATTCACACGCATAAACTCGCTGTTCGGTTTTATAAGTATACGATAATCTCCTATATTCAAGCCGGCATATTCCATATCATCGTACCACTCGATTTTTGCACCCATATCTTCCAACACCGAGCGCAGCGGAACAAGTGTTCTGAACCTTTTGTTATCCGTAATCGGAGCTTGGTCAAAATCAACTTCTTCACCGTTTAAGTATACATTGATAAGATTTTCACATCTTATTCCGTGTTCATTGGCGAATGACACACCGTAAGGCTCATCGCTCAGCTTGCAATAAAATACTATGTTCGGACTGTTGTCAAACGCATTCGCCGAAATGTTCGTAACCGTTGTCGGAACAGACACTGATGACAGTGACGGGCAAGATGAAAACGCGTTGTCCTCTATCACGGTAACTCCGTAAGGAACGGTGATACCGATTAACGATGTGCATTGATTAAACGCACCGTTCGGGATAACCTTTAACGCTTTCGAAAGTCTGACCTTTTTTATTCCCGTGCTGTAAGCAAAAGCCGTTTCGCCGATTTTAACGACCGAATCGGGTATATATACCTCGGTGATATTTGTGCTGCCGCCGAATGCGCCGTTGGCAATCTCTATTACGTCTTTTCCGTCGATTTCGGAAGGAATCATCACCTTTCCGCTTACATCATCCACATTCGTTATGGTAACGCCATCGTTCGAAACTGTATAACTAAATCCGAGTTCGGCACTCTCCGATGCCGTTTCATTGTTGTTTTCCGTTTTGTTATCTGTGTCGTCAATTGCCTCGGTGACATTTTCGTTTTCCGTATCGGTATTTTCTGCAAAAACGATACCGAAACCACTCATGGCAACCGATAATGCAAGAACGGATACTATTAAAAACCTTTTCACTTTTATCTCTCTCCTCATATCGGCAAAATATGATAATGCCGTAAATTTAGTGTTTTTAAAAAACACACATTTTTTATTTTATCACATTTTGCTCAAAAAATCAAATTTTTTGAGGAGTTTGGCAACCAAATCATATAAAAGCTACATATGACCCGTAAACCGCTATTCCTAATTTAGCAATTTAGCATATATAAACCGTTCAAATTCTATGCTGTTTGACCATAGCTTTTTTAAATTTTTTGAGTATGATCTCCGAAATCTTAAAAATTATCGCGTTCCGATTACAACCCTCGGTCTGTTTTCAATATCGTTTACGGTTTTTATATTTTGGTATCGGTTTTGTTCCAAAATTTCTTCAACTTCGTCTTTTTGGTCAAAACCGATTTCAAACGCCAAAATGCCGCCGTCTTTTATTTTTGCATTCGCGGCAATCTTCCGATAAAAATCGAGTCCGTCAGCACCGCCGTCAAGAGCAAGAGACGGCTCAAAACAGCGAACGTTTTTATCCAGACCGCCGATAACATCGTGTGCGATATACGGCGGATTTGAGACAACGCAATCTGCCGCGCATGGCATCTCATCCGTCAGCACGTCAAAGCACACTGTCTTTACTCTATCGCTTAAATTATATTCATTAATGTTGTCATCGCTTACGTTCAGCGCGGTTCTCGAAATATCCGCAAGTCTTGCCGACAAATCTTTTTTATAATATGCAAGGCTTATCCCGATACAACCGCTTCCGCAGCACAAGTCCCAAATCACGGGCGACTTTTTATCCTTAACTCTTCCAAGAACCTCCGAGACAAGAATTTCTGTATCCGCACGCGGTATCAGCACACCCTTGCAAACTTTAAACTTCAGCGACATAAACTCGCTTTCGCCGACTATATACTGTACCGGTTCATCCTTCTCGGCACGTTTAACCCATTCATCTAACAGCTTTATCTGTTCGTTTGTCGGTACATAATCGCCGATTATAAGCTCTGTCTTTGTGAGATTTAAACCACGCATAAGCAAAACAGCAGAGATTGCCGCCGCATCAGCGTTCCCTGCTGTTTTAAGACGATTTGTAATAATAGTCCTTAATTCTTTTGTTTTCATTATATCTTACCATTCGTCTTCCGCTTTGTTTTCGGGAATTACCGCTTTGAGTGCCGCAATGGCCACCTCTATTTGGCTGTCATCGGGTTCGTTGGTTGTGATATGCTGAAAGAGCATTCCCGGTTTGCTGATTGCCCTTGTGAAAGCATTGTCGTGCCGACCGGCGAATTTGATAATTTCATACGAAATACCCGCCACTATCGGCAAAAGCAAAAGCCGCAATATAAGCCTTGTAATCACCCACGGCATAGCACCGAGTGCCTTGCCGATGACAGGAATAGCGGCGAAACTCGCCTCATCCCACGGAATAACCGAATAAACCAATATACTTATAATCATTACAAGCAGCAAAAAACTCGTACCGCAGCGCGGGTGCAGCCGCGATTGAACTCTTACGTTCTCAACTGTCAAATCCAAGCCTTTTTCGTAACAGAATATCGACTTATGCTCTGCGCCGTGATACATAAACACGCGCTTAATATCTTTCATTTGCGAAACCAAAAACAGGTATAAAACAAATATCGCTATGCGGACAATCCCTTCTATAAGGGTCAACCCTACGCGCGATTGTATCACGCTTTTTAAGAACCCCGTGATAAACGCCGGTAACAGTATAAACATACCTATGCTCAGCGCAAGCGAAAAAATTACCGAAATATATATTACAATATTCATTGCTTTTTCCGACCCGAGCTTTTCGTCAAGCCACATCTCAAATTTTGACGGTTCTTGTTCAACAGGCTCGCCCTCGTCATCCACATCGATGAACTGCGCCGAAAACATCAGCGATTTTACGCCTATTATCATCGAATCGATAAAGTTAACGCATCCTCGCACAATCGGAAGTTTTACAAACCTTCCCGTGCGGATTTTACCAAGCTTCATATCATCGATTACTATTTCTCCGTCAGGCTTTCTGACCGCAGTCGCAACATTGTGCGGTCCGCGCATCATTACGCCCTCCATAACAGCCTGTCCGCCAATTGATGTGCGGTGTTCCTTGCGGCTGTTTTCTTTCTTTTCCTTATCCATCTTAAAAACTCATTATCCTTTCGGTTTAAATATTATCCGTATACGAACACCTGTCCGTTTCAAATTCCTACATATTTCGGTTAAGCAGGAAATCCGCAAGCTCCGACAAAAATTGAGCTTTCTCTCCGAGCAGTTCGAGTGCGGCTTTTGCTTTGTTTGTTTCGGAAACCAAATAATCCTTTGCCCCGTCCAAGCCAAACAATGTAACGAACGTGCTCTTGCCGCAATCGGCATCGCTGCCGATTGGTTTTCCGAGAACCTCGGTACAACCGACAACATCCAATATATCATCTTTCATTTGAAACGCAAGGCCGAGACTTTCGGCGTATTCATCAAGTGCCGCCGTTATACTGCTGTCCGCACCGCCGCAAATCGCACCACAGCGAACCGCCGCGCGAATCAAAGCTCCCGTTTTGTTTTTATGCAAGTATAAAAGTTCATCGGCGGTTATATCGCTTCTGTTTTCGGCTTGAAGGTCAACAACCTGACCGCCTATCATACCGAGTACACCCGATGCGCCCGACAAACATCTTATTATTTCCAGCCTTGCGCTCGGCGAAAGAGACTCAAATCCGTTATCGGCGGATAAAATCTCAAACGCGGTATTCAAAAGTCCGTCACCGGCAAGCAAGGCAATATCCTCGCCGTATACCTTGTGACAAGTCGCGCGCCCTCTGCGTAAATCATCATTATCCATACACGGCAAATCATCGTGTATAAGCGAGTAGTTATGTACACATTCAACCGCCAAGGCCACATATTCGGCATTGGATGACAAACCGCCCAACATATCGCTGACTGCCAGAGTCAAAACGGGGCGAATTCTCTTTCCTCCGCCGCAAATCGCGTATTTCATTGCCTCAAAAACATTTTTTTGCAAGGCAGTATAATCAAAAGATTCAAAGTACTTTTCTATCCTGTTTCCAATAACGCTTAAATATTTTTTATATTGCTCGTTAAAATTCATATATCAAACCCCTCAAACCGAGTAAAATTTTTATTCCGCCTGTGCGGCAAAAGGACGCTCAACAATCGAGCCGCTTTCTTTATCGCGCATAAGAACGGTTATTTTTTGCTCGGCGCTGTCAAGAGCCGCAGTACAATTCTGTGTAAGCTTTACGCCTTTTTCAAAAAGCGTGAGCATTTCGTCAAGGCTTACATCGCCTTTCTCTAAAGCGGCAACGACTTTCTCGAGTTCACCGAGGTTTGTTTCAAACGATTGTTTCGAATTATCGTTTTCTTTTTCATCCGCCAATATATTATTATCAGTATTCATTTTATGCAATACTCTCCTGTTTCAAATTATTCTTATCTTTCGCACACACGTGCGTCAAAAGAACCGTCGGCAACGGTTACGGAAATTAAATCCCCGTCTTTTATTTGCTCAACCGAGCGAATAATCACCCCGTTGTCCGACTTGGCAACCGAATATCCCCGCCCCAAAGTTCCGAGCGGACTCATCGCGTCAAGCTTTGCCGCATTTTCGGAAAGCAGCCGCTTTTTTTCTTTCAAGACGCTCTGTGCCGCCGTCTCGAACATATGTTCGAGATTGTCAAGATAAATCCGCTTATCATCAATCCTGCCCTTTGGGTTCTTAAAAATCGGTCTGTCGGCGCATCGTTCCACACGCATACGTCTGTTTTCTATTATCTGCCGCGCCTGTTTGTAAATCAGCTTATAAACATTGTTGAACTTTTCCGCAAGTTCATCCTGTGACGGAACAACAAGCTCAGCCGCCGCCGATGGGGTCGGCGCGCGCAAATCCGCAACAAAATCGGATATTGTGAAATCAATTTCGTGTCCGACCGCGGAAACAACCGGTATTTCACAATCATAAATCGCCCGAGCAACCGCTTCTTCGTTAAACGACCATAAATCCTCAATCGAGCCGCCACCTCTGCCTACTATCAGCACATCGGCGGATTTTGTTGCGTTAAAATAATTTATTGCCGAAACAATGCTTGCCGCCGAATTTTCGCCCTGAACCAATACCGGGTATAAAACGATGTCGGCATAGGAAAACCGCCGCGTCAGAACATTTATTATATCACGAATGGCCGCGCCCGTCGGGGCCGTTACCACACCGATGCGCTTTGGATATTTCGGCAATCTTTTCTTGTGTGCAGGGTCAAACAACCCCTCTTTCGCAAGCTTTTGTTTAAGCATCTCAAAAGCGGCATATAAATCACCCTGTCCCTCAGGCTGCATTTTGTCGATATAAAGCTGATACTGACCATCACGCTCATAAACCGCAATTCGTCCGTGTGCAACAACCTTTGTACCGTTTTGCGGCGCAAAGGTCAGCTTTGCCGCCGCAGAGCGGAACATAACCGCACGCAAAACCGAACCGCTGTCTTTGAGCGACATATACATATGTCCCGATGAATGAGCCTTGAAATTTGAAATTTCGCCCTTGACAAGCACATCGCCGAGAATATCATCAACCGCAATAATGTCTTTTATGTAAAGGTTCAAATCGGTGACGGACAACGCCTCTCTCTTATTAACCAACAAATTCACCTCATAACAAGTTACTTATTCTCGGCGGCAACGGCTTTTTGAACACCGCCGAGAATTCCGTTGGCAAAAGCAACGGCTTTTTCGTCATCATACTCCTTTACAAGAGTCACCGCCTCGTTCACCGAAACCGCGGGCGGAATATCATCCATATACAGCATCTCAAAAACCGCAAGTCTGAGTGCGGCAAGACATACCGGCGAAAAACGTTCAACGTGCCAATCCTTTGATACTTTGTTCAGCCGTTCGTCAATCTCGAATCTGGATTCGATAACGCCGCTCACAACCTTATCAATATACTCGCGCTGGTTCCCCGTTTTATTTTCCGCAAAAAAATCATCTATCAGTCCTTGTATGTCATCGGGCTGGAATGAATACTGAAACAAAAGCAAAAATGCTTGCTTTCTCGCTTCTCTTCTGTTCATAGTCAAATTATCCTTTTTGATTAAATATAGTCACAAGCCTAAAGCTGTTCGGAATCCGCCGGTTCCTCCGCCACGCTTTCCTCAACGGGCTTTTCGGCTTCTTCCTTTTCTTGTTTTTGCTCCTTTTCAACAAGAGTAATCCCGTCAACCGAAATGTTGACACCCTTGACATTAAGACCCGTCATTGCCTCAACATCCGACTTTACCTTTGTCTGAATATTCCACGATACATCGGGAATCCTTGCGCCGTATTCAATGATAACGGCAAGATAAATTGTCACATCGTCACCCTCGCGAACGGTTTTTACGCCTTTTGAAAGATTTTTCATTCCCAAAAGCTCGGCAAAACCGCCGGCAACGCTGTTAACCATTCCGGCAACGCCGTCCACTTCATTCGCCGCCATTGACGAAATAACCGCAACAACTTCGTCCGAAATATTAACCGAGCCGCCGTTGTCGATATTTTGCGCGGTATCTTCCGCGCGGACATCCGCCGCTTCGCTCTCAACCGCGATATTTTTCTCGGAATTAACAGTATTTTCCATAATAAACTCCAATCCGCCGCCCCGAAACGGCAAAAATATATTTTAAAACATCTTAAACTCGGGAAAATCCGTTTAAAAACGCTGTTTTAATCACCTGATTACAGATGTATTTTTATTATAACATATTTTTTTCGATATTACAATAATTTTATTCAATTCTTTTAAAAAATTTAATATACGCATAAAGCCGCCCGCACCGAAAGGCACAGACGGCGTTGCACAAACATTTTTTCGGGCGGCATAACGCCGTCCGCCCCAACACCTCAGCCGCTCACCACCCAAAGACACGCCCATCCTCGGTCGGCGGTTGATTGGCAATCACAAAATTGCTTGAAGAACAAGCGTCATAATCATTCCCGGTACGCCGAGAACGCCGCTTATCAGTGCAGTGAGCGGATTGATACAAAATCCCGTTCCGAATCGGTTCAAGACCGTGTTCAGCATCAGCATAACCGCACAGCCGATAACACAGCTCACCGCGAGACCAAACAGCCATTTAAGAGGCCTGATAAAAACTCTGCACAGAATATATAGAATAAAAAGTCCGAAAACGCACGCGATTACAATCGCCGGGCTAACCTCCATAACCGAATCACTCCTCTTTTATCCTTGTCCTGTTTTAATTATATTAAGATAAAACTCCGAATATTACACCCGAGAACACAATATTAATATAAACGTATTGATAATTTAACATTTACTTAACAAAATCCTCTGTTTTTTTGTTATAATATTTGATATAATATAAAGTGATTGTCGCAATCGGCGATAAATCGAAATAAATACAGTTAAAAAACAGAGTAATTCTGTTTCAAGGAGGATAAAATAAAATATGGGCAAATTTTTTGACAAGAAAAACGACAACGCAAAGCCCGAAGATTTCGTTTTGATGTCGGACGAAAATTCGGAGAACTGCGGCACGGAGGCGAACGAGCCGCACACACAGCAGCTCGAACCGATCGACGCGTCCGATGCGGAAATCGAAACAGACGATGTTTCGGAATCCGCCGATGCCGAATCGGCAACCGAGGACGCACAGGATGACGGCGATGTATCACAAGACACCGCATTAATTAATGTTGCGGAGGTTTCGCGTTCTCTCGACAAAAAGAAAAAGTTCAATAAGGCAACGTTTATCGAATACATAAAAACACACCGCACAACGACAATCGGCGTATGCGCGGTTCTGATTGCGGCAATCATCGCGGCGGCGGCAATCGGAATTGTTTCGGCGGCGAACCCCCTGCGCAATTATGTACAGGCGGCGGCGGAAAAGCAAAACGTAATGTACACGATTGATGTCGACGGCACATTGAACTCGGGCGAAAAATATGAAATAATGTCGCTTGTATCGGGAACGGTTGCCGAATCGAAATTCGAGGTCGGCGATGAAGTCAAAGCCGGCGATACACTTTATCAGCTTGACGACACCGAGGCAAAACTTGCCGTTGAACGTGCAAAGAATGAGCTCAACAGAGCAAAGGACACAACGACATCATCATCCTCATCATCGGACACAGGCCGAATTATTGCAACGGATAAAGGTACGATTGCAACATTGACCATAAAACAAGGCAGCTCGGTAACGGCAGGCTCGCAAGTCGGTTCAATCAAAAAAGATGACGGCGCGACAATCCCGATTATCTCATACGTATCGGGAACGGTATCAATCGTCAGCGCTCAGCAAGGCAGACAGGTATCAAACGGACAGCTTATAGCAAGCGTTAAGCTGTCGGGTTCAAGCGGCAGCTCAAAGGGTAATACCGAATACGACAAAAAGACGGGCGAAATTGATGTCCAGGCGGCACAAAAACAGCTTGAAAATTACACCATAAAATCACCGATAAGCGGCGTTGTTATCGAAAAGAACAGCAAACAGGGCGATAATGTCGGCGCAGGAAATTCATATAAGCCGATGATGGTTATTATGGATACAAGCAAGCTTTCGCTTACCGCATCGGTCAGTGATGATGTTATAAAAGACGTTAAAAAGGGTCAAAGCGTAACAATCACAACCGACAGCATTTCGGACACAACGTTCTCGGGCGAAGTAACAAATGTGGGCGTTGAGGGTAAACCGGGCGAAAACGGAAGGATTAACTTTGACGTAACTATTACCATTCCCGAACCGGGCGATTTAAAAAGCGGTATGAACGTAAAAGCAAGAGTAATATTGAGTTCGGTTAAAAATGTTGTCACTGTTCCTCAATCCGCTTTGCTCAGAACAGACGGACAAAATGCTTTGGTTCTCACCGTGTCGGCGGATAACGGCGAAGATAAGGATTTAAGCGAAACAACAGAGAATTCTCTGAACAATCCAGAAATAAAGATTCCTAAAGGCTGTGAACTCAAAAGCGTCAAGTACGGAATTTCGGACGGAAACAATGTTCAGATTATATCGGGCGTAAAGGTCGGCGATATAGTCGCATATAATCCCGATGAGGACAACGGACAATTTATCAAGTCGAATACGGCGGCAAAAGACAGCGAAAACACAAAATCATCCGGCGGAAGCCTTTCGGATAACAACAGCGATGCCGATTCTCAAAGTGATGATGAAGTAAAAAAAGAAGTCAAAGAAAAAGTTAATAATTTGTTCGGTATGTAATATCGAATCTCGGGGCGGGCGTGTGAAGTTTTTTCTGTAAATTAGATTTTTCTATGACAAAATATCGGTTTTTAGTGGGCAGGAAGCCGAGTTTAGGCTTTCCTGCCTTAATTATAATATAGCACGGATTTTACGCCATGTCAAGGGCGGTCTCGCAAGAGACCGTGAATTTTACCCTTGTACATGGTGGAAAATTTGTGCTAAAAAAGCCGCCCGTCATACATGATCGACAACTCTCCGTAAACTTTACCCCAGTTTCTGAGCGGCATTGTCCATTTCTTTGTTGCCTCAAATGTCGCTAAATACAGTGCTTTCAAAAGTGCAGTATCGCTTGGAAATACGCTTCTCTGGCTGTTTAACCGGCGCAGCGCACTGTTGAGACTTTCTATTGCATTGGTTGTGTACATAACCTTTCTGACATCCGCCGAAAATTTGAACATCGGCGATATGACATCCCAATTTTCTTCCCAGCGTTTCATTGCATTCGGATATCTGTCGTGCCATTTTTTAGTGACAGCCTGCATACGCTCGTAGCCACTTTCTTCATTTGGTGCATGGTATATACTCTTTAGGTCATTAGCAAATGCTTTTTTGTCTTTTTCCGCAACATATTTCAAGGTGTTTCGCACCTGATGAACGATACAACGCTGATATTCGGTATTTGGATATGCTGCTGCAATTGATTCTTTTATCCCTGATAGACCATCGGCACATAGAATTAATATATCCTGTACTCCTCGGTTTTTAAGGTCATTTAATACACCAAGCCAATATTTTGCACTTTCGTTTTCACCTACGGTTATGCTCAATACCTCTTTTTTGCCCTCGTCATTAATACCGAGAATGATGTATGCAGCTATCTTTTTCACAATATGTTCATCACGCACAGAAAAATGTATTGCATCAATGAAAACGATTGGATATACCGCTGATAACGGTCTTTGCTGCCATTCCTCTATTTGAGGCAGTATTTTGTTTGTGACGGCAGTAACCATGCTTTCGCTTACCTCAAAACCGTATATATCTTCTATGATATCCGATATTTGCCTTGTAGTCATGCCTTTAGCCGACATTGCAATGATTTTTTGCTCTATTGCAGATATGTCCTTTTTGCGTTTTTGCACTATCTGCGGTTCAAAATCTCCGTTGCGGTCTTGCGGAACATCAATCGGTATTTCGCCGTATGAACTGCGTAATTTCTTGTGTTTTACGCCGTTTCGGTAATCGGGATTGTCGCTGCGCTCATATTCATCATATCCCAAATGTTCGTCAAGCTCAGCTTCCATCATCTCTTGAATCGTTCCGCCTAACAGGTCTTTTAATGCCTCCTGAATGTCCTCTGCGCTCTTGATGTCATACTCCTGAATCAGTCCGGCTATGATATTCTTTTTCCCTTCACTCATTCTTTCTCGTCTGCGTCTTGCCATAAAAATTCCTCCTATGATATTATTTATATTCTATCATAGAAGGAATCAAATTTACAGACTTTTTTTCACACCCTCCTCGGGGCGGTTTTTACCGTCCCTTTTTATGTGTGCCGAGTATGGCACTTAACTCGGCACACATAAAAAGCCGTTTATATCCTCATCAAAGAGAACATAAACGGCAAAAAATTAAATTTTATTTTGACGTGTGCAGACGATAGATAATCGTTGCAACCTCTGCACGGGTTGCGTTTGCAATCGGATTGAAATTATTGTTTTCATCACCCTGCATATACCCTGCTGCCTTTGTTATATAAACAAAATCGCTTGCCCACTCGGCAATAGAATCATTATCAGCAAAAACATCCGCCGATTTTTCGGTGAGCTTAAACGCGCGTGCAAGAATCGTTGCTATTTCTTGTCTTGTAATATTCGCATCGGGTGCAAACTCAATATCAGATACACCGTTTACTATCTCACGGCTGTACAGTGCGCCGATGTAACCCTTTGCCCAGTGTCCGTCAACGTCAGAGAATTTGTCTGCCGCCGCCGAATCTTCGCCAAGCTCCATAAACTTTGACATAACCGTGGCGAACTCCGCACGTGTGATACTGTTTTCCGGAGCAAAAATTCCCTCGGGATAACCATTCATCAAAGAGTGGTCATAAACATATTCAATGTTTGACTTTGCCCAATGTCCGTCAATATCCGTGGGATAACTCGGCTTGTTATCGGGGGTATTGTTATTTTGATTGTCTTTGTTCGTGTCGGTATCAGGTTTTGTGTCGGTGCTTGTGTTCGGTCTGGCATTTGTTTTATCGCCGAGACCGATTCCGCTGCCGCCCGTACCGCCGTTACCGCTTGAATTTCCGCCCGTGTTGCCGTTGTCATCCTTTTTGTCATCGTCTTTGTTGCCGTCATCGGGTTCGGTCGGTTCAACGGGGTCGGGGATAATAATCGGTGAATCCTTTGCAATAATCCCAAAGCTTCGGCTTGCGCTTTGGCTTCCATAAGTCATAACAAGTTTATAGTCACCGACAGGATAATTTTCCTCGGCTAATTCAAAACTTACGTTAAAACGCGTCGCCGTTACATCGGCTTGCTTTTCCTCAATCACGTTTTCGCCCTGAACAATCTTTGCCATAAGCGGCTCTGTGCCGTCTGTACCGATACTCGAACGACCGCTTATGTTTAATGTGGTGTTCTGTTTTTGACTTCCGAATGACGGAATCGTGAATTGGGACATTATCTTAACATCGAGCTTTTCGGTTTCTATAACAGCTTTATAATTCTTATCGGTCAAGGATATTTCGGGATTCACAATCTCAAAAGACGTGTATAGGCTCTCGTTAAGCTGTAAATCCGACTTAACCTTAAACGCAAACTGTGCAATAGGTCCTGACGTCATTATGTCACTTAATGCCGACCGTCCGCCATAAACAAGTCTAAGCTGTCCCTCGCCGGCTTTTAAAACCGTAAGTGAGCTTTCTTCGCCTATGTTACCGAATATAAAGAATGAACCCTCTGTCGGATAACCGTCTTCGCCGATTTCCAGCGGCTGCATTGTGTTCGGATCAACAATGTCGAGAACATCGGCATCATATTTTAAAATGTATCTGAATACAATAATTCCGCCCGATGCTTCGATTGCCGAATCAAAATCGAATCTGACGTTTATCGGAAAGCTGTCGCCGCAATTAACACTTTTATTTGCAATTTCAAATCCGATATTAACCGGGACATCGTTTTCGTCCGCATAAACAAATACAGACCCAAACGCCGCAAAAGCAACTGTAATCGTAATAAATAATGCTAAAAACTTTTTAAAATTCTTCATATGTCATTCTCCTAAATGTATGGGTTTTCTATTTTAATTTTGCAAAAATCAAAATAATCTTGTTGAATAATTGCCCAAAGCCCATACGATCGCCAAGCCCAAACGCAATGAAAAATTATTTTGATTTTAATGAAATGCTTTGTTGTAAAAAGGTGCGGCGAGTATGCCGCACCTTTAATTATTAAACTAAGCTTTATAGTTTATTTGTTAAATACATTGAATGTATATGCACCCGGTTTTTCACCTGCTCTGACAGATCTGATAATATCAGCATAGTCATCACCGTTAACAGTCAAATCGCCTGTTACGTCACCGGAGAAGATACCGCCGCTAAATCCGTTTTCAGCTGTCGGTAAAGCCTTACCTAATTCAACAAGCTGTCTAACCATTGCAAAGTCGATGATATTGAAACGCTTATCACCATTCGGTGACGGCATATTCGATTCGTCAACAATTGAGAACTTATATGTTGCCGACTTGGTATCAGCCGCATTTACACCATGAGTTGTCGTAACAATCAGAACATAATTACCGGCTTCTGTGATAGGTGTTTCTTCTGTGTATGCAGTAGCTTCCGCACCGTCTTTAGCCAAAGTTAAGCTGTTGCTGTAACCGGTTGCAGCAGCGTCAGCCTTAATCGCTACATATCTGAACGAACCGTTTGTTCCTCCAAAGTCAGCAAGTGCAGAATCATCGGTCTTCTTAAATCCGGCTGCGTAATCTGCTGCACTTGCATAAACCTTAACCTTAATACCGCTTGCTTCCGAAAGTGTTTCAAATGCAACGTCCACACTTGCGAAAGCCATGTGTTCTGCTGCGTCTGCCGCTACGAAATAGTATCTGCCGGCAGTCGTGGTCTTGTATGTTGCAACGCCTTCATTCAATGCAGCGTCAGCAACTTTTTCGAGCGCCTCTATTGCAGATATATCCGAAAGCGCTGCCGACCCGGCTTCACCCTTGTAAACCGCTACCGTTATTGCACCGCCGGTTACACCCGAACCAACATCGGCAACGTTAGCTGTAATATCTTTAGATCCGTCAGCCTGAACGGCACCAACTGCCATTCCTGTTACGGTCGGATCATCCATATCAAGCTTAAGAGCAAATCCATCGCTTACCGCTGTGTTGCCTGCTTTATCTGTAACTTTGAACGTAACATTACCGTTAAAGTTTTGCTCAGGAATTGTAATTGAAGTAGCGTCTAAGCCAAATTCGGTATAATCAACTCCATTCAAGCTATACTCGATTTTATTGAGACCGCTGCGCGCATCACTCTTTGCAAGACCTGTTATATCAAATACATATCCACCCTTTGAATTCTTAACGCCTGTTACAGCAGCTATTCCCGTTATATCAACAGTAGGAGCGGTCTTATCGTACCAAGCATTCGTGCCCGGTGTTAATGTTCCGACATGCTGATATACAGCAGGGTCGTCGCCAACACGTGCAATGATTACATAATTGTTTTCGCTGTCTACGGCAACTGTAGCACCGGTAACAGCCTGCGCATTATCATATATCGCTTTCAATCCGCTTTGCGTGGTTGTATCTACACTTGTCAATTCGCCAACTGCAAGATATTTTACGCTTACCTCTGCGTCAGCAGGGGTAACCGCTACTGTATAGTTGCTATTTGTCCAAGCCTCTGTTGTGATGTCGGCGGGCAAAGTACCGAAAGCCTCTGTCGGAACAACTACAACCTTTTGAGTATTAATTTCGTTACCGATAGAATCAGCAGTAGGATCTATATCTTTTACCAATGCCAACTTTGCATCGCTGATTGTAACTGAATTTACACCATATACAGCCGCATCCTCAACATTGAATTTGAGTGTAGCAACAAGTGCGTCATTTCCAAGACCGGTTTCACCTGCGGTATTACCGTACATAACTGTCTTGTTTTCAGCATCATAGGTTACGCCTGCTCCGAGTGCTGTTGTATCGAGCGTTAAGCCGGCAGCAGCCTCAACTTTAAAGCTTACCATAGCAGCCTGAGCAGATGTACCCAATCCTGTAATTTTAACAGGAACACTGAAATTATCGCCTTTTTTATAGCCCAATTCATTTGCTGCAAAATCTGTGATCAATTTAGCGGCAATTGTTTCTGTGTTCAAAGTAAATGATTTGCTTTCTTCGTTTTTGCCTATCACTTTAACTTTAACAGTATACTCGCCGCCCTCTGTAAGAACTTTGGTATATGCACCTTCACCGCCTGCTGTTAACGACTCCTCATTAACCTTTACGCTTTCGATACCTGTACCTGTAACAGAAACAGTAACACCGGATGTTTTGTAATATGTTTTACCGGGCACCAACTCATTTTCGTCAATTTTAACAGTGTATGTATTTTCCGCTACTGTTGTTGTGACTTTATTATCTATGATGCTTGATCCCAGAACAAACCAATCAATGGTATTGCCGTTCTTAACGGTGAAAGCCGTATCATCACCTAAAATACAGGTTGTATAAGAACTTGGAACAGCTGTATCCTTAACAGTAAAGTTAAGAGTTACGAGATTAAGACCGTCAGCTGCGGTTACAGCCTGATTTGCTTCGCTGATTAATCTTACATACGCATTTGTTGTATCTGAATCGAACTTCTTTAAGTCAGCGCTTTCCGCATTGGTCAATGCGAACTGAGTTCCGTCATAGTTAATGTCTACAACGTACGAATCAAGCGTGATGTCCTCCGACGGAGTTGCTTTTACTGCGATTGTAAATGCTTCACCGGGATGAACTGTTGATGCAGACGGTGTATAAGAAACAGTAATAGTCTTATCTTCTACCAATGCCTGCAAACTAATGTCTGCTGCTGACGCTGTAATCGGCAGCGCCAATGTTGTGATGATTAATGCCAGTGTAAGCATTAAACTTAAAAACTTTTTCATTTTGAAAAGTCCCCCTTAATATAGTATAGTATTGTTAATAATTATGTAAATATCAGGCAACACCTTGATTGAGGGCATTGCCCTTATAATGTACTTTTAATTATTTTACTAAAGTGAAAACCGTTAAGGCTGCTGCGAAAGCCAGCTGCTTCTCTGAGCCGTAAGCTTGTCGGCAGTAAAGTTTTCGTTGCCTTCAAACAACAGCTTAAGCATACGGTACTCTGATAATGTAACATCATTATTCATATCATAATCGATTGCCGACTTGATTACCGAAATCGGAACCGCTCTGTCAAGAGCATAGTTCAAGGCTTCAACTTTAATAGCGTTTTTAGCCACTTCATCAACATTTGCAGCAGTCAGCTTTTCTGTGCTTGCAAATGCGTCTTCGCCTGCTGCCGTCGAAATCAAAGCAAGGTTACCGAACGAAATATTCTTTGTATTATCTCTTACTAAATAAATAACCTTTTGTTCGGTTATATTCTCGCCAACACTTGCATTAACGGTTACTTTTGCCGCAAATACGCCATCATTAAGTGTAATGGTCTTATCCGCTTCGTTATACGTTGCCTTGCCCTCGGGAACGCTGACCGTATACGCTATATCATAATTAGCGCCTGTGCCTGCCGCCTGACCGGGAAGAGCAGCGGATAATCCGCCTTGTGCGATACCATTGAGTGCATTCGACAAGTTTTCTTCAACAACCGACTTATCCTCGTCGGGAACGGTTGTGTTCTCAACAACGCTTACCGTTATTGTTGTCGGTGTGTTATAACCGTCCTTTGTCGCGGTAACGGTGTATGTTCCTGCCGCCGCAAATGTGATTGTGTACAAGCCTGTACTCTCGTCATACATTGCATTATAAACCGTGTCACCGTTTTTAGCCTGAATCGTTGCACCGATAACATTTTCTGCACCGTCTTTGAGTGAGAACGAAACGCTCTGACCCGGTTTGATGCTTGTTGGAGTTGTTGCCGTGAACGTCATATTACTCTTCGGCGCTTCAACCGAATAGTTGAATGTTGCCGCAGTTGCGACATCCGTACCTCCGGCTTTGGCAACAAAAGTTCCTATGCCGTTGTTCGTGATTGTTGTACGCGGACGGAATGTGATTGTAACAACCTCATTTTCGCCTGCTGTATACGTCTGTTGATCTACATACTGAATTGTGCTGTTGTCGAGAGTTTCACTTCCGTTAATGTTCGACAAGAACGAAATCTCTCCGGCAGTATTAACATCGCCGCTTTTAAGAACAGCGGTAACACGCATCAGCTGTGCCGTTGTAAGTGTGATACCCTCTGTTGCGGCTGTTGGATTTTCAACTGTCTTAGCAACAGTTGTTTCCGCACCGTCATTGAGTATCTCGACCTTGGTTATTGAAACGGAATTTTCCGCCGCAAAACCACCTATCGGTGAGCACGCCATAGCCAGGGCCGCCGCACCCGCAATTAATTTTTTACCACAAATTTTCATTTTTTAAACACCCCATTTTTTTAATGTGATAAATTTATATATATTTTTTATTTTTTTCAATTATATTTTTAACACCTCTGCAAATATTCTCGCATTCACGATATTGGTGCATTTTCCGCTGATATGATGAACACATCACGGGACGTCGAGGACGCCGTCCCCTACAAATGTGATGAATATATTATTGGGTTATAGTCCCATATTTCTTTGATTTACGGTACATAGATTGTTACCGAGTTATCCGATGATGTGATTGTGCTGCTCGGATAAAGGTCCTTTACAAGAGATACCGGAACGAATATTCTGTCGCTCAATTCCTCGGGTTTTACCGTTTCGCCGCTATCCTTGTATACCTTTGCCGAATTGATAAATATCGATTTGGTTTTCATATCGATTTTAAGCGTCTTATATTCCGCATACGCCGCCGCTGTCAATATATCGCCGTTCCACACAACAGACATTCCCAAATTCTCGGTCAAATACCTGACAGGTACCATAATTTCACCTGCTTGTATAAACGGCGAAACATCGGTTTCTTGTGTAAAGTCATCAACCTTTACATTTGTTTCACCAACCGTAAAGGTAACATACTTGCCGACGCTTTTCGGCACCATTGTCGGCGCAACGTTATAACCGCCGACGCTTATATCAATACCTTCGACATTAAAAACTTTCCCGACCGTATACGAATCCGAATATGTAACTATGCCTATACTGTCGGCTTTAAATCTCAAAGGATATTTGTCGAATGAGTTCCAAAGGGTTTTGGGATTTTTTGAAATCAATACAAACGAAAACAATGTTCCATCTTTATCAATCAGATTATCCTTGAGCGTTGAATCCATATATGTAAAAGTTATCGAATTATCTTCGATTTTTGATTCAATATCCGCTTTGTTCTTAACCAAAGATTTGTCATCTAAAATGACTTTGGGAAGATTATCCTCTGTCATTATATTAAACTGTTGTATATCATATTCAAAAGAAAATGTAACCGCACATACTTTTCCGAGTGACTTTGACACCGCGACATCAAAGTTTCGCATATTAACATCAACTTTTATCTCGCCGTTGGTATCATTCATTATTCCCGGGGAAAAGTATAGTTGTAATTTCGGCTGTTCCGCATTCGCGAAAACCGTTGCCGAACACAATACTGTTATCGCAAGCAAAATTGCAAATATCGGTTTCAATCTCTTTATCATTGTAATTGCGCCCTCTCTTTATTGTACCTCTATCGGTTGAATCGTTGTCAACGCCTTCATATTCGCGAATGATTCCCAAAGATAATATTTGACCGTAAGATTCGTTTTATCCGATATATTGTTAAATGTTATATCGTTTATATTTGCCGAAGCCGTAAGATTCGGATTAACAACCGTTCCCTTTGTCAATCCCGTTGACGTATCGTAAAGCTGTGCGATGAGAATCGCACCCTGTCCTTTTGATAATCTTATATTAATTGAACCTTTTACCGTATTGTTCGCGAATGTTGCCGATGCGTTTTCGGCTATTACATTTTTTATATCCGCCGTTGAATCCTCCTGCGGAACAGTAATGTCAAATTTGCTCGAAAGGTCGGGTTGTACAAGCTCGGTTACATATGTTTTTTCGCTCTCATCAAATCCAATCTCAATTTTGTCGCTCACTTTGTCATTAATCGTAAATTTTACAGTACCGATTTTAAGGTTTCCGTTTGTATCAACGCTATTGAGCGAAATTCCGCTTTCATATGCAAATGCAACCAAAATAACATTTGCATAATCTTTTGTCGGCTGAAATTCCTTTGTCAGTTTGTCGCTTTCCGTACCACTGAACAAGTCGGTTTCAAAAACGCTCGCTTTATATGTAAGTTTAGTCTTATCAAACTTTAAATGAGTTTCAAATGCACCGAGTTTAAGTCCCGCATCCTTTTCGTCGCTTAAGCCGGTCAAAGTTAATGTTGCCGCTGCCGTTTCGCCTTTTACATATGCTTTTTTATCAAATTCAATTTTGATGCCGACCTTATTGTCTGCCTCCGCATACGCAAACGACGAAAACATTATCGTTGCCATCATAATCATTATCAACATTACCGCAATTTTGTGTTTCATTTTAAAGTTCCCCCGTTACTCTCTTGTTTGGATAAATCTCCGATGAATAAAAATACTGTTCGAGCCGGATTTAATTTTGATAAAATTGTGTCTTTTGCCGTAATTCACAGCACAAAATGGATAAACCCCATACCTTAATTGATATAATTAACCAACACTTTATATATATTAGTTATACCAAACTATCAGAATTTAGCAAGTGGCTTTATTAACAGAATTTCAACTATTTTTTTGTTCAATATTAACAACCAAGCTTACATATTCCGTTTTTATCCCCGAAACACTTTCACAAAAACAAAAAACCTCGGTTTTTTCGAGGTTTTTTGGGGTTGATAGCATTCCGCATAATTTGCGCCGTTTGTTCGTGTGATCGGGCGGTCGTGGACGCCCGCCCCTACAGTATTGGTGCATATACACCCACATCCCTGTTGCAATCAAAATCAAAAATATAAAATATTTCATTGCCGCCGCGGTAGGCACGGCGGAACAGGGGACGGCGATTATTCAATATATTTTATATTTTTGATGCTCGTCATTGTTTCATCGCCGCCGTTGCCTTTTCCGCATTTTGAATCTTGCCTTGATTTTCGGGCTTTTCATTCATCTTTTCGGGCATTTTAAGCAAGCACCAATATGTCGGCTCGTCATCCGCCGTCATTCCGAGAATCTCGGCACATTTGGCATTTTCGCGCATATCAAAGCTTTCGATAAGCATTTCGTCTTCGCCGCTATTGCCTGATTTCAGGCTGTTGTACAAATCCTCATCCAAGATGAAAATCTGGTACTGGCCCGCGGCAAGTTCTGCCGTAAATTTTATGCTGCCATAGCCTGCTGCGCCCATTTGCGACAAAGACCCCGTTCTTGTCAGATGTACGGTTACTTTGCCGTCACCGTCTATATCATCAACGTAATCTTTAAGATAGCTTTCAAGCGCCGCTGCCTGTTCATCGGTTATCATCTTTTCGCCGAAAAACTCTATTGGCAAATCATACTCTTTATTGGACACGACCTGATAAACCGTAACGCCGATAAGCATAAGCACAACGAGCGTTACTATTGTATGGATTTTATAATAATCCCAAAAATGCTTGATTCTTTGTGTAAAGGTCATCTGCTTTACAAGTTCTTTCGCCTCTTTTGCCTGTTTATCCATAATTAATACCGCCTTTCACCGAAATATAAAGTGTTTAAATGCCGTCAGACGCGCTTTTCGTCATAATGGCGTATGGTATCGACAACATAACCTACAGCCGCAAACAGCATTGCCAAAATTATTATTGCGACAAACGCATACATCGCCGGAGGCGGCATCTTATCCTCGCCCCAAAGAATTATGCACAGTACGGCGGCATAAAATATGACCGTCGCCGCTTTTCCGTACCAATTCGAGCGAACAACTATTTTTCTCAAATACAAGATTCCGCCCGTTATAATCATCGTTACCTCTTTGGCAATGACGATTATCAAAAGCCATTTCGGAATGTAATTCCGAACAGCAAGGCACACAATCGCCGTTATCTGCATCAATTTATCGGCGAACGGGTCATAAATCATTCCGAAATTCGTTATCATATTAAAATGCCGCGCGATAAATCCGTCTATTACATCGGTTATTCCGGCAAGCACAAATATCAACGCGCCTGCATACGGATTATTTTCAATCAGCATAAAATACGCGAACAAAGGAACCATCGCAACCCGTGCTGTGGTCAGAATATTCGGTATCATTGTGTTTCACCTCGCATTTCCAAAAGCTTTTCATAGACATCGGGATAACGTTTTTTCAGATTCAGCGGTCTTAAATCCGTATCGGTAAAAGCGTGGGTCGTATAACCCTTTGCCAAAAGCGCTTCGTCCGATGCGCGGCGGACAACAAAATCAAATCTGCACTTGGCAACACCGAGATACGATATTTCGGTATCGACATACACGCTGTCGCCGTACACCGCGCTTTTTATAAACTTGCAATAGCAATCGGCAAGCGGCATCCTAAGTCCGCGATTTTCCGTTTCGGCATAATTCATACCGTGTTCGATTGCAAACCTGCTGCGCGCGACCTCAAACCACGGAAAATAATTCGCATGGTACACTATTCCCATTTTATCGGTTTCGCTGTATCTGACATCTATTTTTGTTCTGTACATATTTTATCTCTCTGCCTTATATAGAATTTTAACGTCCGAACTCTATTCGCCCGTTTCAAAACTTCCCATTCCGGTAAGAACTTTCGCTTTTCCTCTTATTTTTATCGCCGTTGTAACATCGGTGAACTGACAGATAAACGCCTCGCCCTTATCAAGCTTTTCGGTATGATGAAATTTTGTATCTCTGCCGCTTGTAAGGCCGATTATCGTTACGCCGTCCTCTTCCGCCACCACTGCGATATAATCATTATTGAAATTTGAGCTTACTTCCATTTTTACAACCGCCTTTTTAAATTATTTGTCAATTATTTGTCCGAAAATTTATCGATTATCGCCGCAACGATTCTCTCTGACGCATAACCGTCTCCGTAAGGATTGACTGCCTTTGCCATTTCATGATATGCAGTGTCATCGGTCAAAAGCTCACAGGTCATATTAAATATGTTATCCTCGTCCACGCCTGCGATTTTTACCGTTCCCGCTTCAACCGCCTCGGGGCGTTCGGTTTCGTTGCGAAGGACAAGAACCGGCTTGCCGAGCGACGGGGCTTCCTCCTGTAATCCGCCTGAGTCGGTCAATACGAGAAAGCCGCGCTTAATTGCATTATGAAGCTCATCGGCATTAACCGGGTCAATCAGTTTTACGCGGTCAACGCCGTCGAGTATTGACCGCACCGTATTTTGAACCACAGGGTTCAAATGTACGGGGTACACGACCTCGACATCATCAAACTTTTCAACGATTCGGCGAACCGCGCGGCATATATTTTCAAGCGGTTTACCGAGGTTTTCGCGTCTGTGTGCCGTCATAACGATTACACGCTTTTCGTCCCATTCCATACCGGCAAGGGTTTCGTCTTTAAATTCATAATTGTCGCGAACCGTCGTTTTAAGCGCGTCAACCACTGTATTGCCCGTTATATAAACAGTTGACGGGTCTGTTTTCTCTGATATAAGATTATTATAATTTCGCTGTGTCGGCGCAAAATGCATATCGGCAATCACGCCCGTTATTCTGCGGTTTACCTCCTCGGGATACGGAAAGTATTTGTTATAGGTTCTAAGTCCCGCTTCAACGTGTCCGACCGCAATTTGATTATAAAACGCCGCAAGCGAGCCGACAAAAGTCGTTGACGTATCGCCGTGAACCAACACAATGTCAGGCTTTGCCTCTTTCATAACCTCATCGAGACCGCTCAGCGACCGCGTAACTATATCAATCAGCGTTTGACGGCTTTTCATTATATCAAGGTCATAATCGGGTTTGATATTAAAAATATCCAAAACCTGGTCAAGCATCTCACGGTGCTGAGCCGTAACGCAAACTATTGACTCGATTTTATCGGGATGAGCCTCTAACTCCTTTACAAGCGGAGCCATTTTGATTGCCTCCGGTCTTGTTCCGAATATTGACATTACTCGAATTTTACTCATAATTTTTCCTTTCAGACCAGCCGCGCCGATGTGCGGCACAATCGTTAATTATTCTTTATTTTCTGTTGAATCGGCAACCGTTTTTGCCGATTCGATTTTTATTTCGTCTGTGCTGTCCGCAGTACAGCTTTCCGAATTTTGCTCGGGATTTTTAAGCTCGCTCATAAATTTGAGCGATGCTAAGATTATTACCATAACCGACAAAATAAGGAAGATACCTCTTTTATATCCGCGTGTCGATATTACAACAGCCGTGAGACACAAAACCGCCGTTATTGTGTACAAAATGGCAACGGTCTGCTTTTGAGAAAATCCCATATCCAAAAGCCTGTGATGCAGATGCCCCCTGTCGGGTGACATCGGCGACCTTCCCGTAAGGACACGTCTTATAATGGCGAACAGCGTGTCGAATATCGGAAGTCCGAGGACGATAATCGGCACGGCGAATGATATTATCGCCGAAAGTTTCAGGAATCCCTGAATCGATATACACGCAAGGATAAATCCTAAAAACAACGCGCCCGTGTCGCCCATAAAGATTTTTGCCGGATTAAAGTTATACGGCAAAAATCCGAATCCTGCGCCTGCGACCGCCGCTGTGATGATAGCAACGTTTATGTTTTGACTCAGCATCGTCATAACAAGCATACAAATTGATGCAATCGATGACACGCCGACCGCAAGACCGTCAAGACCGTCTATAAGATTAACCGCGTTGCAGATACCCGTTATCCAAAACATCGTAACGGCAACCGATACCCAATAATTCATAAATATATATGGTGGTCCGCCGAACCAGCGTGCAAACGGGTTTGCAAACATCTCGATTCGCACGCCCGAATAAACAACTATCGCAGCCGCAATAATCTGGCACAAAAGCTTGATTATTGCCTTCATATCGGTAATATCATCAATAATGCCGACCGTCACAATAATAACGCACCCTATCAAAATTCCTGCCGTTTCTCTGTCAAGTTCGGCAAAGCATAAAACGCTTACTATAAATCCGTAAAAAATCGCAAGTCCGCCAATTAGCGGAATCGGTTTTTTATGAACGCGGCGCTTATCCTTAGGCACATCAATTGCGTTAATTTTATGGGCAAGTGATATAACCATCGGTGTTGCGGCGAACGAAATCAAAAACGCGACCGCAAGTGCAAAAAATACAAATATTTTGTTACTGAAAACCATTTCACTTCCGTAAAACATAGTCATTCCTCCAACTATTAAATGACGCCGATAAAAGCGGCATTTAATATATTACGGCTGTATAAATCCAACCTTGCGATATACCTTTGCTATCGTCTTGAACGCGGTTCTCTCCGCAATCTGCGCACCGCTGCGGTAAACATCTTCGAGATAATCACGGTTCGCTGTCAGTTCTGCATACCTCTTTTGAATCGGTTCAAGTGCCGCAACAACGGCATCGGCAACCGCGGATTTGAATACTCCGTATCCTTTTCCTTCAAACTCGGCTTCGGTTTCTTCCATCGTCTTACCCGTAACCGCGCCGTAAATGCTCATAAGGTTCTCGATTCCCTCTTTGCCTTCGCCGCGGCGAACCTCAGAACCTGAATCGGTAACGGCACGTTTAATCTTGCGCACGATTGCATCGGGCTTGTCCAAAAGCAGAATATACGCATTTTCGTTCGGGTCGGATTTTGACATCTTTTGAGTCGGATCCTGAAGGCTCATTATTCTCGCCCCGACTTTCGGAATATACGGTTCGGGAATCTTGAACGTTTCGCTGTACGCATTGTTAAATCGTTTGGCAATATCCCGTGTTATCTCAAGATGCTGTTTTTGGTCTTCTCCGACAGGAACGAGGTCGGCTTGGTACAAAAGTATATCCGCCGCCATAAGAACGGGATATGTGAATAATCCTGCGTTTATATTATCAGCGTGCTTGCGGCTCTTGTCTTTGAACTGTGTCATACGCGAAAGCTCCCCCATATATGTGTTACAGCTCAACACCCACGACAGCTGAACGTGTGCCGGGACGTGCGACTGAAAGAACACGGGGCTTTTTTTAGGGTCGATGCCTGCGGCAAGAAACAGAGCAAGCAAATCGATTGCGTTTTTTCTGAGTACCTTTGCTTCTTGGCGAACGGTAATTGTGTGCAAATCCGCAAGCATAAAATAACATTCATACTCATCCGATTTTTGCAGCTCAACCCAGTTGCGCAGTGCTCCGACGTAATTTCCGAGCGTTACCGCGCCCGATGGCTGAATACCGCTCAGTATTCTCTTTTTTGGTGTAATATTATCTGACATTATTTTTCTCCTTGTGTATGCTGATGCCGGAAACCGACAATATCAAGCATTCTCGTTTTTAAAGATTTTTAACCGCTTCGTTTAAAACATCGGCAAGGATTGTTATACCCTGTTTTATCTGTTCTTTCGATGCCATCGAATAATTCATACGAAAGCTGCTGTAAATCTTATCCGTGTTTATCATCGTGGTTGCGCCCGGTACAAATGCAACGTTTTTGTCTATTGCCGCTTTTAAAAGCTCTTTGCTGTCAATTCCGTCAGGCATTGTACAGAACAGGAACATTCCGCCCTCGGGGCGTGTATGCGATACGCATTCCGGGAAAAGTTCATCCATTAAGCTCATCATCAAGTTGCACTTTTCGCCGTATGCCGCACGAATCTTTGCTATATGCTCCTCTATTGAATAGCGTGTGAAAAATTCATACGCAATCATTTGAGTGATAACGGGCGTGTGAACGTCCTGTACCTGTTTGCATATAACCATCTTATTTATAAGCTCTTGCGGAGCGGTTGTGAATCCGATTCTGATACCCGGGGACAAAATCTTTGAGAATGACCCGAAATATACCACTCTGCCGTACTTGTCAAGCGACTTGATTGTCGGCACGGGTTGACCCGAAAAACGAAGTTCGCCGTAGGGGTTATCCTCAAAAATCACAAAATTATATTTCTCTGCAAGCTCCAAAACTTTCTTGCGCTTTTCAAGCGACATAGTTATACCCGACGGGTTTTGGAATGTCGCAATGGTGTACAATACTTTTATATTGTCGTGAGTTTTTAAAACTTCTTCAAGTGCCTCGGTATCTATTCCGTCATCCTTAACCTCAACGCCGTAAATCTCTGCATTGTATGATTTAAAACAGTTAAGACCGCCGATAAAGCTCGGTTCTTCGCATATTACACCGTCACCGGCGTTGAGCAGCGATTTTGCGGCAAGGTCAATGCCTTGCTGTCCGCCCGATACGATGATTGTGTTATCAAAACAACAATCTATCCCCTGTGAGGTAAGTCTGTCAACCACCCAATTGCGCAAAGGGGTATATCCCTCTGTAATACCGTATTGCAGAGCTTCCGCACCGTGGTCACGCAATATTTCCGCTGCTATTTCCGACAATTCGTTGTTGGGGAACAGCGCGGAATCCGGCGAGCCGCCGGCAAATGAAATCATTCCCGGTTTTGCCATCAGCTTAAACATTTCTCTGATAGCTGAACCTTCAAGCTGTGAAACCTTTTCGGAAAACATAGTTGTAATATCCATATTAATCTCCTTATCTGCCGCATTCTGCGGCGCAAAGCTGTCAAATTTTATTTAATTATACCGTTTGGGTATAAAACGCTCACTTTTTAAAGTTTGTTAATCAGCATTATTATCGTCAATCTTAATCTTAATCAGCGATACAAGCGCCAAAACCGATGCGGCAAGCAATAAAGCCGATGAAACAAGTTCCAATACCCTTTTGAGTTTGGTAATAAATCTGTATCTCTTTGCGGCTTTGACTTTGTTCCTCGCATTTTTAAATAAATATTTCTTCAGAAACTTGGCGTTCTCTGCGGCCTTTTTATGAGCCGATTGAATGTACGGCGCCGCAAAATCAACGGCATCGTCTGTGTACTCTTTAATCTTATCAATCATATAATTCGACCTCCGCTATGTACGGCAGCTGTCTGAACTGTTCGGCACAGTCCAAACCGTAACCGATAATAAATTTATCTTCTATTTCAAAACCTGTATAATCGGCCTCAAACTCAACTTGGCGGCGTGCAGGCTTGCTGAGCAAAGTGCAGACCTTAATCGAATTCGGCTTGCGCTCTTTCAATATTTCCGTCAGCTGTGAAAGCGTATTTCCCGAATCGATTATATCCTCCGCTATTAATACATCTTTGCCCTCTATATCAACATCCAAATCCTTTTTGATAGTGATTTTTCCGTTGCTGACCGTTCCGGACTGATAGCTCGAAATTTCCATAAAATAAACTCTGACATCAGACTTGAGTTTTTTTATCAAATCCGCCATGAACACGAAACAACCCTTTAAAACTCCGATTACAACAAGTTCACGGTCTCCGTAATCTTTGTTTATCATCTCTGCCAATTCCGAAACGCGAGCATTCAGCTCGTTTTCCTTTATCATAATTTTACCTATTTTCATTTTTTGACCCATAACTGATCAAAAGCCCCCTTTGAGTGGATTTTTTTACTTTATAGTTTTCGGCAACTCTGTCACCGATAATTGCTGCTATTTCATTATCCGCGCAAAGCAGCGGAATCTTACCCCGTTGGCTTTGCGGAACCTTTTTGTCTATCCAATAGCTTTTAAGCTTTTTGCGTCTGCCGTCCTTAAAAAGTACGATTTTATCGCCTATACGCCTGTTTCTTATACAAAGTGTTTTACCCTCCAGCATATCAAAATCAAGCATCATTTGGTTCTTACCGAGTTTTGTATGCGGGTCGGTAACACTCATTCTTATATTAAAGTCATCGATTGACGTTGCCTTGTCCGAATCTTTTAAATCCGTTCGCGCAACCGTAATTTCGCCGATGTCCGTAACATCCGTCTTTATCACATCATCCAAATCTATCTCATACGAATAGCTGTGCAATTTCATCAGTTCTGTCTCTTCCGCTTCCGTAATAAATTCAAGCCAGCCGTATTTCACATTCACGCGAAGTCCCGACGGCAAAACCGCCGCTGCACCCGTTTGTTTATCAAGCAAAGCGTTTACACTTTCAAAATGTACTCTCTCGGGCGAGTATCCGTCACCCATAACTTCTCTCGCAGCAATCAAGATAAGCCTGTTTCTTATGCTTTTTTCGACTAATTTAAGCGATTTTATATCAAGCACAACAGGTTTTCGTTTCGGAAGAGGACTGTTTATCCGCTGATAAAGCCGCTTCGCATAGCCATCTATAAATGCGGCATCCTCAGACGCGTTATCGGCGAGCTGGCACAGTGTCGATACTATTCCGGGATTGAAATTCTTTTCAATCATCGGCAAAAGCTCATTTCTGACTTTATTTCTCGTGTATTCGGACTCAAAGTTTGTCGAATCGGTACAAAACTTTAAGTTTCTCTCCGCACAATAGCTTTCAATATCCTTGCGTTCAACGCCCAAAATCGGGCGGATTATGTTATCTCTTTTGTATTTAATACTGCCCAATCCGTCTATGCCCGTGCCGCGCATAATCCGCATTAAAACAGTTTCCGCACGGTCATTTTTATTGTGAGCCGTTGCAATTTTGTTAAAACCGTTCTTTCGACAAACCCGAGCGAAAAAGTCGTATCTTGTCTCGCGCCCGGCAAGCTCCTCGGATACGCCCTTTTCTTTTGCAATTCTCGGCACATCCGACCTTTCGGCATAAAACGGAATATCGAGTTGTGTACAAAGCTCAGCCGCATATGCTTCATCGCGATTCGCCTCATCACCGCGTATCATATGATTTAAATGCGCAGCAGCAATATCGAATGAAAGTTCACCCCTGAGTCTGCAAAGCAAATCGAGAAGGCAAACCGAATCCGCACCGCCCGACAGGGCAACCAGAACTTTGTCGCCTTTTTCAATCAATCCGTTTTCAGCGATTGCGGCTTTTACATCAAGTAATATTTCATTATACGTTTTACTCACTGCGACCGCTCCAATCCGAAAAAGAAGTGTATTCGCCGAGCCACGTCAAGTCGACAGGCCCGACCTCACCGTTTCTGTATTTGGCAAAGTTGCACTTTGTCTTGTTCGGCTCTTCCGAATCAGGGTTATAATAACCGTCACGATGAAGAAAGATTACTATATCCGCATCCTGTTCTATCGCACCCGAATCACGAAGGTCACTCAAAACAGGCTCTCTTTTTTCCTTATCGGACGAACGGCTGAGCTGTGACAGAGCGATAAGAGGTATGTTCAAATCATTTGCAAGGACTTTAAGACTTCTCGAAATCTCGGCAACCTCTTGCGAACGGTTTCCGCCGCCGCGCCCCGATGCGGACATAAGCTGAAGATAGTCGATAACGACCAAATCAAGTCCTTTTTCAAGCATAAGCTTTCGACAGCGCGCGCCAATCTCCGTTGCGGTAATACTTGACGTATCATCTATATAAATTCCGCTTCGGCTGAGAATTTCCGTTGCCGAGGCAAGCTTACCCCAGTCCTCATCGCGAAGGTCACCCTTTTTTATCCTTTCGGAACTTATCTTCGCCTCACAGGATAACATTCTGTTTGCAATCTGAATGCCGGGCATTTCAAGACTGAATACCGCAACGTTTTTATGAGCCTGTACGGCGACATTTTGCGCTATATTCAGCGCAAAACTCGACTTACCCATACCCGGTCGCCCGGCAATCAGTATAAGCTCGGCATTATGCAAGCCCGATGTCTTTTTGTCAACATCGATAAATCCCGTCGGGATTCCGGTTATTGTATCACTTTTTTGGGAAAGCTTATCCAAAAGCTCAACGCTTTCGTTTATATATATCCCGAGGGGAACAAGACCTTTGGTTGTCCTGCCTTGGGTTATATCTATTATATCCTGCTGTGCCGTTTTGATTATTTCATCGGTCTCACGATTGCCGGCATAACAGCTGTCCTCTATTGTCGATGCCAAACGAATAAGACTTCTTTGAACAGCCTTATCCTTTACTATCTCGGCATAGTACTTTACACTTTCGATTGACGGAACGGAGTTGGCAACATCGACAACATATTCAATACCGCCGATTTTTTCAAGAGTTCCCATCAACGTCAGCTGTTCTTTTAATGTAACAAGGTCTATCGGCTTACCGAGGTCATAAAGCTGACAAATCGCTCTGTACAGCTCTGCATGACGTTCGGTATAAAAATCGGTTTCTTTAACAATTCCGATAACATCCGGGATACAGTCCTTATTCAAAAACATCGTACCGACAACCGAACGTTCGGCCTCATCGCTGAACGGAACGCGCCGCGACACTTGTTCGGTCGGCGCAATCGCCGAATAATTCGGTTCGCCGAATTCCGCGTCAAAATTCGGGTTTAATTCATCTTCCACTTTTCCGCTCCTCCTCTCGAATGAATTTTTCTATCGCTTATTTTGACTCTGTTACTTCAACTTTAAAAGTTCCGACCACTTTGGGATAAAGCGTAACCTTTACCTCTCTTATGCCGCAGGTCTTTATTCCGTCTGGCAGGTCAATCTTACGCTTATCAACTTTTATGTTAAACTGTTTTTCCAAAGCCTCGGCAATATCCTTTGAGGTAATCGAGCCGAAAAGCTTACCCTCTTTTCCGGCTTTTGCGGACAGCGAAACTTTTATCTCGCTAAGTCTGTCGGCAATATTTTTCGCCTTTTGTTCCTCAACATTTTTATGATATTGTTCCGCACCTTTTTTACCTTCAAGCTCATTTACCGCCTGTTTTGTGGCAGGCACAGCCAAACCCTTAGGCAACAGGAAATTATTCGCATAGCCATCGCTTACATTAATCAAATCGCCTTTTTTGCCCTGCGATTTTACATCCTTTGTCAAAATTACTTTCATAATTGTTAATCACCTTTCCGTCCGCAAAAATATTACTGTCATTCCGAATGCGAACCGAAACGGAATGCGTTTAAAACGGTTTATTCAAATAAAACCTCATCAATTGCGTTATGAAGCCTAAGCTCGGCAATGGATAAGCTGTTGTTTTCGAGCTGTGCACCGGCAATGGTGCTGTGACCTCCGCCGCCGAGTACTTCTAAAATAAGCTGAACATTAATCGCCCCGAGAGAGCGACCGCTTATAATAACCCTTGTTCCGACTTGCGCAAGTACAAAAGCCGCCTCAACGCCGTTTATGTTGAGCAAATCATCCGCCGCCTGTGCAACAACAATTGAAACATTTTTTGTCGGCTCGTCACATATCGCAATCGCAATATTGTCGCGATACACCTTGGCATTGCTGATAATCTTTGATTTTTGAATATACATAGATATATCGTTGCGGAAAAGCTTTCTGACTCCAACGGGGTCAACGCCTTTCTTTCTCAAATACGCCGCCGCCTCAAAGGTTCTCGCACCCGTTTTAAAAGTAAAAGCCTTGGTATCCATATATATTCCGCAATATAAAGCCTCTGCCTCATACACCGATATATCGTGGGTCGAATCCATATATTGAAGGATTTCTGTCACCATTTCGCACGTTGACGATGCGTAAGGCTCGTGATATGTCAAAACGGTGTTATCTATAAAATCTTCACAGCGTCTGTGATGGTCGATAAGAGCAACTTTTTTTGTTTGTGACAAAAGTTCGGTGTATTCAACCATAGCGGCTCTGTGTGTGTCCACAATAATCAGCAAAGTGTTTTCATCCGTAATCGCCATTGCTCTGTCATGCCCTATGATACAGTCCGAATATTCCTCGTGCATCAAAATATCGGGTAAAATCTCTTCAACATTACATATCCCGCGGTTCATTGCGATATATGCCTTTTTGTTTCTGTCAACCGCCGCGCGGTATAAACCGATTGCTGCGCCAAAGCTGTCATAATCGGAATTTTTATGTCCCATAAGTATTACTTTATCGGCGGAATCTATCAGCGAACACAAATTGTGTGCCACAACTCTCGCTTTAACCTTGGTTGTCTTTTCAACGCCGAGACTTCTCGCGCCGTAAAACTTATAACCACTTACATCTTTCAATACTGCTTGGTCGCCGCCGCGTCCGAGAGCCATATCCAATGCTGATGACGCAATGATTTCATTCTCTTTGAGATTATCCCCGGCGGTAGACGCGCCTATGCTCAGTGTAACGGGTATTTTGTTTTGCTGATTTATCTCTTTTATGTCACTCAATACGGTAAATCGTTCACCGGCGAGCATCTCGAATTTTGAGTCCTCAAATAATATAATGAACTTATCGCGCTCATAACGCCGATAAATACCTTCTCCTTTTTCAACCCAAAGGCTTATACAGCGTTCAATGTCACCGACGAGCATTCCGTGATTGGTATTCGGCGTTTCTTTTAAAACCTCGTCATAGTTATCGATTATCGCATGGACGACAACAGCTTTTTTATCCTCTATCTGCTTTTGCAAACGAGTAACATCGCTAATATCCGAAAAGCTTATGCTTATCAGCGTTGTTTCATTATCGTCGGCTGAACAAACAATCGCATCACCGTGCAGAATAAAATCCCGACCGTTATACGAAAATCCGCAAACAGAACGGCTGCCGCCGAGAAAAGCCGAAAGGCTGATTTCCGGAAAAATTTGTTTTAAATCCGCGCCGTAAAGATTTTTTTCGCCGCACAGCTCCGAAAATTTCTTGTTGTACCACTGTATAATTCCATTCTCGTTTACAACGGTAATGGGGTCGTGAAAGCTCAATACCGCTGCCTTTATCGAATTGTTTACGCCGAACGAAAACCGCTCAATATATTTAAAGAGATTGTTTCTGCGGCGCATCATAAGAATTATGCCCGAAACAAAAATCATCACCCCGGCAATAAACGAAATTATCGAAATAATTCTTATCGCAAGGTAGGCGTCTTTTATTCCCAAACAAAAGCCTATAACGCCCAGAATAATTAACAGGGCGCTGCATATTACGGTGTTTCTCGCTCCGCTGCGAAGTTCAAATCTTATAAGATTGTCCTCAATTACAGACCGCGAAGATTTTTTTGTATCACTTCTTTTACCGATGCCTTTCATAAGCCTTACTGCCTCCGCTCGTTATTACCGTTTCCGTCCGACCTGTCCGAATCACTCGGATTGTCGTGTTTACTGTCTTGTTCACCTCTGTCCGAACGTTTTAAAATATTTCCGTTTCGGATATTCGTGTTTCTGTTTACAAAAATAATAAAGCTTCGTATCGAATTCATTGCGTCAAAAAAGCCGAGAAAAGCAATTATTTCGGCCGCCAACGATAAAAGCGGAAAGCCTATAACCATTGTGCCGACATATATCGCCGCACGCGCGTATCCCGATTGAACTTTATTCCTGAACATAAAATCAACCGTTGAAAGTCCGCATATTGTGAAAGCCGCGGTAAAAATCGCCGCCGCATTTGCCGCGGTTATTCCGATGATTGATTTTTCATCCGAAAGCAGAGCGACAACATATGCAATCATTGTCGCAAAGCACATTCGCCGCGTTCCGCCGATTGTGCAAAACGGAGGATATTCTATATTCGCCCCCGTAAAGCGTTTTATGATAAAGATGTTAATCATAATCATAATGTATGCCGAAACGGCAGAAGCGCATATCAAAATCGCCGGTATATACCTTAAAATCATTTCGATTGTCATTTCAAACGCATCGGAAAAGATTTTCTCGAATGAAGAAAAATCTCTCCCGGCCGCCGCAAAAGATTGTTTAAACGATTCCGTTACCGACCCCGCCGATGCCGTAAGCATATCACGAATACCGTTTCCGTCACCGTTCAGGGTTCTTGCAAGCAAGGTAAAAATAATCAGATAAACAATCGCCGCAGAGCAAAGCGTCGAATAAAAGCCGTTCGCTCCGAATTTTTTGTAACAACCCGAAAACACAAGCGCAGGCAAAATATAAACAGCGGCCGCAGCGATAACGCCGACCCCGATATTTACAACAGCCATAACCGATAAAACGGCGCACAGCGCAGTTATCACACCTGCCGAAAGTCCGTGTTTGAACACAATGTACGCAACAGGCGTTCCGCACACAAAATATGTTATAAACCAAATCGGCGGTACATATATCGCCGCAACCGTCAATATCACGGTCAAAGCGGCGCAGATTGCACAATCTGTAATAATTCTTTTTTTTGAATTATTCATACGGTTATCTACCTCTTAATGTCTTTTAAATGTCTTTCGGAAATATTTTCCGACTATTTTATCAATATTATATCTATTTTACCAAAAAACCTCAATAATTTCAATAGAAAAATAAAATATTTTTTGAATTTGTTTTTTACTTACATAAAAAATCAAATTCTGCGCTTATATAATGCACAATTGCACAGAAATATACAGCTTGCACAAACATTTTGTATCCGCTTTAAACAAATAGCATAAACAAAGTCAAATACACTATTGACATAAAATGGTATTGGTGATATACTTTATAAAAAAGAAATTTGTTTCGGCAAAATTCTAATACTGAAAAGGTTGGTGAAATTTATGACTTATATCCAGGCGTTCGATAAAATTAAAGAAAAGCTTGACGGAAAAGCAAAGATTTCTCAGGATTACGACAGCTTTGCAATTCAGGTCACGCTTACTAACAAAGATTCACACGGAATTTTTTATCTGAAATATTCCGACGGATTTTTAGATGTTCAACCGTATGATTATTTTGACAACGATGCTGCCGTTTCGCTCTCGTATCAGACATTTTTAAAATTAACGGACGGTCGGCTCAGCTTAGATGATGCCTTATCCAAATGGTTGGCTGAAATTTACGGAAATCGCTCTGCCGCTGCTGCGATTTGCGGAATCGTACCTCAGGACAAGCCGCCGGTAAAAAAAGCAACACCAAAGACACCGAAAGAAACCAAACCGACAGCAAAGGCGAAAAAATCCGAACCGAAAGCGGAAACCAAAACCCAAAAGATGGCAAAGACATCCGAAACTTCCGCGAGTGCAAAAAGCACAGAGGTTAAGACCCCTTCGAAAGCGGTAAAGCCTTTGGCAAGCACGGCTGAAAAGAAAAAGGAAGTCTCCGCCGAAACCGTTAAGACATCGGCTGCTTCCAAAGCGAAAGCGACTCGGAGTTCTGCCGATAAAAAATCGGAAAAACCTGTTTCGAAAACCAAAAAATAGTTTTTGACGAGTTTTGAATTAATTTTAGTTAAATAATGTAAAAGGCTGTTTTAAACAGATTTTTATCTGTCAAAACAGCCTTTTTATTTCGTTTGTGACAATTATTTTATCAATTTCTATCACATATTATCCACCGCTCGGACAACACTAAATACACAGAAAAAATTCGGTTTTAATCGGAGGTGAGATATTATGGATAATGCCATACCGCCGTCTGCGGCAATTCTCTGTCGGGTTTATGTCCCGATTTTAATTTAATATTTTTTACCGAATAATATTATTGCGCAGCCACCTTTAATTTATGCGTGGCTGTATACATAAACAAAATTTGTAAATAATACAAATTAGTTCAGCAAATCGCAAAACGGAGGTTATTCACCATGGCATCATACTTGATTACTCCGGGTTCAAAACCCGAGGGAGAAATAAAAATAAGTGGTTCAAAAAACGCGGCTTTGCCGATTATCGCGGCATCCCTTTTATCGGACGAAAAAACAACCCTGCACAATATTCCGCAGCTTACGGATATTCGGAATATGTGCGCGCTGATTGCCGCATCGGGGGCAAAATACAGTTTCGAAGCGTCAAACACACTAACGATAGAGCCGCAATCCTCCTCTTTAAAATCAAACAATCTCGACAGCGCAACAAAACTTCGCGCATCATTTTTGATAATCGGTCCGCTTCTTGCCAAGCGCGGCAAAATTAAAATTCCCATGCCCGGCGGTTGTGCCATCGGCGCAAGACCTATCGACCTGCACCTTAAAGGTTTTAAGGCAATGGGTGCAAAAATAAAGCAGGGTCACGGATATGTCGAATTAAAGTGCGACAGGCTGAACTCAGCCAAAATATACCTTGACTTTCCCAGCGTGGGCGCAACGGAAAATATTATGACCGCCGCGTGTCTGGCACATGGCCAAACAATTATCGAAAACGCCGCCACCGAACCCGAAGTGACAGACCTTGCCGATTTTCTCTGTGCAATGGGTGCGGATATACACGGCGTAGGGTGCGAAACAATTGTTATAAACGGCGTCAAAAAGCTGCACTCGGTTGAATATACGGTAATTCCCGACCGTATAGAGGCGGGAACTTTTTTACTCGCCGCCGCGGCGAGCAGGTGTAGACTGTCTCTTGAAAACGTGATTTGCGGACACTTAAAACCCATAGTTGCCAAACTGAATGAAATGGGGTTTGAAATAAACGAATCCGTCTGTCACAACTCGGTTACCGACCGTTATAAAACAAAGTATGACAGTATTGAAATCCTGCCGTGCGAAAAATTCCGCGCCGTGGATATAAAGACACTTCCGTATCCCGGTTTTCCCACCGATATGCAGGCACAATTTATGTCGCTTATGAGCGTTGCGGACGGAACGGGAGTGGTTGTGGAAACCGTCTTTGAAAACAGGTTTATGCAAGTCCCCGAGCTTTTGAGAATGGGTGCAAAAATCAAAACCGACGGCAGAACCGCCGTAATCGACGGAATAAAAAAACTCAGCGGTGCCAAAGTCAAGGCAACAGATTTGCGCGCCGGTGCGGCATTGGTTATTGCCGCCCTCGCCGCACAAGGCGAAACCGAGATATGCAACATCGACTATATTGAACGCGGATATGAAAATTTTGATAAAAAGCTGTCATCCGTCGGCATTAATATTCAAAAACTGTAATTTCCATTGTAAAGCATTTTTGTTTTACAATGGAAATCAAATTAATATTTAAAATTATTGCTGATGTTATGGCAAATTATTTAAAATTAACTTTTATCTGTATAGCAAATTTACTTTACAGATTTACTTGAAAAATTAATTTGTTTTCCGTGTTTTTTCACTCATGCTATCACAAAATATCACCCCGAGTCGAAAATATAAGAATCGGCTCTTTTTGTGTCGTTCGGAAAATTACTTACGCCCTATGTTTTGACAAAATTTTTTTGTTATAAATAGTATAATATAATCAAGACAGGCAAAAAAAGTGAGGTGATTTAGGTGACCGTATATATCGACAGTCTGTTTATGATAAATTTCTTTGCGGACAGCGCACTGTTATTCTTTGTACAGCTCTTTACCAAACGAAATACAGGCTGTATAAGGATTATGCTCGGCGCGGTCTTTCTATCTCTGTATTCGCTCGGCTCTGTTTTTGAGAGCGTTTCGTTTTTATACGGAATCATTCCTAAAGCAACAGTATGCTGTTTAACCTTGCTTTTTGTTTTCGGAAAATCGGGTTATCCGAAAACCTTTGCGGTATTTTGGTGTTCCGCTCTGTTGCTGGGCGGTATAATGTACGCCATATCCTATACGGAATCTCCGTATGATTACATAACATCACCGAATAATGGATTTGGCAACGCAACGCCATTAATTTCGGTTATCGGATGCATATTATTATACTCTATGCTGAGACTGATGAAAAAAATGACGATTCGAAATCTTTCGAGAGAACGTATGATTATGGATATAGATGTTACATATTTAAACAGGTGCTATCGGCTGAAAGCGCTTATCGACACCGGATGCTGCCTTTGTGAACCGTTGAGCGGCGATGCAGTTATTGTTGCCGATAAAAGGATTTTTGCCGATATTCCGCCCATCAACTCCGAAATAACCGTTTTGACCGCAGCCGGAGAAAAATCACTGCCTTTGATTTTCCCCGAAAAAACCGAAGGGGAAAATGAATCGTATCGTCTCAAAAATCCCTCTCCCGTTGTCCTGTCTTTAAACAAATTAAGTCGGGACGGTCTGTATAACGCAATTATAAATCCCGATGCAACCGAGGATATATTGCCGACCGCGAACGGAGAGAATATTCTGTCGGGCATTAATATATTTAAGTACAAAAACCAAACTTCGGAAAGGAAGATAAACAATGATACTCACCAAAAAATTTGAATTTTTATCCAAGCTCACATTCCTCCCCGCTGCGGCGGCAAACCTGCTCAGACGGCTTATTCTCGGCGAAGTGCACTATGTAGGCAGTGGCGAAACACTTCCTCCGCCTCTTTCCAAGGATATTGAAAACCGTTATTTGAACGACCTTTCGAATCCCGATAAACGCGCCGCGGCGCGAAAGATTCTCATTGAGCACAATCTGCGGCTCGTTGTGTACATAGCCCGTAAATTCGAAAACACGGGTATCCCGATAGACGACCTTGTTTCAATAGGCAGTATCGGGCTTATAAAGGCAATCAACACCTTTAACACAGACAAAAACATAAAGCTCGCGACTTACGCATCACGATGTATCGAGAACGAAATACTTATGTATCTTCGTAAAAATAACGGCAAACAAACAGAGGTATCGATTGACGAACCGTTAAATGTTGACTGGGACGGAAATGAACTTTTGCTGTCGGACATTCTTGGAACGGATGAGGACTTAACACAAAAAGAGATTGAGGCAGAGACCGACAGAAAACTGCTCGGGATTGCTCTCGGGCGGCTTTCCGAACGCGAACGCAGAATTATGGAGCTTAGATTCGGCATAGGCAAAAACGGCGTTGAAAAAACTCAAAAAGAGGTCGCCGATATGCTCGGGATTTCTCAATCATATATATCAAGGCTTGAAAAACGCATAATACTGCGCCTTCGCCGCGATATTGACCGAATGATAAACGAATAAAGTATAACGAGGCTCTCGGTTGCTGATTCCGAGAGCCTTGTTTGTCAAAGATTTTTCTCTAAAACCACTTTTATTGCCGCAGCGGCGACCTCTTCGTCCTCACCGCTTATACTTACCGTTATAACATCGTCCTTTGCCGCACCAAGCCCCATAAGGGCGAAAAGCCGCTTTGCGTCCGCCGACCTGTCATCCGACATTTTTATCTGTATATCCGACAAAAACTTTTCCGCCTCTTTCACCAGCAAGCCGGCAGGTCTGGCGTGGATTCCCACACCGTCTTTTATTTTATATTGAAATTCTTTCATTTGCATATCACGTATAATAAAAATCAGTCAGAAAGGGGCTGATTTTTATTATTTCTCCCTTC
>URAN01000011.1 GCA_900545865.1 uncultured Eubacteriales bacterium
AATTAAAATGCATAAATTATAAAATTGATGTTATTTTACAAAAAATGATAAATATTTAGGAGGATTTTTATTATGCCGCTTGTTGATATGCCGTTAGAGGAACTTTATAAGTATAAAGGAAGTACGCCGTGTCCCAAAGATTTTGACGAATATTGGACCGGAGGTTTGGCAGAAATGAATGCGATTTCGGACGAATCGCAATTCATAAAAAATGATTTTACCGCTAAGGGAATCGATTTTTTCGATTTGTATTTTACGGGAACAAAAAATGCAAAAATACACGCAAAATTCGCTGTCCCGAAAAATGTTGAGGGAACAATCCCTGCCGTGTTGATGTTTCACGGACTTGCCGGTCGGTCACAGATGTGGTCGGATTTGATTATATATGCGTCACAGGGGTTCGCCGTGGCGTATCTTGACGCAAGAGGTCAAGCCGGGTTGTCACAGGATGTCGGCGGTGTTGTCGGAACAACATATACAACGCCGTTTATACGCGGACTTGACGGAGAGTGTGACGACCTTTTGATGCGCGATGTCTTTTTGGACACGGCGAAACTTGCCAAAATCGTTATGGATTTGGACTATGTTGACGAAAATCGTGTTGCTGTTATGGGTGTATCACAGGGCGGAGGCTTGAGCCTTGCCTGTGCCGCGCTCGAACCGCGCGTAAGAAAATGTGCGATAAGTGTGCCGTATCTTTCGGACTATAAACGGGTGTGGAATATGGATTTGGCCAGAGACGCGTATGAGGGACTTAAATATTACTTTAAGAATTATGACCCGAGACACGAGAGAGAGGAAGAAATTTTTGAACGGCTCGGATATATTGATATTCAGAATCTTGCTAAAAGAGTTAAGGCGGATGTGATTATGGCAACAGGACTTATGGATACACTTTGTCCGCCGTCAACGCAATTCGCAATGTTTAATAAGCTCAACTGTTCCAAAAAAGCATACATATATCCCGATTTCGGTCACGAAACAATGGCGGGGTATAACGATATAATATTTGAATTTTTTAGTGAACTTGCAAACAAAAAATAAAATTTTTACATAATTAAACAGGAGGTACATTTTAAAATGAATAACGTAAAAACAAATGCAATTATGCTCAGAATAATCGAAAGTCAATACATAGCAAGCAAAAATACGGACGCGGTGTTTAACGCCGATGCAGAGGTTAAATACAACGGCATAACCGATAAGAATATAAGGTTTATAGAAAAAGTACAGCTTTTGGACGATGAACTTTGGTCAATGGTGTCCGAACAGTTTACATTCAACCCCGATGATAAGGAAAACGGTTGGAGAGGTGAGTATTGGGGAAAGATTATGCGCGGTGCGTGCGAGGTGTATAAATATACAAAATCCGAAAAGCTCTATAACACGCTTGAAAAGACAGTGAAAGATATAATTGCGGCGGCAGAGGAAAGCGGCAGGATTTCGACATACAGCGTTGAAAACGAATTCCACGGTTGGGATATGTGGGGAAGAAAATACGTTCTGCTCGGGTTTTTACACTTTTATGATATATGCCGTTCGGATGAGCTTAAACAAGCGATATTGAATACAATGTGTGCACACGTTGACTATATTTTAAGATTCCTCGGCGATGGAAAAATCAAGATAACCGATACGTCCGAAATATGGCAGAGTGTAAATTCTTGTTCGATCTTAGAGCCGATTGTGCGGCTTTATAACATAACGAAAGATAAAAAATATCTTGATTTTGCGGGGTATATAGTCAATTGCGGTTTTGCAAAGGATTGTAATTTGATAGACTTGGCTTATGAAAACAAGGTTATTCCGGCAGAATATCCGGTTATAAAAGCATACGAAATGATGTCGTGCTTTGAGGGACTTATTGAATATTATCGTGTTACCGGAATCGAAAAGCACAGGATTGCTGCCGAAAACTTTGTTACGGCACTGTGCGATACAGAGGATACAATTATAGGCTGTTTGGGTTGTAAGGGAGAAAATTTTGACAATGCGACGGTCACCCAAGCCAATGATGAACATTCGCTTTATATGCAAGAAACATGTGTGACGGTAACGTGGATGAAGCTTTGTCTTCAAATGTATCGGCTGACAGGCAAAATCGAGTATATCGAGCATATCGAAAAGTCGTATTATAACGCAATGCTCGGCTCGGTAAACACTAAACTCGAAAAAAATGAAATAGGCGTGTTCCCGTTTGATAGTTACAGTCCGCTGGTTATAGACCACCGCGGCAAAGGAATGGGCGGACTTAAAGAAATGAAAGGACGTTATTACGGCTGTTGTACGGCGATAGGTGCTATGGGACTCGGGATTATTCCTCAAATCAGCGTTATGTCCGATAAAGAGGGATGTATCTTTAACCTTTATGAAAACGGCGAAATAAATATTCATATGCCGTCGGGTGAGAAGTTTGAAATAGTCGAAAAGACGCTGTACCCGACCGATGATAAGGTTTTATTTGAGATTAAGACACCCGAGAGTGTTAAGATGAACATAAAGTTCAGAATCCCGGGTTGGGCGGAAAATGCAAAAATTAAAATATGCGGCACTGAATATGCCGCAGAATCGGGAGAATATTTCTCGGCAGACAGAGAGTGGAATAACAGTGATACGGTTGAAATCGTGTTCGGTGCAAGGCTTGAAAAGCTCGAAATATCAAACGGTTTGAGCGGAGATGATGAGATTCGTCACATTGCGTTTAAAATAGGGGCGTTGGTTCTTGCGAGGGATTCACGCTTTGACAGCACAACCGGCGAGAAAGTAACCGACGACGATTATGAGATTGAAATAAAAGACAGATACAATGACGATTATATGATTTTGTGTGAATTAAAATCAAATGGTGAAACGTTTAAAATGATTGATTATGCATCGGCAGGAAAAACGCTCAATGATAAGTCGATGATGGAAGCGTGGCTTTCTGTAAAGAAATAGAAAACAAACACAAAATAATTCAAATGGGGTACCCCCTTTATGCTATAAATATAGCATAAAAACATAAACTTATTAATTATTACAAAAAAGCAGAAAGGCGGAGAAATTATGAAAAGATTGGTTTCAATTGCGGCGGCAATATCAACTGTTTTGCTCGGAACGGCGGTGTCGGCACAGACGTATATCAGCGGCGGCGGAATAGAAATCGGCGGAAACGTGAACACTGCACGCGAGGGTGATATAGTCACGATAAGTGTGTTTAAAGACGGAGCGGAATGGGAAAGCGAAGAATTTTGGACAGGAGAAAACAGTGATAAAATTGTTTATTGCAAAGAGGGCAAGTTAAACGCCGAACGCGCATATAATTTCAGTTTTTATCTCGATGAAAGCGGAAAGTATGTTGCGATGATAGGCTCGGATGAGTTCCCGAATATCAAGACCGAAAATATCGTTTATATTAACAAAACAAAAAACGATGCGGCTCTCGCCGCACTGTCGGCGGCGCAAGATGCAGCCGAGGCGGCAAAAGTTCTTGCGGATAAAAAGGCGGATTTGGGATTGTTCGATGAATTCTATAACCGTTCCGATTTCAGCAAAGAAGCCGAAATTTTATTTTCGGCGATAAAGGGTAAAACCCTCGAATACGAATCGGCAACAGAACTCATCGACAAGGCGTGCCTTGCGGCAGACGCAAACAGCGGTAAAACAATTGATTCGGAAGAATTCAAAAACAGGGCGCACATGGACGAAACATTGACAAAGTATTATAAATCGGAAAACTTATCTGATTTGTTGTCGATGCTCAAAGATGATAAATCGTCAAGTATCACGGATTTTGAAAATAATCCCCCAGCCGATATAGTGCTTTGTACGATAAACAAAAACGATGGTACGGGCGAGATAAAGAACGTTTTGAACGATTATGCGGCTAAGTATGATTTTGATAAGAGCAAGTTTGAAACAGGATTGTATTCCGCTCTTGCCGATGCGGCGGCAAAAAAGCCGTTTTCAAAAATTGCGGATGTAACGGATTTCATTAAAGAGTATAAAAAATCGGGTTCGAACACCGGCGGCGGAAACGGCGGCGGAGGCGGAGGCGGAGGTTCTCTCGGCGGAAATTCGTCAAAACCGCCGCTGTCGGGTGCTGAGCTGCCTGTTTATGAGGTTCCCGATAATATGTCGGACGCGTCAAAGATTTTTTCGGACTTGTCGGGTGCCGAATGGGCATCGGAGGCGATAGAGGACTTGTATATAAAGGGTGTAATCAACGGAACAGGCGAAAATGAGTTTTCGCCGAATCTGAATGTCAAGAGAGAAGAATTTGCAAAGATGCTGACAAAAGCGTTCAAGGTTGATTTGGTCAGCACAGAACAATATTTTGATGATGTTGCCCCTGATGACTGGTGCTATGATTTTGTAAATTCGCTTTATCTGTCGGGTGCGGCAAACGGTGTATCGGAAAAACTTTTCGGAAAAGGCGAGGACATCACAAGACAAGACCTATGCGTAATGATATGCCGTATGGCGGATATTGCCAAAGGTTCGTTTGAAAACGTAAATGCTTCTGCGGAATTCAGTGACGGAAATGAGATTGCCGATTATGCCAAAGAGGCTGTCGGACGGATGCAAACGGCAGGAATTATATCCGGGTATGATGACAAAAGCTTTCGTCCGAACGGGTTCGCAACCCGTGCCGAGGCGGCAAAGATTATATACGAAACGCTCGTTAGGATAACGTATTAAAAATTTCGGAGGTGAAATTATAATGAAACATAATTTAGGTTTTACGGTTAAAAGAATTATTTGTTTGATTATTGCGGTGATTATGGCGTTGCCGTTATCTGCGTTTGCATATCGGCCGACGGTCGGCGATGAGGAAAAAACGGCGGTGCAAGAGTTTAAAAAAGAGTTGGTTACGCTTAAAAAACTCGGCGTATATTCATTTGATGATATTTCGGAGGTTGATGCGGAAAAGAAGATTACCCGAGCGGAATTTTCGGAGTATCTTGTATCGGCGCTGAATATCGCAAAGGTGACGGATAAGGTTTATTTTTCGGATGTCAAAACCGATTATTGGGCGTGCGGAAGTATTAACGCATTGGTTAATCTCGGCGCGATTGACGGAATAAGCGGAAATTCGTTTGCACCCGATGATTATATAACATACGCACAGGCGTGCAAGATGATTTTGTCTGCGGCGGGTTATCGCGGTGTGATAGATGCACAAAATTACAGCGACCCTCTTGTCGGATATGTTACATACGCAAAAAGACTTAAACTCACGGCGGTCGGGGTTTCGGATAATTCCGAGCTGACATTTATCGATGCGGCACAGCTTTTGTATAACGGTATGAAAATGCACAGTGTTCTTGCGGTGGGCGATAAAGCCGAGGTAGAGGATTCGACTTTGTTTGAGGCATACAGAAAGGTGCATATCGGCACAGGACGGCTTGAATCATACATTGGCGGAAGTATTAACGACCGCGCGGTTGATAATTCGGACGAAGTATATATAAATTCGATTAAGTTCACCGCGGATTCGGATATAGACACAGAGACCCTTTTCGGCAATACCGTTGAGGTCACATACATTAAAACCTCGGAGAATGACAAAAGGATAATATACCTTGAAAATGTTGAAAGCACATCGGATATTCTTGAAATTTCGTCCGATGAAACGGATAGCTTTGATACGGCGGCATATCGGATAATATACTCAAAAGACGCGGATAAGAAAACAAAGCGAAATGCCGATTTATCAAAAGGTGCGGTTATAGTTTATAACGGCGAGGTATCGGAAAAGCGGCTGTCCGAGATTATCAAGGATTTTACGGACGGAAATCGTTACGGAAGTATAAAACTTATCAAAACAGCCGGCGGCGGATATGATTTGTGTATAGTCAAAAGCTATGAGAATTTTGTAATTTCAACCGTGAACACAGATGAGAATGTGTATTACGGAAAGGCGTATTCGATGACAGAACTTCGCCTTAATGACTATGAGAGAGTAAATGTTTTTGACAGCAGCGGCAACAGTGTATCTTTTCCGACAGCAAAGGATTCGCTCGTTGCAATCGCGGTATCGGAAAACAAAGCGTATATCGAGGCGGTCAGCTGTTTGAATACAGTATCGGGAAAAGTGAGCGTAGCCAAAACAAATGAAAACAAGGTTACGATAGACAATGTTGAGTACGAACTCGCAAATCAATGCGCGTCAGAGAATAAAGTTGATTCCCTGCTCAATATTACGATTAAAGCAACGCTTGATTTGAATGGAAAAATCGCGGTTATTATTCATCAGCCGACAGATGATTATAAATTTGCTTACCTCGCAAAAGCGGTTGCAAAGTATGACCCGTTCGGTTCAAAGCCGATACTCAAATTATACCTTCCCGACAGCGTTGAACTTAAAGATTTTGAGTTTGCCGATAAGACCGTTATAGACGGCGTATCATATAAATCCGATGAGATTGAAAAGCTTTTGGGTGCAATCCCCGGTACGGATGTCAAAAAGAGCGGTTCGGATTATAAAATCAAGGTTTCGCGCCAACTTATCAGATATATATTGAATTCCGATGAAAAGCTGTCGAGAATCGATACATATAATCTCACCGACGGCGAAAGTGCGGATAATACGCTGACCCGTGGTCATGACGGCGAAACGGCGCTTTTGTATAATTCATCAAGCACAAGATTCGGGATGGATTGTATTTATAACTCGGCAAACACAAAAGTGATTTTTGTTCCCCAGGTGAACGCTGACGGAGATGTTTCGGTAGGCGGTGTTGCAATGGAAGAAACGGTTGATATGTATAAAGCAAAGCTCAATATCTGGAACGACAGATCGTATTATGCCGAGAGTTATAAGACGAACAACAATAACTACTACGAGGATGTAATCGTTATCAGGATGGAACCGTCAAAGCCCGATGAAATCGCCTTTATGTTCAAAGAGGTTATAGACGCTGTTGACGAAAATAATATGCCGATAAAACAGCTTGTCGGACTCTATGGAACAGAGGTTAAGTATGAACTTGACCCACAGTACGGTGACTTGCTTGGGGATATAGAAGAAGGCGACATTATAATGGCAGATACCGATATGACGGGGAAAAAAGCCGTTTCAATCACAAAAATGTTTGACCGCGGAACAATGTCAATGGTCAATAACGGCAAAAACCCGTATTGGTATGCAAACGATTTTGATATAACGGGCAACCGTTTCAGAGGCCCGAGATACCAGCTTTCAAAATCATTTGTGTATGGAATAAATAACGGTATAGTACGTTCAACATACGATTTTTATGATATGTCAAAGAATATTACGAACGAAGCAACGGTTGCTTCATCGGCGGCGATTACCGTATATGATACAAGTCGCAGAGGTGACTCGGTGATTAAAGGAACGGTATCCGACATCAAGGCATATGAATCGGTCGGCGAAAATTGTTCGGTTATGGTATCGTTTGCCAACTATGGTGCAGTAAAGCGCATATTCATATACAACTCAAAATAACGTTATGAATTTACCGAAAGGAAATAAAAGGATGAAAAAATTACATCAAAAAACGGCTTTAATGCTTATAATAATGCTTTTGCTTTCGGTCATACCGATTAAGTTTAACAGCGTAAACGCCGCGTCAGCCGTCACACTTATGCGATGCACATTTAAAAATTCGGTATCGATAAAAGCGGGCGCGGCAAGAGTTGAAACAACGGCGAATATAACGTCCGACGGAGTTGTGTTGAGCCCGTATGAAGATACCGATGACGGTGATATTAAAAAGATAACGCGCAAGAACGGAAATATCCTCATTAGAATCACCAATAATAAAAAGAATGACATACAAGGATATGATAACGTAAATTTCACCGTTAAGTATAAGGATGACGGTTACGGCTGGTTCTTTTTGAGATATATCGAGAAAAACGGAAACACCGGTAAGGAAACGGAAATTATCAATCTCACAAACACGGGTGAGGAAAAAACACATACGTTCGTTTTATCCGATGTTGCGTTTTTGGTTCAGGGAATACAGGATAATTCGGTTTCGCCGTCAAAGTTTTATGACTTTGAACTTTGTACCTCAAAAATCTGGACATGGCAGACAGAACAATCATCGGGTGCGCGTGCGTGGTCAAAAGAAACGGTTACCGTGTCGGAAATATCGGTGACAACGGACGGAAGCGAATCGCCGATTGATATTCGGGCGGCAACCGAAAATGTCGGAAACATATTCTATGGTGCTCAAACGCCCGAAATCAATATGACTTATAAAAATAAGTCGGAACAGGCAAAGAGCTTTAACGCAAAATACACGGTTTATAAACTCGATAAGGAAATGAACCGAACCGTAATTTATGAGGATGGCACAAGTTTTTCTCTTACGGCGAATGCCGAAAAGAGCGACAGACTTATCATTCCCGTTCCCGAATACGGGTTGTATGTATTGGAAACGGTTCTGTATAACTCGAACAACAGCATAAGCCAAAGAGGCGAAACGGAGTTTTCACTCTGTGCGGCGAATGACAAACTCAATACACACGTCGGTGCGTCAACGCATTTTGTGCGTGATGGTGCGGCAAAAGACGGCTTGGAGCTTTTGGAAAAAGGCGGGTTCGGCCTTGCTCGTGAGAGTGTATATTGGAGGGATTACGAAACCGAATCGGGGGTATATAAGTTGTCGGATTCGTCAAGGGAATACCTAAATGAGCTTTCAAAAACAAATATAGAGAGCTTGCTGTTGTTATATGCCAACAATCCGATATATGACGAATCGGCACAGGCGCTCAGCTTTCCGCCCGAATCGGTTTTGCCGAAATTTAAGGATTATATCTCGGCGGTATTGAACGAACCGTTGATTAAGAACAACATTAATATGATAGAGATATGGAACGAACCCGATATTATGAAGTATTGGAGCACTGACGATATTTCAAATAATGACGAGGCAAAGGGCAGGATTTATGCGAAGGTTTTGGCGGCGGCATATGATGCGGCAAAGAGCGCAAGTCCGCAGTATACGGTCGGTGCAATCGGCGCCTGTAACCTATGGGGCGCTCCCGGAACAACGTTTGCTGATTGGACGCTGAATTATTTAAACGGCGAACAAAAGTTTGATAATCTCATACTGCATCCGTATATGGGCGTTGACGATGATGTGGAATTCGGTTCTATGGGTAATACGTCAAGTGACGCACGTTCGGCACAGGCTTATCGGATAAATCGAATCAAGGGACTTATCACCGGCGGCGATGTGTATAACTTTGCAAGCGGTACAAACGAAAAGATTAAAGGCGAGGCAACGGGCAACAGCTATAATTATGCGCTGAACAGCTCGGTTTGGCATTCGGAATACGGATATTCATCGGCAAAGCCGTACGGGGGAATGTGTACAGGCTCGGATTACCTTCAGGCATCGCTTTTGATAAGGGGTTTAAACCAGATTCGCCAAAACAACTTTGACGATAAGATATGGATATACGACCTTTTCAATGACGGCGAGCAAGCCGGTGAGGAACAACATAACTACGGAATGTTAAATTCGTTGATTCATAAGACGCCTATGTCCGCAAAATATTCATATTTGGCGGCGGCAAACTATAATCGGCTTACTTCGTCGGCGACAAAGATAAATGAGATAAAAAATCAGAACTTCAGCTATATCACCTGTTACAAAGGCGGTGCAGACGGCAGGGACACATATATGCTGTGGACAGCAAAAGAGTCGTCAAAGCTGTACTTTAACTTTGGGTCAAACGTAAGATACTATGATTTGTTGGGGAATGAAATATCAAAGTCAGAGATTACGGACGGAGATGAATTTATGCTGACCCGTGAACCGTTTTATGCTGTAACGGGAGGCGCAGAGGATAATATCGGAATAAAAAAGATTGCGCTGACCGATGGCTTGCGGGATATAAGCGGTGCGGATTTAAAGAACAGCGATTTGTCAAATTGTAAAATCGTTGTTGTTACCGATAACAGCGGCACACTCGGCAATACCGATGAGACACAAGTAATTGTCGCCGCATACAGAGATAACAGACTTATGTCGGCAGCGATAAATAGTCTTGACGCTGCAAAAAACGGCATAGAAATTCAAAATGACATAAACATTGAAAACATAAAAGCGTTTGTATGGAAAGACTTAAATCCCGTATACAACGCATATGACAACAAAAAGAGAGGAGAGAATACGGAATGAGAAAGCTAAAACGAATAATTTCATTTTGTACTGCGGCGGCGTTGACGGCAACGCTGATGCTCGGCGGCACAAGCACAAATGCCGCTGCTGACCCAAGCACCGAACAAAACGTGACCACAGCAACGGCAACGCTCGGAAAGAGTCTTGTGTCAACCGGATTTGAATCGGTTGAGGTAGGAAATGTTTCGGGTGCGGTCTTGACAAGTAAGGACGGACGTGAGGCATGGCTTTTGGATAAGTCGCAAGGCACGAATAAGGCGAGCATAAACGCCGTCTTGTCCGAACAGTTCAAGCACACCAAAAAGGATGGCTCGGTGTATGAGATTGAGGTCGATTATTATGATTCGGGCAACGGTCTTTTAAGACTTTATTATGATTCGTACACGAATACAAAAAAGACGGCGGAAACCGTTTATACCAACAAAGAAAACAAGTGGAAAACCTTAAAGGTGACGCTCGATGATGCGGAATTTGCAAAAAAATGCGATAACAAGTGTGATATATCCGTTTCTATCGCTATCCAAAGTGACAGCAGCATTGTCGGTACGGAATCCATTGCCGTTTCGGAAATCAGGGTTAAGCGTTATGCGGCGAAAAATCCGATTTATGTAACCTCGTCAAACGATGAGGTCGGAAACGCATACAAGTGGTTTTCGGACAGCAAGGTTATGCATAACGTGTTTGAAAACACAACGGGCGAAAAACAAAACGTAATCGTAACGTACAAAGCGCTGTCAAAAGAGTATCTCAAGGTTTTTGAAAAGAGTGAAAAGCTCTCGCTTGAACCGAATGAAACAAAAAATATCGATGTCGATATGGGCGAGGTAAAACGCTGTGATATGTACAGCTATTATGTCGATATAAAAAGCGATGACGGTAAGATTAATTCCACGTTTAAGTCTATGGAATTCTCGGTTATCAAAACAGACCCGAACGGCATCAAGAACGATGTATACTTTGCGGCACATCTTAGCAGATACCCCGACGCACAGCGTGAGATGGGTGTTGAAATGATAAAAAATGCAAACGCAGCCGGCATGCGTGGTGGCTGGGACTGGGAGTATTTTGAGTACCAAGTGGGCACTTTTTCGCCGGATAAATTGGGGGATTCAAAAGTTTTGGCTTTGTTGTTGGAAAGAGATATGCATTTTTTGTGTCAATTCACGGCAACAAACACAAAGCATGGCATGAAAGACTGGAAGGATTACCCCGACACCCCGGAAGAACTGGAGTTGTTCAGAATATATGTACATAATGCGGCAAAAGCGGTTGACGGCAAGGTTGACGGAATCGAGATTTTTAACGAACCGAACATAGATTCGTTTAACCGTCACGTTGCCGACGGCCCCGACCGTGCGGCACAGGTCTATGTTGACTGTCTTAAAGTTGCATACGAGGAGATTAAAAAAGTCAACCCGAACTTAAAGGTCGGCGGCCCTGTGTTGTGCTTTATCAATAACGAAAAGGGTAAGGATTTCTTTAATGCGGCGATGAAATACGGAATGTGGAAGTATCTCGATGCGCTTGATTTGCATCCGTATGCAAATAACTTTGTTGAAAAAACGGGACTACAGCCGCACATTGAATGGTACAAAGAAGAATTTGAAAAAGTTGGCAAGGGCGATATTGAATTCTGGTATTCCGAAATGGGATATACAACGGCGGATAATCCGATAAAAACGGAATATAACCAGGGTGCATATAATGCGGCGAGTGTAATGTTCTATAAATCCAAGAATTTCGGTGATAAGTTTGTGTTCTATAATTTGGAGCAAAAGGGAACAAACAAAGCCGACCGAGAGGATATGTTCGGCCATACAAGCCCGGGATATGTTGCGTCATCTGTGAACGGAAAGTGGTTTGTGCCGAGAGAGTCATACCTGATTGTTACGGCGATGAACTATTATATGGCACGGACGACAACCAAAGACAGCTATTATTCGGAGGACGGCAATGTGAGCGTCAACAGATTCAAGAGCGATAAATTCAATTCGGATATGATTGGTATCTATTCGATGAACGGGCGCAGGGAAATCAGTATCGACCTCGGAACGGATAAAATAACATATGCCGATAAGTACGGGAATGAAACCGAACTGGCATCGGAAAGCGGGATTTATACCATTACCGTTGACAAAGCACCGATTTATCTTATCGGAAACACGACAAAGGATGAGCTTATCGAGAGTGAAGCGGCGGCAAAGGTTAATGCAAGCAATGCCGATGTGGCACATAATGACCAATATACGATTGAATTTGAATCTACCGAGAGTTATGAGATAGAGGCGGCTGTGCCCGAATGTGTCAAAGATATGAAAATAGGCGAGTTTAAAGACGGAAAAGCAACAGTGACATTTGAAAACACAGCCGAACCGGGCGAGAGCTATGAGGTTGTATTAAAACTCAAAAAAGACGGAAAGACGGTTCAGATTTGTAGGGTTATGGCAAATTCGGTTGAAACAGCGGACTTTACCACAGACGTTAATCTAATCAGCAACAACAACCTGAACCGCTGGGCGGCAGAGTTTAAGATAACAAATTATTCCGAAACAAAACCGCTTAAAGGCAAGATAAGAATAACTGCACCCGAGGAATTCAAAACCGATTATACCGATATTGGGCTTGTGCCTTGCGGTACAACGGGACGGGTAACCGTGAACCTGCCGGAGATACGAAAAAAGGGCGAATACAATGTTGAGTATGAACTTGTGTTAGACAGCGGTGCGGTGATAAATTCGGCAAATAAGATTGACTTTACACTTGCCAAATACGCCGACAAAAAACCGACAATAGACGGTGTGGCGGAAAAAGGTGAGTGGAATAACGATACTTTGATGTATGCCGAAAAAGATTATCAGATAAAACAGATAACTGACTGGAAAGGTAAAAACGACCTTTCGGCAAAGAGCTGTATCGAATGGGACGAAGAGAATATGTATCTGTTCTGTGAAGTGACGGACGATATATTCAACCAACCCGAGCCTGCGGCGACAAGCTGGCGCGGTGACAGTGTTCAGGTCGGAATATTCTATGGCGATGAGGTACAGGTTGCCATCGGTCAAAAGAATATATCGTTCCACGAATTGTGTATGTCCAAAACACCCGACGGTGACAGGGTCTATCGATTCCTCGCCCAAGACGACAGTCATCCCAAGGGTGACATAACCGATAAATGCGATATTGCGATAATGCGTGAGGGAAACAAAACGGTTTATGAATTTAAAATTCCGTGGAAAAACCTTTTGATGGACGGACAGCAACCGAAACTCGGCGATAAACTCGGATTTTCCTTCCTCGTTAATGACAATGACGGAAACGGCAGACGCGGCTGGATTGAATATGCGAGCGGTGTCGGCGAATCAAAGAATTCAGCATTATTCACATATCTTAAACTTATTAAATAGAAAGGCGGAGAGATTTAAGTGAAAACTAACATTAAAAAACTAATTAAAATTGCAGCGGCGGCGTTCTCAGGACTTATGCTTGTATCATCGGCGGCGGTATTCGCCGATGACGGTGCGGAGTTTGAGCTGTATTATGATTTTGAAGATTATAGTGCGTCGCTCGGAAGCGGTATTCTTCCCGATAATGAATACTGGGGAATAGCCTCGTCAACGAGCGGAAACCTTAAACAGTTCGGCTCTTATATCGAGGACGGCAACACCTCAATGCGGCTTTTGCCGTGGGCAGAGCCTGTTCTGTTCTTTAACCGAATAGCCGAGAGCGGAAGATTGCACATAAGCTTTGATTTTAAGACATCAAACCCGATATTTGACACGCTTGTTCTGTTTGATGACGGTGTTACGAGCCAAGATCCGAGATACAACGGTCATAAAGATCTTAAATATTCGAGAGGACCGCGGTTTCAGACAGCATCGGGCAAAGTGTCATATAACGCATATTCGGCAACATCAACCGACACGGGCGGCCTGTCAACGGCATGGAATTATGTTCCGAGTGATGTCACGTTTAACGGAAGCGAATGGCACAGATTTGATATGATAACAACGGATTTGTCAAAAGCGGACGCACGTGTCACATATTATCTTGACGGTCAAAAGATAAACATAAACCCCGTATATTGTGCAAAGGCTAAGGGATTAAAATCAATTTATATGCTGCCTAACCTTGAAAAGGATGCGGACGGAAATTCGCCTAAGTGGACGAATAACGACTTTTTTATCATTGACAATATGACGGCAAGACGTTATTTTGACGAAACGGGTCTTAGAGGAACAGCAGAAGGTGACGGAAAGGTCGATTTGTCAAACGGCGAGTTGACAGTCCGTCTTTCCGAGAGAGTCGACAAAAGCGTTTTGACGGCGGACAATATGACAATAAAGGGCGGAACGCTTAACAAAACCCTGTCTAACTTTACTGTTGAGCCGATTTCAAACGTTGTATCAGACGCGATAGACACCAATACGACCGATGAGTTTAAAGTAAAATTCAGCGGTGACATTGATATGGGAAGCTATACGCTCACCCTGTCCGACAGTGTAGTCGGAAAGTCGTTCGGCCTTTCTATGGTTACACCCGTTGAGTTCAGAACAAAACCCAAAACAAAGCGCATTTCCATGCAGTATATAAATGATGACTTTAACGATTATACAAGCGATTCAGACTTGCCGAACGGCTGGAGCTACCTTCCGTCAATAGAAAACGTATTCCACAAATCAGCATCGGGCAAGAGCGGCGAGAGCGGCGACAATGCCCTCGGAATTGAGAATGCGGAAATAAAAGCGGATCAGACGCGCATAATAAAGCGTTTTTCCGCGGCGGTAACGGGCGGAGTCGAATATAAAACCACGTTTGATGTGTATGCCGAGAATATGTATTGGTATCTGTACCTTTTGGAAAACGGTGATTTTGATGAAAATAACGCAGGTTTTGATGAAAACGTGGCTATTGCGGCAAAATCGGGCGGTCAGATTTCTTATGCCAAAAACCGAACCAAAAAAGCGCGTGAAATGACAAATATAAGCGGTCTTAAAGTGAACGAGGGCGAATGGAACAGAGTTGAACTCACCGTTGCGTTTGAAAACGGAAAGACAGTGTATAAGATAAAGGTCAATGATTCGGATGAATATACGGTCGAAACAAACCGCGACTTTGCGGGTGCGGCAACCGAGGGTATCGGCTTCGGATATTATCCGACCGATGAAACATCAAAGCTTTACATTGATAATGTTTCGGTAACAAGCGACACTGAGGCGATATATCCCGAGGTTGACAAGGTTGAGTTTGTCGACAGCACCGACACGACTGTTCCGTCCGACAGCGGTGTGACATCAACCCTAAAGAGTGTAAAAGTGTATTTTAACACTCTTGTTGATGCCGAAACGGCAAAGAATAGGATTTCGGTAAGCTCAAACGATTCGATAACGTACAGGGTTGATGTGTATGACGATGGTGCCGAAAGTGTTGCCGAGGTTATCTTTCCGCGGCTTTTGAATCCCGAGCAAGAATATACCGTGTCGGTATCCGAGGGAATAACATCTCGCTATGCGGCGGACGTAACATCTCTCATCGGAATGTCAAGACGTTTTTCGACAGTTAATGACGCGTGCTTTAAGACAATAAAGAATGCGGTTGAAAAACAGAGTGACGGCACATATGTTTATACGCTTAAAGTTATAAAGAATACGGATGACAGTCTTAAATTCACGGCTTTGATTTCGGCAACGGAAAGCAAAGCTGACGGCGAAAAAACGTATGACAAGCTCATTGGCGCAAAATATATTCCTGTTGATATTCAAAGCGAGGACAGAGGTATATTCGAGTACAGCGTTCCGGTTGAATTCGCGGGGGACGGAATAACAGCAACTCCGATGCTCTGGAGCTGGCCGAATAATGTAAAGATTAATCTGTAAAATCGTATGAAGATTTTATCTTACGGGCAGATAATATCCGCCCCGCAAGGTTGGCGATATACATTTTATTTAACGGGTATGGCGTGGGGCGTCCCCGACCGCCCGTGAGATGATAATCGGATTAAGAGGTTATCATCTCGCCAAAATTAAATTTTGAAAAAATAAAATTAAAAATATATTTTTAAAGGAGTGCAAGAAATGAAGAACACTTACTTAACAAAAAACAGTAACGTTAAAGGTTTTAAATTTGTGCGGCGTATTCTCGCTGTGGGGATGGCGGTCGGAATGTTGGTTACGGCTCTGCCGTCCGTTTCGGCGGCGCAATACACCGCACCCGATACGGTTGTCGATTATTTTTCGACATTCCACGGTTATGAACAAACCGGCGGTTCACTCGATGCCGGTTATTTCAAAGACGCAAAGCTTCCTCAAGGTTGGTCAGAGGCAAGCTGGTCGCCAAATAAGGCTTGGATGATATCGGGATATTCGGATACGGAAACAGGTTCAAATATCATAAAGACAAAGGATTCGAATATCATTTATAAGCTTGATGAGCCTGTAAAGAGCGGGAAATTGCATGTTAGCTTTGACCTTAAAACAGAGAGCAATGCGGCAACGGTTAATATCGGCGGCTATAACACCTCGGTGAACGATAACCCCAATGATTGTTGGAGTGCAACCGGTAATTTTTATACATATTCGTATTTCTTAAAAACAAAGGTTGAAGATAACAAAGGTTATATCTATATGCCTTCGGCGGCATCAAATGTGAATGGTGCGCTTGAATCTTCTGTAAAGGAAAATGACGGTAAATGGCATAAATATGATGTATTTATAAATTTTGATGTTACCAACGATGATAATAGTTATGGAAAAATGAGCGTGTATCAAGACGGAATTTCACTCGGCGAGGTTCCGATGACAGCGCCGTATGCAAAAACTGAAAACGGACTGAAATCAATTTTTATCCAAACCGGTTGGGGAACGAATGACAGAGGATATTTTGATAACTTTTATATTCATAATATAAAATCGGACGATAATTTTGAGGCACCGAGAATTGCGCTCGATTATGCCAACAGCGGTGTATTGTCAAACGGCGGCACAATAGATGTTGTGTTCTCTGAAACGGTGGACGCCGAAGAGTTTATGCCGATACAATTTGATGTTAAAAATGTGGCAACAGGCAAAAAGGTTGATGTTGTATCCGTTTCAAATATTTCGGGCACATCGGGTGCGAGAATCAGCCTGCCGCCGCTCGAAACGGGTGAATACGAGGTATCGGTAAAACCGCTGATAAAAGGTGCAATAAGCGAAAAAGCGGTTGAAAATACGGCTAAGTTTATGATTGCGGGTGCGACGATAGGTGACAGCACGAGATATTATATAAACGAGAACTTTAACACCTATAAGGGAGGTATGCCGGCTGACTTTGAAAAGCTTAGCACTGTGACGGCGTCAGAGCTGACAGCCGATGCGGTTGAATCGGGCAACAATGCTTTGACCCTCGGCGGAAGCGATGATAAGGCTTTATCTTACGAATTTAACAACTCAATCTATTCGGGCAAGTTCACGGTTGAATTTGATGTAAAGCATTCGGGCGCAGGCTGGACTCTCGGTCTTATGGATAAGAGCGATTATTTTAGCGACAGTGAGTATATTACACTTGCCGATTATAACCAAGAGATGAATAACGTAACATATTCTTATTGGAACACTGAGAAAACGGCGGGCAATATTACGGATGACTGGGGTACATGGGCAAATGCAAAGACCCTTGATCCAACGGGAACGCTGACAAATAAGGAGTATTATTTTAATCAGTGGACAAAGGAACAGCACGACAGCGAGGGAACGGAAAATCCTCAAAGAATGTGGCTCTATAAGCGTATAGGTGCATTTAACAACAGACGCGTAAAAAACACTTTGGTCGGCAATATGATGAGCGGCGACACGGACAGAACAAAACTTTCAACAGCAAAGGTAAGGAGCAATGAGGGCGATACCGCGCTTGACGGGGTGACCGTTCCGGCAAATGAGTGGACAAAGGTCAAGGCGGTTGTTGACCTTGACGCAGGCAAGTATTATTTCTATGTAAACGACAGCACAGACCCCGTTGCGGTTGAATACAAAACAGCAACAGACGGAAATTATGATACGGCAAGGTTTGCACGCACATATTTGAGAGATACAGACGGTAATTATAAAATTTTGGGCGGTATAGCGGGATTGAGATTACAAAAATACGGTGACGGCACTGTTGAATTTGATAATGTAAAAGTATATACCGACAAGAGCTATAACGATTATCTCGATTTTAATACGGCAAGCACAAACGGTTCAACTCAGCCCGGCTGGTACTCAAACAACGCAACCACATGGAGCAATATGCAATACTTCGGACACAACGGCGAGAACTACCGATTATCGACCAACGGCGCAAATTCAGCAGCGGATCCATCGGATAAGGCAATCAAGTTTAATCGCGGCTGGACGTATTACACTCATCCGTTCGCTGTTCCGGTAAAGGCGGCACAGGCGTTTACAGTTGAGTTTGATTTGTTCGCAGAGGATAACACCCGTTGGGTGATGAATCTCTTGGATGAACGGTATATGACAAGAAATGTGGATAATACAGCGACAACCGGCACAGTGTTCAACGGCGAAAAAGGCACGGCGGGAACGCAGGAAAAGCACACGATGGAACAAAACGGTATATTGACAAATGTATACGGATCAACAAGTACAGTTGGCTTTGCAACTGTGGCGGGTACATCGTTTACACCGCAATATGCTCAGAATTTCAAGGAGGCGAATATCACTTATAACACAAATAAGTGGCAGCATATTAAGCTTGAATTTGTACCGGCGAGCAATGAAGAAATGACGCTTGTCCTTTCCGTAACCTGTGACGGTGAAACAAAAACATCGGGAAAGCAATGGCTCAAATACAGCTGGTATGAATCGGGTAAGGCGAGAATGTACAAATATGATACAATCGGATTGGCGTTTCTCATTCCGGGCGAGAGCGGTAAAGGAATTTCAGTAGATAATATAAAAGTTACCGAAACCGAAACAGCGTCAAAGGCGGCTGTTACCTCGATTACCACGGCTGATGAAAAAGGCGAACAAATTGACCTTGCGGATAAAGTGTATAAAGTCGGTGATGTAATATCGGACATAAACGTTGAATTTTCAGCACCGCTCAATAATAGTGACGCTATTACACTTTATTATCCTCAGGATGAAAACGGCGCTGCACCTCGGTATACCGTAACGATGAGCGGGGACAAAAAGTCGGCAACGGTTAAGCTGACCGAGTGTGATATGAATAAAAATGTTACACTTTGCATCAGCAATAAGGCCAATATGGGTTCGACAAACCTTACTGCGCCGGATACCGCATCGGCAACATTCGGCGTTGTGCAGGCGGAGGATAAACTCGTGATAGAGGATTTCAGATTATATGAGCACATAGACGGAAGAACTTTCAATAATTACAGCTGTGAAGGAATATGGGTTCCGGTTACGGCCGACAAACTTGACGGTGACAAATATAAGACGTTCAACGGCCTTAAAATTGTTGCAAAAGGTTATAATACCGGCAGCCCCAAAAATGTGCTGATGATGTCGGGTATTTATAATAATACCGATGCGGTCAAAGACCTTTTGTCGGCGAGCGAGATTGAGAATAAAGAGGTTCCGACAGGCAGATTCGACAATGTGGAATACACAATCGAAAGCACCGATACGGACGCAAACCTGATGAAATGCTTTATCTGGGATGCGAACAACCTCAAACCCTTGTGGAATAAGCTCGAATACGGAAAGACCCCGGCAACGGCAGGAAAATAATAATCGGTTTAAGAATATCAATAGATTTGTTTAACCGAAACGGGGCTTAAAAGAGTGAAATGAAAAACTGTTAAAGGTATATAAATTTAGAATTAAAGAAATTAGGAGGAATTATTAGTGAAAAAGAATTTATTTACAAAAATCGCGGCAGGAGCACTTTCGGCGGCATTGTCTGTTACAATGCTTGCCGGCTGCGGAAACAAAAAAAGTGCGGCAACGGATGACCAAGGAAGGACAATAATATCAATAGGCGCATGGCCCGTAAAAGAGGGAAAAGCATTGGATGACGCCAATGCCAAAAAAGAAAGGTTTGAAAAGGCAAATCCCGATGTTGTTATTCAACCGGATAACTGGTCATTTGACTTAAAGTCGTTTTATGCAAAAGCGGCAGGAGGACAGCTTCCGACTATTTTCCAATCAAACTTTACAGAGGTGCCTCAGGTCATAGAGGCAAATTATGCGGCGGACTTGACGGAGTGCTTGAAAAAACGAGGGTATGACGGAATGTTCAACGAGAAAGTTTTGGATGTAATAAGCAGAAACGGAAAGATTTATTCTTTCCCGACCAGTACATATGTTTTGGGATTGGCATACAATACCGAAATGTTCCAAACAGCAGGTCTTATGGAAGCGGACGGAACACCGAAACAGCCGAAAGACTGGTATGAGGTTGCCGAATTTGCACAAAAGATAAAGGCGGCGACAGGCAAGGCAGGTATTGTTTTCCCGACATCCAACAACAACGGCGGATGGATATTCACACCTGTTGCGTGGTCGTTCGGTGTTGAGTTTATGAAAAAAGGCGATGACGGAAAGTGGAAGGCGACATTTAATTCACCCGAGGCTGCTGCGGCATTGCAGTATATCAAAGACTTAAAGTGGAAGTATGATGTTCTTCCGACAAATACGCTGATTGACGGCGAAGAGTATTCAAAATTGTTTGCCACGGGTAACGCGGCTATGCAGATTACGGCGGGAGATGTGCCGCGTAAGGTAATTTCTTACGGAATGACGCCTGATCAGCTCGGTATGATGGCGATGCCCGCCGGTCCCAAAAAGCATATTACGTTGCTCGGCGGTTATCTCTCTAATATAAGAAGTGACGCAACAGCCGAACAGATTGACGCGGCTATACGCTGGGTAGAAACAACAAACAATTTTAAAGCGACTGAGGAGTTTAAAAACAATACGATAAACACCCTTGACTCAAATTTGAAAAGCGGTATGCTTGTCGGTATAAAGGCTATGAGTGTTTGGTCACAAGACGCCGAGAGCTTAAAGCTTGAACATCAGCTCATTGATCAACGCGCAAATTCAAACTTAAATCACGTTCGCCTTTATAACGAATTTGTTGCGGATTGTCCGGCTGAGATTAAAGCCGAAGAGCCTGTTTGCGCACAAGAACTTTACGGAATATTGGACAGCTGTATTCAAGAGGTTCTGACGAATAAAGACGCTGATTGTGCGACGATTTTAGAGAAAGCAAACTCCGATTTCCAACACAATTATTTAGACGGCGTGGATTATTAAAAGTCACTTTGGCACAATTGAGCTAAATACACTTTTGCCAATTCTCTCCGGACTTAAATATCCCCCAAGCGGCACAGCCGTTTGGGGGATTGAAGTTTAGTGGGGATTTTCTAAATAGAGGAAATTCGGTATCGCGGAAATAGTCGAATTACCGGATTTAATTGGTGCTGAAAAAATGGGGAAACTCAAAGGAAAGTTACTATTGATTTTTTCGGCGGTTGGCGGTATAATATATTTGTTCGGATTTGTATTTTATAACGTTGCCGCAGATGTCTCCCGCCTCATAGGCGGCGGGTTCCATTCCGGAATTTCAGTGGGAGTCATAATCTCCCACTGAAACCCTGAGGAGCCAATGCTCCCTGCGACTATTGCAATCTGTCGCAAGCTCTGCTCTTTGCAAGCAAAGCAGAAGCGTTGCTCCGATTTAAACGCGGAATGTGTAATAAAAATTGAGATAAAAAAGTGCGGCGGGTATCCGCCGCGCTTTGTTGTTATTTGGTTATTTTCTCTCGTTTGTGCGTTTGTGTGACGGCGGAATTATGATTTTGCGCCGCCGCTTTTTCACAGTTCTTTTTCGCGGTCGAGAGCATAAGCTTGATTCGGTTTAGCTGGTTTACCTCGCTTGCACCGGGGTCATAATCGACCGCAACGATGTTTGCATAGGGATAAGCGGATTTAAGAACCTTGATTACGCCCTTGCCGACAACGTGGTTCGGCAGACACGCGAACGGCTGAATACACACTATATTCGGTGTACCCGTTGTCAAAAGCTCAGCCATTTCGCCGGTTAAGAACCAACCCTCGCCGTATTGATTGCCGAGCGACAAAAACGGTTTTGCAAGCTTGGCAACATCGATTATCGGCATCGGCGGCTCAAAACGCCTGCTCTTTTCCAAAGCGTCAAGCGCAGGCTTGCGCAGGCGGCGGATAAGTTTTAATCCAAACTGTGCCGTTATGTGCGACATAAAGCCCTTGCCTAAATACTTATACTGATATTCGCCGTCATATATGCAATAGTTCATAAAGTCCATAAGATCGGGTACGACCGCCTCTGCGCCCTCCGATTCGAGCAAATCAACAAGATGATTGTTGGCGAGCGGCATATACTTAACGAGGATTTCTCCGACAACGCCGACTTTTGGCTTTATTATACTCTCGTCAATCGGGAAGTTATCGAATGCGTCAACGATGCCGCGGCAAACCTGAGCATAGCTGTGTTTGCTCTTGGGGTTGACGAGTGAATCGATTGCTATATCCTCCCATTTTTTGTGTAAGAGGTTCGCCGACCCCGGGGTCTTTTCGTAAGGACGAACCTTATACAGACAACGCATAAACAAATCGCCGTATATGACCGCGTGAGCCACCGCAAAGATGAGTTTTGGCGGGAGCTTAAATCCCGAATTTTTTTCCATTCCGTTGGCGTTGAGCGAGATAACAGGAATGTGTGACATTCCTATCTTATCAAGCGCGCGGCGGATAAAGCTTACATAGTTGCTTGCACGACAGCATCCGCCTGTCTGAGACATAATTATGGCGAGACGGTCGGTGTCGTACTTGCCCGAGGTTACCGCCTCCATAATCTGACCTATCGTGGTGATTGACGGAAAGCACGCGTCGTTGTTGACATATTTAAGACCCGTGTCTATCGCACTGCGGTTATCATTGTCAAGCACGACCATATTATATCCGAAACGCTTAAAGACAGGTTCGACAAGATTAAAGTGTATCGGACTCATCTGCGGCGCAAGTATGGTATAACCGTCTTTGAACATCTGTTTGGTAAACTCGGTTCGTTTATATTCGACCGCTGTGGGTTTGGCAAAAATTTTGCGCTCTCTGCGCATTTTCATCGCCGCAAGAAGGCTGCGGATTCTGATTCTTGCCGCACCGAGGTTGTTAACCTCATCAATTTTAAGTACGGTATATAATTTGTTGCTGTTCTCGAGTATTTCGCATACCTGGTCACAGGTAACGGCGTCAAGACCGCATCCGAACGAGTTCAGCTGAATAAGCTCTATATCATTGCGCTCGCGAATGAATTCGGCAGCGGTATAAAGCCTTGAATGATATACCCACTGGTCATTGACCCTTACGGGGCGCTGTGGGTTAAAATCAACGGGAAGGCTGTCCTCGGTGAACACGGTCAGTCCATAAGACGCAATCATCTCGGGTATGCCGTGGTTTATTTCGGGGTCGAGGTGATACGGTCTGCCGACCAATGCGATGCCACACTTTCCTTCTGATTCCATTTGTTTCAAAATCCGTGTGCCCTCTTTGCGAATATCCGCTTTTGCGTTGTGCTGTGCCTTCCAAGCGGCAGAAACAGCCCTGCGTACTTCTTTTTCGGGAATGTTCCATTCCTCGGCGCATACATCGACAAGTCTGTCGGCGGCAATTTTTTCGTTTGTAAAGGCGATAAACGGTCTTATATAATTTACATTGCCGTCCGCCACGCCCTCGACATTGTTTTTGAGGTTCTCGGGGTATGATACCACAATCGGACAGTTATAATGATTTTGCGCATCGGGGGTTTCCTGATGTTCATAGAACACGCAAGGGTGGAAAATTGTTTTTATTCCGTTGTTTATAAGCCATTGCACGTGTCCGTGCGAAAGCTTTGCGGGATAGCATTCCGACTCAGACGGAATCGATTCCATTCCGAGTTCATAAATCTTTCTGTCGGACAGAGGCGAAAGCTTGACCGAGAAGCCGAGCTGCTTAAAAAATTCCGCCCAAAACGGATAGTTTTCGTACATATTGAGGACTCTCGGAATACCTATCACACCTCGCGATGCGGTTTTTTCGTCAAGAGGTTCACATTCAAAAATCCGCTTTAGTTTATACTCAAACATATTCGGCGCGCGCTTTGTTCCGCTGCCGCCGAGACCGCGCTCACAGCGGTTGCCCGTGATGTGGCGCCTGCCGCCGGGGAATTTGTTTACGGTCAGCATACAGTTGTTTATACACTTTCCGCAGCGCACCGTTGACGTTGTGTAAGTAAGAGCGGTTATATCCTCGAATGACAGCATTGACGTTTTCTGTCCGTTATACGAATTTTTGGCGATAAGCGCCGCGCCGAATGCGCCCATTATTCCCGAAATATCGGGGCATATCGCATTTACGCCCGATATTTTTTCAAAAGCGCGCAAAACGGCTTTGTTATAAAAAGTTCCGCCCTGAACAACGATGTGTTTGCCGAGGTCTTTTGCATCGGCGAGTTTTATAACTTTATAAAGCGCATTTTTTATTACCGAATATGCAAGTCCGGCTGAAATATCGGCAACGGACGCGCCCTCTTTTTGTGCTTGTTTAACGTTTGAGTTCATAAAGACGGTACAGCGCGTTCCAAGGTCAACGGGGTTTAGCGCAAAGAGTGCCTCTTGAGCGAACTCCGCCGCCGTATAGCCGAGTGACGTTGCAAAATTCTCGATAAACGAGCCGCAGCCCGATGAACAAGCCTCGTTTAAAAGCACGTTGTCAACCGAATTGTTGCGCAGTTTGATACATTTCATATCCTGTCCGCCGATGTCGAGAACACAGTCAACCTGTGGGTCAAAAAAAGACGCGGCGGTACAGTGGGCAATGGTTTCGACCTCGCCCTCGTCAAGATTGAATGCGGATTTAAGCAGGGCTTCGCCATAGCCGGTTGAACATGAACGGACGATATGAGCGGACGAGGGCAGCTTTGTTCTAAGCTCGTTCATTGCCGAAACGGCGGTTTTGATTGGGTTGCCCATATTGCCCGAATAGAATGAGTATAAAAGCTGTCCGTTACTTCCGATTAATGCCATTTTGGTTGTTGTCGAACCTGCGTCAATACCCAAAAAGCAATCGCCCGAGTATGCGGACAAGTCTTGTTTTTTAATGACCGCCGCACTGTGACGGTCGTTAAATTCATCATATGCGTGTTGGTTTTCAAAAAGCGGTTCGAGGCGCTTTATTTCAAAACCCATCTTTACGCCGCTCTTTAACTTGTTCGCCAAGACATCAAGCTCAACAGGCTCGGACGTTTCATCGGAGTTTTCGATTTCGAGAGCCGCGCCCATGGCCGCGAAAAGATGTGAATTTTCGGGGTCAACAATGTTTTCGGGTGTGAGTTTCAGAGTGCGGATAAATGCCGCTTTAAGCTCGGTCAAAAAGTGCAGCGGCCCGCCGAGAAACGCGACACAGCCGCGTATCGGCTTGCCGCAGGCAAGCCCCGAGATTGTTTGGTTTACCACCGCTTGAAAAATTGACGCGGCAAGGTCGGGTTTTGTCGCGCCTTCGTTAATCAGCGGCTGAATGTCCGTTTTGGCAAAAACGCCGCAGCGCGCCGCAATCGGATATATTTCTTTGTATTTTTTCGCCTCGGCATTCAAACCGGTTGCGTCTGTCTGTAAGAGCGCCGCCATCTGGTCGATGAACGAACCCGTTCCGCCGGCGCAAACACCGTTCATACGCTCGTCAAGGCCACCGTCAAAGTATATGATTTTGGCGTCCTCACCGCCGAGTTCTATTGCGACATCGGTTTGAGGTGCAACGCTTGTCAGAGCTGTTGCGACCGCAACAACCTCTTGAACAAAGCCTATGCCGAGAGCCTTGCCGAGGTTTATCGAACCCGAACCCGTTATGCCGACATAAAGGCGGCAGTTACCGAGTTTTTCGCGTGCCTCTGTCAAAAGCTCGGCAAGAGTTCCTTGGGTATGCGAGCAATGACGACGGTATTCACCGAATATTATATTGTTGTTTTCATCTAAAATCACGAGTTTGACAGTGGTCGAGCCAACGTCTATTCCCGCTCTGTATTCTTTCATATATCATTCCTCCTAAATTGTTCAGGAAAATGTGTGTTTGCAAAATACTTAACTTTCTAATTATAACATAACGGATATTAAAAAACAAGTGTTAAATTTTGAATTTTTTGTGTATCTCGGGCAAGGAAAGTTTTATAACGTTGCCGCAGATGTCCCCCCCCCGCCTCATAGGCGGCGGGTTCCGTTCAGGGATTTCAGTGGGAGTCATAATCTCCCGCTGAAATCCCTGAGGAGCCAATGCTCCCTGCGACTATTGCAATCTGTCGCAAGCTCTGCTCTTTGCAAGCAAAGCAGAAGCGTTGCTCCGATTTAAATTTTGAATATGTTTAAAATATACCATTCTATATCAAAAATATAATATTCGGCGCGATTGACAAATCCGTCCGTGTGTGGTAATATATGTTATGGATTCAAATATCCTTAGAATAAATATACATCCGAGTTCGGAAAAGGAGAGGATTCTATTATGAAAATATTGGTTACAGGCGGTGCAGGATATATAGGAAGCCATACCTGTGTCGAGCTTTTGAATAACGGCTATGAAATTGCTGTTCTCGACAACCTTGACAACAGCTGCGTGGAGTCGATGAACAGGGTTAAAAAGATTTGCGGCAAGGATTTTAAGTTCTATGAGGTTGACCTTTTGGACTATGCCGCAACCGAAAAAGTTTTTGAAGAAAATGATTTTGACGCGGTTATACACTTTGCCGGACTTAAAGCGGTCGGCGAATCGGTAAGGATGCCCCTGCGTTATTATCACAATAATATTACGGGTACGCTGAACCTTTTGGATATTATGGATAAGCATAATGTTAAAAAGATTGTATTCAGCTCATCGGCAACGGTTTACGGCGACCCCCATACCGTTCCCATTAAAGAGGATTTTCCGCTTTCATGCACCAATCCTTACGGACAGACAAAGCTGGATATAGAGTACATATTAAAGGATTTGAGCAAGTCTGACCCCGAATGGGGCGTTGTCCTTTTGAGATACTTTAACCCGGTCGGCGCACACGAAAGCGGTCTTATCGGCGAGGACCCGAACGGTATTCCGAACAACCTTATTCCGTATATCTCACAGGTTGCGATAGGCAAGCTCGAATGTCTTTCGGTATTCGGTGACGATTATGACACGAAAGACGGTACGGGCGTTCGTGACTATATCCATGTAACCGACCTCGCAATAGGTCATATTAAGGCTCTTGAAAAGATTAAAGACGAAAAAGGCGTTTTGGTTTATAACCTCGGTACGGGTACGGGCTACAGCGTTTTCGATATGGTTAAGGCATTTTCAAAGGCTTGCGGCAAGGAGATAAAATATAAGATTGCACCGCGCCGCCCCGGTGATATTGCGGCGTGCTATGCCGACCCGACTTTGGCAAAGAATGAACTTGGATTTGTGGCAACGCATACTCTTGATGATATGTGTCGCGATACGTGGAACTGGCAGACAAAGAATCCGAACGGATATAAAGATTAATCGGTTTGAGACAGGATATGTTTCGAAATCGGATGCTTGAAATTACGCGGTCGGTGTACGGATAAACCGAAACGCGGAATTTGCGTCGCAGCCTTTTGAGCTGCGGCGCTTGCGGCATTTGGAAGACACTTGTGGTGAAAGGTAAGTATTAAATAATGAACGGACGACAAATCGGCGCGAATATAATCGATAAAACAAAAGAATTTATCGGCGGAAAGACAGTGCTTGTTACGGGCGGCGGCGGAACGGTAGGCCGCGCCCTTTGCCGCGCCGCGGCAAAGTATAAGCCGAGGCGGATTGTTATTGCCGATGTTTGCGAAAACAATGTGTATATGACATACCGCGCCCTTTCGGACTGTGGCTGTGATTTTGTCGTTCCCGAGATACTGTCGGTTTGCAGCGAAACTATGACAAGCCGTCTTTTTGAAAAGCGCAGACCCGATATTGTTTATCACGCCGCAGCACACAAGCACGTTTCGCTTATGGAGGAAAATCCGTCCGAGGCGGTGGTGAATAATATATTCGGGACGGAAAACGTCTTGAAATACGCACTTGCGTATAATGCGCAAAAAGCGGTGATTATATCGACCGACAAGGCGGTAAATCCCGTCGGAGTTATGGGTGCGACAAAACGTGTGTGCGAGATTCTCGGAAGGGTAATGAACGGACTTGGCGATACTGCGGTATCGGCGGTCAGGTTCGGCAATGTCGAGGGTTCGGACGGTTCGGTTGTTCCCATATTCAAAAAACAGATAAAAAACGGCGGACCGATAACCGTAACCGACAGGCGCTGTATGCGGTATTTTATGTCGGTTGACAATGCGGTCGGACTTTTGCTTGCGGCAGGATCAATATCGGACGGCGGTGAGATATTCGCTCTCGATATGGGCGAGCCGATAAATATTATGCGGCTTGCCGAAAAGATGATAGCCGAAAGCGGTCTTGTTCCGAACAAGGACATAAAGATTATCGAAACGGGCATACGCCCGGGAGAGAGACTTTATGAGAGCAACGCCGTTGATTTTGAAACGGCGCATAAAACCGCGGCGGACGGAGTATACACCGCGGCGGAAGATGAAATAAACATACCTGAGTTTGCCGAAAGGCTCGAAAGGCTCAGAGCCGCGGCGTATGCGGCGGATGATGTCGCATCAAAGAGAATATTGTTTGAAATAACGGAAAGTTGCTGATGCGGCTTTCTTTTTTTTATTCGGCGGAATTTTTAGTGCGTTTGCAATGGTTGACGGGCGGACGGTATAGGGGGTGCTTTAGTCATTGTACGCGCCTTGATTTGCGATTTTTTGAATAAAGTCGGTTTTGTGTAAAGAATGTCTGTAAAATGTATTGCGTTTTTAAAAGCTTTGTTATATTATTATATGGTAATTATGAACCAGGTTCGAAAAAATGAGACGGGGAATGACAATGAAACTTTTTGATATAAACTTGAATAGGGTTTTGAAAATAAGAACGTTTGGCAAGGAAACTCTTATTCCGCCGCGGCTGCATGTGAGCCGTACCGTAACGGAATATATAATTTACGTTATTACCGATGGTGAATTACATCTTGTACAAAACGGCGAAGAACTTATCTTGATGCCGGGCGATGTGTTTTTCTTTGATAAAGGAGACGTACACAGTGCATCGGAGAGTACATACTGTGAGTATTATTATATTCATTTTGATTCCGATTCGGTTAACACGCTCGAAACGAGCAGTGAAGAATACAAAAAAATGATTGAAAAAAACACTGCCGAATATCTCAAAACCAATGTGTACAGTACGGATATGTATGATTTTTGTAATGTATACATAAAGCAAAAATACAATATGTCATCCAAAGGTCGTTTTGAACACATTTTGGCGATATTAAGAGAAATTCGTTTCACATCGGAGAGCAGATACCCCAAAAACAGACTTGCCGTTTCATACACGGTGACAAATTTGCTTTTTGAGCTTCAAGAAATTGAATTATTCGGAAAGAGTGAAAAAGCATATCATACTGTTCGTAAGGTTGCCGAATATATTGATAAGAACTATGCAACAATAGAATCTTGTAATGATGTCGAAAGTTATATAAAGCTGAACGTAGATTATGTGAACAGGATTTTTAAGAAAATAATGGGATGCAGTATCATAAAATACAGAAATCGCGTGCGTATAAACGAGGCAAAGTTCAGAATTGCCGCAACGGATATGAATATGAGCGAGATTGCGGATTTTGTGGGATTCGGCAATGTATATTATTTCAGCAGAATATTCAAAAAAATTGAGGGAGTTGCACCGAGCGATTACGCGGAATCGGTATTCAGGGCGCGAAAATACGGGAGTGAAAATATATGAAAAAATTCTATGACGCATCGCTGATGAGTCTCAGTGACGCAAGCGGAAAATTGAATATATTCGCACTTGCGGTGCCGATTTTTTTTCAACAGATATTTACATTGCTTTTGAGCACGGTGAACACGGTTGCCTTAATGCAAGTTTCCGGAGATGCGGTTACAGCGATAAACGTAGCGAGCTCGGTTTTATTTATTCCGACAGCCATACTTACGATGCCGGCAACCGGGATTTTAATTATATTATGCATTGCGCTCGGCTTGGGAGAGACGGATACGGTAAGCAATGCATATGTATCGGGTATGCGATGCCTGTTTGCGGCTTCTGCGGTAATAAGCGTAATATGTGTTGCCTTTGCAATGCCGTTTATGGAATTAATGAATATAAGCGGAACGGTTCTCGATTATGCCGTTATATATTTTAAAATCCGCTCGGTCTTTCTTGTTTTGGACGCGCTTATTGTGTATCTGACGGCAGTTTTGCGCGCTCACGGAAGAGCGGAATCCACATTGGTGTCGGGAATTATTGTAAATGCGGTGAATGCACTCTTGTCGGTTATGGTTGTAAAAAATATTATTTTCAGCGATAATAAAATAATTGGTGTGTCTGTTGCCGCGGTAATAGGACAGCTTGCAGGTGTTTGCTATTCGCTTGGAACGCTTTACGGAAGTAAATGTATAAAAAGAGGCGGTTCTTTCAAAACTGAAATTGCCGTAAAAATTTTCAAGATTGGCATACCGGGCGGTTTCAGTATTTTGGCATACAACATATCAACTATGCTTGTTACGGCTATGGTTGCCACGCTCGGAACGGAAATGGTGAATACAAGCGTATTCGTTACAAATATCTCAAATTATACGTATAAATTCGGTTATGCTATGGCACAGGCGGGCGGCATTATGATGGGGCGTTTGTACGGTGCAGGAAATTGCAGCAAGGCAAAAAGTCTTTTTGCTCAAAATATTCGCTGTATTCCCATAATCAACGCTGTGCTTTCGATTGCGGTGTTTGTGTTTTCAAACAAGATTATGATGATATTTACCGATAATGCAAATATCATAGGCTTTTCGCATTATCTTTTTCTTGCAAGTGTGCCGGTGCAAATCTTTCGAGGAATGACGCATGTTGGCGAAAATGCGCTTTGCAGTGCAGAGGATACGGTATATACATCAATTGTGTCTATTTCATCGTGTTTTTTGATAAATGTTTTGTTGTGCTGGATATTTTGCATTAAACTCGGTTTTGGATTATACGGGTATTATATAGCATCGGCGGTCGATGAGGGTATGCGCGGTCTTATGTACAGAATCCGTTGGAACAAAGGGAAACCCCTGCAAAAATTCGAAAGATAACAAAAACTATCACCTCATAATTTAGAAATTAGCAGCTGTGGTTAACAAATGTTTTTCTCTTGATTTATGTGGCAGAATTTTTGGTGCGTTTGCGGTATGCCAACGGCGACTCTTCGAAAAGCTGTTGAAATCGGCGCGAAAAATAGAACTGGTCGCAAAAGCCGAGCGAATCGCTGATTTCTTTTAACGATACATTGGTTTTTGTCAGCATCTTTTCGGCCTCAAAAAATATAAGCTTGTCTATATACTTGCCTATCGGCAAGCCGACCTCGCGGCGGAATTGCTTGGCAAGCGTGTTCTTTGACAGAAACAGGCTGTCGGCAATGTCCGCCGTTGTCAGCTGAATCGACAGGTTGTTTCGGATATACTCAATCGTTTTGATTATGTCGGGTGAGAGCGTGAACTCGAATTCCGTATCCGACGGCTGTGCCGCAAGTAGGAGCTGTATCGAGTGATAAAGTTCATATTTTAAATTCATCTGGTCATTAAAACTGCGGCTGAAATACAGATTTTTCAGGTACAGTATTTTTTCAATCGGAATATCACAGCTTACGCATTCCGCACCTCTCAGCAGGTCATAGCCGTTCGGTGCGTCTATGTTTATATGAAAGTACAGATGTTCCATAGTGCTGTCGCAATAACAGCTGTATTTCGTTCCGAGAGGGATAAGATAAGCCTTCCCGGGGGTGAGGGTGACAACTCTGTCCTTTATGCGGATTTCGGCGCTGCCGCCGCTGACATAATACAGCCGCGAAAACGGCGAACAAACAAAGTTTGAATTCCATTCGCTGTCGGCTATGGCGAAACCGCTGTCGGTTATGCTTGTTTTATATTGTTCGAAAATTTTTTGGGTATATCCCGACTTTTTTATATTCATACCAAAAACTCCATATTTTAAATTCAAAAGTGAATTGTATTGTCGAGTAATAAATGTTATACTCATAATACATTATTATATATCATAAATTTTGTAAAATCAACAGGTATGCCAAAATTTTCGAAATTTTATTAAACGGAGGTGAAAATCGAAATGTTAAAAAACATACCTAAGATAATTCCGCCCGAGCTGCTTAAAATTTTATGTGAGATGGGTCACGGCGACGAACTTGTTATTGCTGATGGAAACTTCCCGGCGGCGTCCGTCGGACAAAGAGTTGTATATATGAGCGGCAGCGGTGCGGCAGAGGTCTTTGACGCGGTGCTGAAGCTTCTTCCGCTCGATACATACGAAAAACCGCTGTATCTTATGGAAAAAGTTCCGGGCGATAATGTCGAAACGCCGATATGGGACGAGTACAGAGATATTGCGAAAAAATATACCGATGCGGAATTCGGCGGCATCGAAAGGTTCGCGTTTTATGAACGTGCCAAGTCGGCATACGCGGTAATATCGACCGGTGAAGAAGCGCTTTATGCAAATATCTTGCTTAAAAAAGGCGTTGTGACGGATTAAAAAATTTAATAACATAGGAGGACATGAAAATGTTAAGAGCAAAAATCGGTATAAGACCGGTAATTGACGGACGATGGGGCGGCGTTAGAGAAAGCCTCGAAGAAAAAACAATGAATATGGCAAAGGCGGCGGCAAAGCTGATTTCGGAAAACGTGTTCTATCAGGACGGAACACCGGCGGAATGTGTGATAGGCTGCACAACAATCGGCGGCGGCGCAGAGGCGGCAAAGGTTGCCGAACAGTTCGCAACCGAGAACGTAGCGGCAACGCTTTCGGTTACGCCGTGTTGGTGCTATGGAAGCGAAACTATGGACCTCGACCCCAAGACAATCAAGGCGGTATGGGGCTTTAACGGAACGGAGAGACCGGGCGCGGTATATCTTGCGGCGGCAATGGCGGCTCACGCACAGAGGGGTCTGCCCGCATTTTCAATATACGGTCACGATGTACAGGACGCGGCGGATAACGAAATCCCCGAGGATGTTGCGGAAAAGATTATACGTTTTGCAAAAGCGGCGCTTGCGGCAGGTCAGATGAAGAACAAGTCGTATGTCAACATAGGCGGTGTTGCGATGGGTATTGCCGGGTCGTTCTGTGACGCGGACTTTATGCAAAAATATCTCGGTTTGCGTGCCGAATGGGTTGACCTGACCGAGGTTTTAAGACGTGTTACGCTCGAAATATATGACAAGGATGAATACGAAAAGGCTCTTTCATGGATAAAAGCGAACTGCAGAGAAGGGTTCGATAAGAACGTAGGTAAAAACCTGCCCGAGATTATCACGCGTTCAAAGGTTGTTCCTGCGGATAAGGACTGGGAATTTATTGCTAAATTCACCATTATAGTCAAAGATATTCTTTTCGGAAATCCGAAACTTTCGGAAATGGGTTGGCACGAGGAATCCCTCGGCAGAAACGGAATTGTCGGCGGCTTTCAGGGTCAGAGGATGTGGACGGACTGGCTGCCCAACGGTGACTTTACCGAGGCAATTATGGCGTCCTCGTTTGACTGGAACGGAAAGAAAGCTCCGTTTGCTTTCGCGACCGAGAATGATACATTAAACGGTATTTCGATGCTGTTCGCAACCTTGCTTACGGGTAAGGCTCCGTGCTTCCACGATGTTCGTACATACTGGTCACCCGATGCGGTTAAACGCGTAACGGGAAAAGAGCTGACCGGCAAGGCGGCAAACGGAATTATGCATCTTATCAACTCGGGTGCAACGGCTCTCGATTGTACGGGTGCGGCAAAGGACGAGAACGGCAACGGCACTGTTAAACAGTGGTGGAAGATGACGGACGATGACATTAAGGCTTGCCTTGACGCGACCGATTGGTGCCGCGCCGATTATGAATACTTCCGCGGCGGCGGTTTTTCGTCACACTTTAAGACACAGGCAGAAATGCCGATAACTATGATAAGAGTGAACCTGATTGACGGCGTAGGCCCGACAATTCAGATAGCGGAGGGTTATACCGTAACGCTGCCCGATGATGTTCACAATGCACTCGATAAGAGAACAGACCCGACATGGCCGACAACATGGTTTGCACCGACTCTCACGGGTAAGGGTGCATTCACCGATGTTTATTCGGTTATGGCTAACTGGGGCGCGAACCACGGCGTAACGGTTCACGGACACATCGGTGCGGATGTTATCACTCTTGCATCAATGCTGAGAATCCCCGTATCTCTCCACAACGTTTCCGAGGACAAAATCTACAGACCTCAAAGCTGGAGCGGATTCGGCAAGGCGTGTGATTCGACCGCGGCTGATTACAGCGCGTGTGCGGCATACGGACCTTTATACAAATAAAACATATTTCGGCGGTGCGGATTGCACCGCCGTTTTTAAATATATCACCCAAATCATAAATATATCGGTACGCCTCGGCATATACTTGAATATTATAAAAGTATAACGGCTGTATGCCGCGTGCCGAGCTTGTCCGCGGCTCTGCGCGATAAACAAAAGCGGACAGAGAGGTGATATGATTGAAACATTATTGCAACAGACAGACGGCGAATCGGGGCGGCGGTAATACGCCGAACAACGGAGGCACATCGGCGCAAAAATCCGAAAAGCTGTGCCGCGCCAACCAAAAGGCGGCGGAAAACAGCGAACGGCTTAAAACCGAGGATACCGATGACAATGACGAAGTTGTGTTTCCGCCCGGAACGGCGTGCGGATATTTAAAAGACAGCGGCGTGGCGGTAAAAGTGTACGGCGAAACCGATACGGAATATGACTGCGGCACGGAAACACTTGAACAAAGGAACTATGGCAACGGAGAGGGCGGCGCGGTGAGCCAGATGAGTACATACCGCCGTCAGCTCAGAGAAACCGAAAAAACGGACGATTTGAGTCTTGCGGATGGTCGGCGCGAGAGCGTTATTGCGCATAATATGAGCGGAAAGTTTAACTTTTTGTCCGTTCCGCGCGCAGAGGACGGCGGCTTGAACCAAACGATGCCGATGTATCTGAACAACTATCTCGGAAAGTATATTTGCCTGGATTTGTGGACGTGCGAGAGAGTGAGAATAGAAAAGTGTGGAATCTTGACCGATGTTGGAGCGGATTTTATCGCGATTCAGAATGTACGCAGCGGAAACAGGACGATTATAGACCTGAGAACGATACGGTATGTAAGCATTTTTTGCAGATAATCCGCGAGAATGATACTTAAAAACGGAAAAATGTATAAATTTCGCCGTATACCGATAAAATGTTTGACAAACACAGCGCGGATATTGTATAATAAGAGTATACCAAACGGTTGTTTTTCGGGACTTGTGCAGACGAGTGCGAGTCCCGTTCTTGTTTGATACAGCCGAAAAAGATTAATTTTTATGAAAGGCAGTGAAGTCAATATGGGCGGTTTTTTCGGAGCGGTGTCACACGGTGACGCATTGACCGATGTTTTTTTTGGTACGGATTATCATTCGCATCTCGGAACAAGAAGAGGAGGATTGGCGGCATATGACGCCGAAACGGGGTTACAAAGAGAGATACATAATATAGAGAATTCTCCGTTTAGGACAAAGTTCGAAAATGTATTCAGCGAAATGCGCGGAAGTGCCGCGATAGGCTGTATAAGCGACTATGACCCACAGCCCTTGATTATCCGTTCGCGGTTCGGCGTATATGCCATTTGTGTGATAGGAATAATCAATAATGCGGAAGAGCTTATATCCGAATACCTTTCGGACGGTACAGGGCATTTTGACGCAATGAGCGGCGGCGCGATAAATTCGACCGACCTTGTGGCGGCATTGATAAGCCGAAAGAGTGATTTCGTTGAGGGCATACGCTTTGTGCAAGAGTCGATTGATGGAACGGCGTCGATATTGATTCTCACAAACAGCGGTGAGATTATCACCGCGAGAGACAGGCTCGGACGGCTTCCTATCATTGTCGGGAAGAACGATGGCGGACACTGTGTTTCGTTTGAGTCATATGCGATGGAAAAGCTCGGTTATGATTGGGCGTATGAGCTCGGCCCGGCGGAAATCGTCAAGGTTACGGCGGACGGAGTGACACAGCTTGCGCCGCCGGGAGAGAAAATGCGGATTTGTTCGTTCTTATGGACGTATTACGGCTATCCGACATCATCATACGAGGGTGTTAATGTCGAAGCGATGCGTTATCGCAACGGCGCAATTATGGCACAGCACGACAAAGAGTGTTTGGATTGCGGTCACATCGATTATATCGGCGGGGTACCCGATTCGGGAACCCCGCACGCAATCGGATATGCCAACGAGAGCGGAATACCTTTTGCGCGTCCGTTTATCAAGTATACCCCTACATGGTCGAGAAGCTTTATGCCGGCTGTTCAACCGGAACGCAACAAGATTGCACGTATGAAACAGATTCCCGTGCACGAGCTGATAAAGGACAAAGACCTTTTGTTTGTTGACGATTCGATTGTAAGAGGAACCCAGCTTAAAGAAACGGTTGACTTTTTATATGACAACGGTGCAAAATCCGTGCATATGCGTTCGGCTTGTCCGCCGATAATGTACAGCTGTAAGTATCTGAATTTCTCGCGCGCAACCGATGAAATGGAGCTTATCGGACGGCGTATGATAATGGAACTCGAAGGCGAAGATGGGTTTGAGCATATAGAGGAATATTGTGACAGCTCGACCGAGAGAGGAAAGGCTTTGCGCAAGGTAATATGTGACAAGCTGAATTTCGCTTCGCTTGAATTCCAGTCTCTGCAAGGCACGATTGACGCGATAGGTATAGAGCCGTGCAAGCTTTGTACATATTGCTGGAACGGAAAAGAATAAAAGGATAATATTAAAGGGCGGCCGAAAACGGTCGCCCTTTAATAAGTTCAAAAGCAATAACGCTTTTTGTTTCTTAATTTATTCTGTATTTCTTTTTGTAGTTTTCGTATTGTTCAAAGAAATAATTTTCGCCGTCGTGTTTTAAATGGCTTAAATAATCGTGGGTTTCGAGAGATTCGTTGTCAGGGTCGAGAATGCTGACCGCGATGTTTGAACAGTGTCCCGCGATTCTTTCATATGTTGTGAGAAGGTCGGACAGTATAAAGCCCATTTCAACGGTACAGTCGCCGTCACGCAGACGTTTTATATGGTTATTTCTTATCTTATGCTTTAGCTTGTCGATAAGCTGGTCAAGAGGTTCAACCTTTTTTGCGTTCTCGATATTGTCATTTATAAGAGCATTGGCGGTGAGCAATGTTATTTCCTCAACCGCGCTGCCTATTACTTTAAGGTCGTGCAGGGCATCATCCGTGAACTTGATATTCTTTTCGTGAATTTCTTTTGCCGCTTTCATAATATTGACCGAGTGGTCGGATATACGCTCTATGTCGCCGACCGCGTGCAAAAGCCGAGTAACCTCAACGCTGTCTTTTGCGCCAAGCTCGCGCGCCGAAATTTTGACGAGGTATGCGCTTGTTTTATCCTCATACTTATCAATCTCGCCCTCTGTTTCCGAAAGCTGTTTCGCCTTGTTCTTGTCATATGTGTGCAAGAGACCGTTCGCATCCAAAACGGATTGCTTTGTTATTTCTGCCATTTCGAATACAACGTCGCGGCACTTTTCAACCGCGAATGACGGCATGGACAAAAATCTGTCATCGAGAGTTGAGAATATGGTTCTTTCCTCTTTTTCGCCGTGGATTGTCTTTTTCGCCAGCTTTTCTATTGCCTTTGTGAACGGCATAAGGATAATTGTCGAAATAATGTTAAACAGAGTGTGAATGATTGCGATTGTGAGTATGTTTACGTTTTCGTGCATAATCGGAAAATCAAATATGCCGTTGAGTATATAAAATACGGTTGCAACAATGACAACGCCAATCATTTTGACATATACGCACGATGCGGCAACACGCTTTGCCTGGACGTTTCCGCCGAGCGATGATAAAACAGGGGTGATTGTTGTTCCTATATTCTGACCGAGAATAATCGGTATCGCCGTTGAATACGGAATAGCGCCCGTGAGCGACAATGCTTGAAGAATTCCGACAGACGCCGATGAGGATTGAATTATTGCGGTAAAAATCGTGCCGACCAATATACCCATAACCGGGTTCTGGAACATTATAAGCATTTTTGAGAACGATTCGCTGTCTTTCAATCCCTCCATCGAGTCGCTCATTGTGTCCATTCCGAACATCAAAATGGCAAAACCGATTAAGATTGAACCGATGTTCTTCTTTTTATCCGAGCTGTTCATCATAATCATAATGATTCCGATAACCGCAAGGACGGGCGAAAACGATTCGGGTTTGACAAGCCTTAAAATAATGCTGTCGCCCGTGATACCGCTAAGACTCAACAGCCACGCCGTGACAGTCGTTCCGATATTTGCGCCGAGGATAATGCTTATTGTCTGGCTGAGTTTCATAAGACCCGAATTTACAAATCCGACAAGCATAACCGTGGTGGCGGAAGATGATTGTATTATAGATGTGACTATAAGACCGAGGATGAACCCCTTAAAACGATTGGATGTCAACCTTGCCAAAAATGCCTCGAGCTGTCCGCCGGCGAGTTTTTTCAAGCCGTCGCCCATAAGCTCCATTCCGTACAGGAATAAGGCAAGTCCGCCGATTAGTGTAAGTAGTGAAAAGATGTCCATATAAGGAGTCCTCCCGATTTAAAATCTGAATAAATTTTGTCAATTTTAATTATGTCCAAAATATTTCATTCTATATATTAACATACTTTTAACGCAATTGCAAGAAAAAGAATTTACTGATAAAACCGTGAATTATGGTAAATTTGCTAAAAAAATTGCGCATTTTGCGCATTGCTTGAACGGGTACGGCTTTTGAATGAGTGAACAAATTATGCGGTTATTTGTATAAATTTACGGTATTTGCTCGTATGCTCGGGCGACCACACAGGGTCGCCCCTACAAATATACGTTTCATTCATAATTTGTTTATTAATTCAAAACCGGGTTTGATTATCCCGCCGCACTTGACTGTGTTGTCGTATAGGTGTATAATAAATAAAATGAATTTTATTTTTAAGGAAATGACGGTATATGAACTCAAAAACAAAAGGGATTTTATATGTGATAACGGCGGCGTTCGGCTTTTCGATGATGTCGGTCTTTGTGCATCTCGCAGGCGACCTGCCCGTATTTCAAAAGGCGTTCTTTCGGAATGTTGTTGCACTTATATTCGTGACGGGGATTATGCTCAAACGCAAAATCGGGTTTGTTCCCGATAAAAAGAATGTGCCGGCGCTTTTGGGACGCTCGTTTTTCGGCACGGTTGGTCTTTTATGTAACTTTTATGCGATAGACAAACTTGTTCTTGCTGATGCAAATATGCTGAATAAGCTGTCGCCGTTTTTTGCCATTGTTTTTTCGATATTTTTGCTCAGCGAAATACCGACGGCGGTTCAGGTTCTCAGTGTTTTTGCCGCGTTTGTCGGAAGCGCGTTCATAATAAAGCCGTCACTCGGCGGTTATGCGGTGTTCCCGGCGATTATCGGCGCAGCTGGCGGAATGGGCGCAGGTCTGGCATATACATTTGTGAGGTATCTCGGCGGAAAGGGCGAAAACAGCTTTAGAATTATATTTTTCTTTTCGGCGTTTTCGAGCCTTGTGTGCATTCCGTTTATGCTTGCCGATTTTGAGCCGTTTTCGCTGAAATCGCTAATCTTTCTTATCTGTGCGGGGATAAGTGCGTCGGTCGGTCAGTTCGGCATAACAAAGGCGTATGTGTGTGCGCCGGCGAAAGAAATTTCGGTTTACGATTATACCCAGGTTCTTTTTGCCGCGCTGTTCGGATTTTTGATTTTCGGTCAGATTCCCGATTTTTTGAGTGTTATCGGCTATTGTCTGATTTGCGGAGCGGGAATCGGTATGTTCTTTTATAACCGAAAAAGATGATTGCAAAACCGATGGCATATGCCGCGAATTATGCGGATAACCGCACGATTTGATAAACATCTCACGGGGTGTCGAGGACGCCACCCCCTACAACCAAACGTTATGTATACCACCAATCCCGTAGGGGCGGGCGTCCCCGACCGCCCACGGACAACCGAACAAACGGCATGAATTCTGCGGATAGTTATTTATATGATAATTTTTATAATTTTAAAAAATAGCAGATTTTGTCTATCATTATACATAAAATGTCTTGATTTTCTTTGAAAAATATTATAGAATACAGAAAAGAATAAAAACAGAAATCAAAATATAAATTCTAAAAAATAATTTTTCAGGAGGATGATGTTAAAATGGCAAAAGATATGTTGGATTTTAACGTAGAACACGAAACGGCGGTGGATTCGTCAAAGAAATTAAAGATAGGTATTATCGGTACGGGTTGGATTGCCGGCGCGCATATTCAACAGTATAAACAGATGCCCGATGTTGAGATTGTGGCAGGTGCGGACTTGGTTGAGGGCAAGGCTGAAAAGTTCTTTAAAGACAACGAGGTCGAGGGTGTTCGCTGTTATAACAGCCACAAAGAGATGCTCGATGCCGAACCCGATTTGGACGCGGTAAGCATTTGTACATATAATAAGACGCACGCGGAATGTGCTATTTACGCGCTTGAAAAGGGTGTAAACGTACTGCTCGAAAAGCCGATGTGCGTTACCGTTGACGAGGCAATAGAGATTATGCGTGCCGAGAAAAAGAGCGGAAAGATTCTGTCAATCGGATTCCAGCCCAGACTCGACCCGAATATGATTAAGCTTAAAGAAATCGTACAGAGCGGCGTTTTGGGCAAGGTTTATTATATCCAGACGGGCGGCGGACGCAGACGCGGTATTCCGACACCGTTCGGTACAAGCTTTATCAGCAAGGACACGGGTGTAATCGGTGCAATGGGCGACATCGGATGTTATTCTCTCGATATGGTGCTCAATGCTATCGGATACCCCAAGCCGCTTACGGTTTCGGGTTATAAATCCGACTTTTTCGGCAAAGACCCGAATTACAGCGGGTATGCTCCCGAACACAGAGAAGAATATGCAAAAGAGTTCGGCGTTGAGGACTTTGCGGCAGGATTTATCCGTTTGGAAGGTGGCATAATTCTTGACTTTAGAATTGCGTGGGCAATGAACCTCGACACACCGGGTGACACGATTATTATGGGTACAAAGGGTTCGATAAGAATTCCGTCAACGGAGTGCTGGAACGGTTCAATCGGCGGCCCGATGAAGATTTACAGCGAGGTTGCCGGAAGTCAGGTAGTAACCGAAATACCGATGCTTCCCGAGGGCGGAGACAAGAACTTTTATAACAAAATCCGTTCGTTCCTCGATGCAATCAAGAACGGCGGCGAGGCTCCGGTTCCGTCATCACAGATACTCTATAACCAAGCAATCATTGACGGTATAGTTAAGTCCGCAGAGGCGGGACACGAGCTTCCCGTTGAGATTCCGGAAGTGTAATAATATTGATGATACAGATTGGAGGTAATAACATGAAAAAGTTTAAAATAGGACTTCAGCTTTATTCAATCCGTGAGGATGTTGAAAAGGATATGGACGCGGCGTTGAAAGCTGTAAAAGAAATGGGTTATGACTGTGTTGAGTTTGCGGGATTTTTCGGCAAGAGTGCGGAAGAAGTAAGAGCAATGCTCGATAAGTACGGTCTTGAGGCAATTTCGGTTCATCAGACCGCCGAGCCGTGGCTCAAAGAGGGTCAAAAAGCCATTGATTATTTAAAGACTGTCGGCGTAAAATTCTGTGCGATTCCGTGGTATCAGAAAGAAAAGCTTTATGACAAGAAAGAATTCGCAAAGATGATTATTGAGTTCACCGAGTTCGGAAAGGCTTTGAAAGAAAACGGTATTCAGCTTTTATATCACAACCACGATTTTGAGTTTGGCAAGAAGTATGACGGCGAGTATGTGTTTGATTGCATATACAATTCCGTTCCTGCTGACTTGCTTCGCCCCGAGATGGATGTGTGCTGGATAAAATACGGTGGCGAAGACCCGTGCAAGTACATAGAAAAGTATGACGGAATGAAGCTCTTGCATCTCAAAGACTTTACCGCAAAGAAAATGGGCGGCGGTCCTGCGTATGCTCTTATCGATGATGACGGCGGCGATGCAAAAGAGGCAACAAAAGAGGATAACGGATTTGAGTTTAAGCCGGTCGGATACGGAATCCAGGATTTTAAGACAATCCTGGAATCGGCTGAGAAATCGGGAATTGAATGTGTAATCGTTGAACAGGATATGCACCCCGAGCGCACTGCGTTAGAGGACGCAAAGCTTTCGATAGATTACCTTAAAACACTCGGGCTTTAATATGTATGGGCGGGGTTCTACTCCGCCCACGCATATGGACGAACGGGACGAAATTCCGCGGAATAACCGCGTAATTTGATGAACATTTCACGGGACGTCCGGGAGGCCGTCCCCTACAGGATTGGTGGCATACATTCCGTTTTGTTGTAGGGGCGGGCTCTCGTCTGCCGACTCGGTCAAATCGCAAGACGATTGCCACCGGCAATCTGCGACCCCGACCGCCCACGCACGCGATCGAACGCCGCAAATTCCGCAATATATTCATTAAAATAAAAACACGGCGACAATTATTTATATTATTTAAGGAGGACAATATCATGAAATTAGGTGTAATGAATCCTGTTTTAAACAGCTATACATTAGAAGAGGCTTTAAGATACCTGCACGGTCTCGGCGTACAATCGCTCGAAATCGGAGCGGGCGGCTTTCCGGGTGACGCACATTTAAAGCCTGCCGAACTTATCGGAAAACCCGATAAAATCAAGGAATTTAAAGATTTATTCAAAAAATACGAAATAGAGATTGCGGCGGTAAGCTGTCACGGAAATCCCTTGCATCCGCAAAGAGAGATTGCCGAAAAGTTCCACAACCAATTTAAAAACGCAATCCTCGTTGCCGAAGAACTCGGTGTAAAGACGATTGTCGGCTTTGCCGGCTGTCCGGGTGATTGCGAAACGTCAAAATACCCGAACTGGGTAACCTGCCCGTGGCCGAATGATTTCGGTGAAATTCTCAAATGGCAGTGGGAAGAAAAGGTAATTCCGTACTGGAAAGATATGGCGGAGTTTGCAAAATCTCACGGAATAGAGAGAATTGCGTTCGAAATGCATCCGGGATTCGTAGTTTACAACCCCGAAACGCTGCTTAGACTGCGTGCGGCTGTCGGTGACATAATCGGTGCAAACTTTGACCCGAGCCACCTTTTCTGGCAGGGCATAAACCCCGTTTACGCGATAAAGGCTCTCAAAGGTGCGATTTATCACTTTCACGCAAAAGATACGCTTATCGATGAACAGAATTGCAGCACGAACGGCGTTCTTGATACAAAGTCATACGGTGATTTACAGAACCGTTCATGGGTGTTCAGAACAGTAGGCTATGGTCACGGCAAAGAATGCTGGAACAATATAATCAGCACTTTGAAACAAGTCGGTTATGACGGCGTAATCAGCATCGAACACGAGGACGCGCTTATGTCGCCGACCGAGGGTCTTGAAAAGGCAATTGCATTCTTAAAAGAAGTATTAATCTTTGACAACGCAGGAGAAATGTGGTGGGTATAAGCCCCAAAAGAGGTGGAGCAATATGAAAACTTATACAGCAGGAATAATAGGATACGGCGGAATGGCAGGAAATCACGAAAAGGTGATGAGGGTCGATTATGACCGTATGAAGCTTAAAGGAATATTCGATATAAGCGAACACCGCCGTGAGGTTGCGGCGGAACAGGGCTATTATGCTTATTCGTCAAAGGAAGAACTCTTGTTCGACCCCGATATAGATGTTGTAATAATCGCGGCGACAAATGACGCACACAAACAGCTCGTAATCGATGCACTGAATGCCGGAAAAAACGTTCTTTGCGAAAAGCCCGTGACTATGACATCGGCGGACTTGGAAGAATTGATTGAGCTTGCCAAGCACAGCAAGGGGGTCTTTACCGTTGACCAGAACAGACGGACGAACAAAGACTTTATTGCGATGCGCCGTGGTGTTGAATCGGGAAAAATCGGCAAACCGTATGTGATTGAATCACGCGTTGAGGGGTCAAGAGGAATGCCCGGCGGATGGAGAACCGAAAAGGCTCTCGGCGGCGGAATGATGCTTGACTGGGGCGTACACCTTATCGACCAGCTTATGTATATGGTTGACGAAAAAGTCGTGTCGGTATATTGCAAGATGTTCAACGTGCATTATGACGAGGTTGAGGACAATTTCAGAATGACAATGACGTTCGAGAACGGCATTGTTGCACACATTGAGGTTTCGACCAATAACTATGTAAAGCATCCGCGCTGGTATGTTCTCGGTGACGAGGGAACTCTCGTGATAAACGATTGGGATTGCGAAGGCGAGATTGTACGCTGTCTTGACAAAGACAATATTTGGGGCGAAGAAATCGCGGTGAATAAAGCAGGTCCGACAAAGACAATGGCACTGAGAAGCCCCGAAACGGTTCAGACGTTTAAAATTTCCGCACCTGAGGATGTGACGGATAATCTGACTGTTGTATATAACCAGCTGCTCGACGCCGTTGAGAAAAAGGCAGAGCTTACCATAAAACCCGAACAGGCTCTCAGAGTTATGAAGGTTATGGAGGCGGCTTTTGAGTCGGCGGAAAAAGACGAAGTTGTAAAACTCAGTGTATAATTTTTAATGTATAATTTAATCTGTAAGGCAAATATCATTATTCCGCAAGGAGTAATGATATTTGTTATTTTCGGAAAAGTTTTTGTATCGGTGAGTTTAAACAAGATATTTTAGATTAAATTGGATGTATTGACAATTATTTTAATAAAATTTTGTATAATTATTTAAAAGAAAACACTTGCGATTTTTGTAACATTATGATATAGTATATATAAATATATCACAAAAAACATATCGCAAGGCAAAATTCAGCGGTTTCGGACATAAATTCATCGTCCGATACCGTATGGGATTGCTGTGCGGAATTTTGTTTTTGTCAATAATATTTGATATGTGATATATCATATGTTTTGCGGCTTGTGCCGCGATAGGATTAAATCGAAAAAAATGGTACAATGTCAATTATGCTGATGTTTTATGCGGCGTTCGGGGTATGTTTGCCGAGATGCGAATATTATTCCTTATCCGTCATATTATTGAATATGGGCATATTGGACAACTTGTATTTTAAATGATATTACACAGGAGGTTTGACAAAAAATGAGTAAGGTTAAAATTCCGTTTAACGGAACACCCGAGCAAGAGGCTGCACTCAAGGCGGTTATCGAAAAGCATAAGAATATGAAAGGCGCCGCTATACCGGTTCTGCATGAGGCTCAGGATATTTACGGTTATCTTCCCATTGAGGTTCAAGAGATGATTGCCGAGGGTCTTAATATCCCTCTTGCCGAAATTTACGGTATAGTTACTTTTTATGCACAGTTCTCGCTCAACCCAAAGGGAATGTATCAGATAGGGGTCTGTCTCGGTACGGCGTGCTATGTTAAAGGCTCGGGCGATATACTCGAGAAGGTGAAAGAGCTTCTCGGTATTGACGTGGGCGAATGTACGCCGGACGGTAAGTTCTCGATTGACGCAACGCGCTGTATCGGTGCGTGCGGGCTCGCGCCGGTATTGACGGTAAACGATGAAGTTTACGGCAGGCTTACCGTTGATGACATCGAGGATATTATCAATAAATACAGATAAGCCCCTCGGTTTATGATACAGATATTATGAAAGAGCTTTCATTACATATTCTCGATATTATACAGAATTCAATCGTTGCGGGGGCAACCCTCATCGAGCTTGACCTGACAGAGGATACACGCTCGGATGTCTTGAACTTTACCGTTACGGATAATGGAAAGGGTATGTCGCCCGAGATGACGAAAAAGGTAATCGACCCATTCACGACCGGGCGCACAACGCGAAAGGTCGGATTGGGGATTCCGCTGCTTAAAGCGGCGGCGGAGAGTACCGGCGGCGGTATAGAATTATCATCGCGAATCGGTGAGGGTACGGTTATTTCGGCAAGGTTCGGCTTTAGTCATATAGACAGACAGCCTCTCGGCGATATGGCAGAGACAATGCTTGGGATAATAACCTCGCACAGCGACATTGATTTCGTGTATAAGCACAGGTTTAACGATAAAGAGTATTTGACGGACACGCGTGAGATTAAAGAAATTCTCGGCGGCGCATCGCTTGACAGCCCCGAGGTAACGCTGTGGCTTTCGGAATACTTAAAAGAGAACGAAGCCGAGCTTTATACACGTATATAAAATCGGGAAGTTAAAATAATTATGAGATTTGAAAATCCTGAAAGGAGATTAACAATGAAAACATTAGCTGACCTTGAAGCAATCAGAAAACAGATGCTCGATAAGGTAACAATGAGAAAAGAGGACGAAAACGGAGTTCGCGTTGTTGTGGGTATGGCTACCTGCGGAATTGCGGCCGGTGCTCGTCCGGTTATGACCGCATTTTTGGAAGAGGCGGCAAAGCGCAATCTTGAGCACGTCACCGTTACACAGACGGGATGTATCGGAATGTGCAGACTCGAGCCTATCGTAGAGGTTTTTGAGCCGAACAAAGAAAAGGTTACATATGTAAAAATGACCCCCGAAAAGGCTGTAAGAGTTGTGGCGGAGCATATAGTAAACGGAAATCCCGTGACCGAATACACAATCGGAGCGGTCGAGGGTTAAAATTATCGTATTTTGTAAACAGTTTATATCAAGAAAGGATGGATATTAATGGATATAGCCAGAGGACACGTTCTTATCTGTGCCGGTACGGGCTGTACTTCGTCAAAGAGCGGTCAGATAGCCGATGAGATGGAAAAGCAGCTTATCGAAAAGGGCTTGGATAAAGAAATTAAAGTTGTCAAGACCGGCTGTTTCGGTCTTTGTGCATTGGGACCGATTATGATTGTCTACCCCGAGGGTGCGTTCTACAGCAAGGTTACGGTTGACGATGTGGAAGAAATAGTTGAGGAACACCTTTTGAAAGGTCGTATAGTAAAAAGACTCTTGTACGAGGAAACCGTACACGATGGCAGCGATGACATCAAGAGTTTAAACGAGGTTGATTTTTATAAGAAACAGCACAGAGTTGCTCTTAGAAACTGCGGTGTTATCAACCCCGAAAATATCGATGAGTACATAGCATTTGACGGATATAAGGCTCTCGGAAAGGTTCTTACCGAGATGACCCCCGAACAGGTTATCGAAACGATAAAGGCATCGGGTCTCAGAGGCCGCGGCGGCGGCGGATTCCCGACAGGTATGAAGTGGGATTTTACCGCAAAGGCACAGGGTGACCAAAAATTTGTTGCCTGTAACGCCGACGAGGGTGACCCCGGTGCGTTTATGGACAGAAGTATATTGGAGGGCGACCCTCACAGCGTTATCGAGGCAATGGCTATTGCCGCCTACGCCGTTGGAGCCGACCAAGGATTTATCTATATCCGCGCCGAATACCCGATTGCGGTTCATCGCTTGAATGTTGCGATAGGACAAGCGAGAGAATACGGACTTTTGGGCAAGAATATTTTCGGTACGGACTTTAACTTTGACCTTGAAATTCGTCTGGGTGCAGGTGCGTTTGTCTGTGGTGAAGAAACCGCGCTTTTGACCTCTATCGAGGGTAAGAGAGGTGAGCCGCGTCCGCGACCGCCGTTCCCTGCGGTTAAGGGTCTTTGGATGAAGCCGACCTTGCTCAACAACGTTGAAACATACGCGAATATATGTCAGATTATTCTCAACGGTGCTGACTGGTTCAGCAGCATCGGAACGGAAAAGAGCAAGGGTACAAAGGTATTCGCTCTCGGCGGAAAGATTAACAACACCGGTTTGGTTGAGATACCCATGGGTACAACATTGCGTGAAATTATAGAGGAAATAGGCGGCGGTATTCCGAACGGAAAGAAGTTCAAGGCGGCACAGACGGGCGGACCGTCGGGCGGATGTATTCCGGCAAGCCTTATGGATACCCCGATTGACTATGACTCGCTTATCGCCATCGGTTCGATGATGGGTTCGGGTGGTCTTATCGTAATGGACGAAGATAACTGTATGGTGGATATTGCTAAATTCTTCCTTGAATTTACGGTTGACGAATCCTGCGGTAAGTGTACGCCGTGCCGTATCGGAACAAAGCGTCTTTATGAGATACTTGACAAGATTACAAAAGGTAAGGGCACAATGGAAGATTTGGACAGGCTCGAGGAACTCAGCAACAGCATAAAAGCAGGTTCGCTTTGCGGTCTGGGTCAGAGCGCACCGAACCCCGTTTTGTCAACTCTGCGCTATTTCAGAGACGAATATGAGGCACACGTTAAAGAAAAGAGATGCCCCGCGGGCGTATGTAAGAGCTTGCTCAGTTATACAATCATACCCGAAAAATGTAAGGGTTGCAGTGCTTGTTCGAGAGCCTGTCCCGCAGAGGCAATCAGCGGTCAAATAAAAAGCCCGTTTGTTATTGATTCTTCTAAATGTATCAAGTGCGGCGCTTGTATGGATACTTGCCGTTTCGGCGCGATTGAGAAGAAATAAGAGAGGGGATGGAATGATATGGAAAACGTAAACATTAAAATAAACGGACAGAGTATGAGCGTTCCTGCGGATTATACTATCCTTCAGGCGGCACGCGATGCCGGAATAAATATTCCGACCTTGTGTTATCTTAAAGATATAAGCCAGACAGGCTCGTGCAGAATGTGTGTGGTTGAGGTAAAGGGCGCGCGAAACCTTCAGGCGGCGTGTGTTTATCCCGTGTCAGAGGGTCTTGAGGTAATGACAAATACCCCAAAGGTAAGAGCGTCGAGAAAGGTTACGCTTGAACTCTTGCTTTCAAACCACGAAAGAAAATGTCTGACCTGTGTCAGAAGCCGTAATTGTGAGCTTCAGACGCTTGCCGATGAACTCGGTGTGACAGACATCACTTATGAGGGTGTTCGATCGGAACACGAAATAGATGACTTATCGCCGTCAATAATACGCGATAACAACAAGTGTGTGCTTTGCCGCCGCTGTGTAAGCGTATGTAAGAATATTCAGACCGTTGCGGTTATCGACGCGACTGAGCGCGGATTTAACACAACGATTGCGTCACCATTCAATATGTCATTGGCGGAGGTTCCGTGTGTGAACTGCGGTCAGTGTATTGCAGCCTGTCCCGTTGGTGCTCTGCGCGAAAAGGACAGCACGGATAAAGTTTGGGACGCAATCGCCGACCCCGAAAAGATAGTGGTTGTACAGACCGCACCGGCGGTTCGTGCGGCACTTGGCGAGGAATTCGGTATGCCGATAGGCACAGCCGTAACAGGCAAGATGGCTGCGGCAATCAGACGTTTGGGCGTTGATTATACTTTCGACACCGACACGGGCGCGGACCTCACAATAATGGAAGAAGGAACAGAGCTTATCAACAGAATTAAGAACGGCGGAAAGCTGCCGCTTATCACATCGTGCAGTCCCGGCTGGATTAAGTTCTGTGAGCATAACTTCCCCGACTTTCTCGATAATCTTTCGAGCTGTAAGTCGCCGCATCAGATGTTCGGTGCAATAATCAAGTCATACTGGGCGGAAAAGAATAATATTGACCCCGAGAATATAGTAACCGTTTCGGTTATGCCGTGCGTTGCCAAAAAATTTGAGTGCGGCAGAGAAGAAATGGAGGTCGGCGGCAACCGCGATGTTGATATTGTTATCTCAACGCGCGAGCTTGCAAGAATGATTAAGTCGGCAGGTATCGAATTTAACGAGCTTCCCGATGAAAAATTCGACCAACCGTTCGAAGAGGCGTCGGGTGCGGCGGTTATCTTCGGCGCAACGGGCGGCGTTATGGAGGCAGCCCTCCGTACCGTTGCGGACGTTTTGACCGGCGAAGAACTCGACAAGCTTGACTATACCGAGGTTCGCGGAACAAAAGGAATCAAAGAGGCAACCGTTAAAATCGGTGATTTAGAGGTCAAAGCCGCAATCGTTCACGGACTCGGCAACGCGAGAGCCTTGCTCGAAAGTATCCGTGACGGAAAGGCGGACTATGACTTTATCGAGATTATGGCTTGCCCCGGTGGCTGTGTAACGGGCGGCGGACAGCCTATTGTTCCCGCGAGGGTTCAAATGACAAAGAATATCAAGGAATTGCGTGCGGGCGCTCTGTACAGCGAGGATAAAGGCGCGGCAATCCGCAAGAGCCACAAGAACCCTGATATTGAACTTTTGTATAAAGAATTTTTGACAGAACCCGGAAGCCATAAGGCTCACGAGCTTTTGCACACACATTATACAAAGCGTTCTAAGTTTTAATTTAAAATAAGAATTATGTTATTGCCCTGCGGAGATTTCCGTAGGGCAATTCCGAATTTGAAAAGGTGAAAATTAATGACGCAAATACAAAAGAGATTGTTTGAGATGCAGGATCTGAAATATCGGGACTTTCATTCAAGGCTTATGCCGAATATCGATAAAGACCTTGTGATAGGCGTGAGGACTCCGCAATTGAGAAAGTTTGCGGCTGAGGTTTCGAAAAGCGGCAGCGCAACGGAGTTTATAAAGGTTCTTCCTCATAAATATTATGAAGAGAATAATCTGCACGCGATGCTTATTGAACATATTAAAGATTATGACGCGACAATCATCGAAACGGAACGGTTTTTACCTTTTATCGATAACTGGGCGACCTGTGATATGTTCAAACCAAAGATTTTCAACAGGAATAAAGATAAACTTATTGACAAAATCTATGAATGGATAGATTCCGATTCGGTATATACGGTACGGTATGCAATCGGAATGTTGATGAAGTTCTTTTTAGATGAGGATTTTGATACAAAGTATCTCGATACGGTTGCGGCTGTAAAATCCGATGAATACTATATAAATATGATGATTGCGTGGTATTTTGCGACCGCTCTTGCGAAACAATATGATGACGCGATAAAGGTTATTGAAAACCGCCGTCTTGACCCGTGGACGCACAACAAGGCAATTCAAAAAGCAATCGAAAGTTATAGAATTGACAAGGGTACAAAGGATTATTTGAGACTGCTTAAAATTAAGGGATGAAGAATATGCAAACCTTTAATACATTTATTCGCGCTTGCCCTTTGATTCGACGGAGCGGTATTCGCTCGGCGTACAGCCGTTGCTGCGTTTGAACAGCATACTGAAATAACTGTGGCTTTCAAAGCCCGATTCAATACACACTTCGCCGATTGAGAGCGAAGTGTTTTTTAATAATTCCTTTGCTTTTTGCAGCTTGACAAGATTCAGATATTCAAAAGGACGATAGCCCGTGTATTCCTTGAAAACACGGCAAAAATGCTCCTCTGAAATATTGAATTGCGCCGCAATGTCGCTGAGTGATAAATCCCGATTGTCGGACATATAATGCAGGGCGCGCGTCATAAGATGCATTTTCTTTCCCGATATGGCGGCGGACGGCGCTGTGAATTCACGCACCGCCAGCAACAGAGAATAAAGCTCGATGCTTGCTTGTTTGAACATTTCGGGATTGTTTTTGAGAATATATAATTTTTTATAGCTGTTTGTGAATTTAAGCTCCGAATCGGTCGACAAAACGGTCGGTTCAAAGTCAAAAAAGCCTTTGAGACCGTTCCCGTTAAAGGTGATATAGAGGGTTTCCCACGAATCGGCCGAACAATAATATTCGTGCGGAGCATCGGGCGGCAGGAACACAAGGTCGCCGTTGCGGACGGTATATGACTTTCCGTTTATAAAGCAACAGCCCTCGCCGCCGAGCGTGTACAAAAGCTGATAATCCTCGATTCCGAGGGGGCGGTGTACGGGCGGCTGGTACTTTGGGTTGCCGATTGTCGCGATATAAAACGGCAGATTTTTTTCGATTAAAGTTGCAAAAGAGAGATATTCAGATATTTTCATATATTCCTCCGAAACCTTTGTTTTTTGACATTATAACATATACGATTAAAAAAATCAATATTGTTATAAAAATCGTCAATATATTTAGATTGAAATTTGCGGAAAATGTGATAAAATTAAAGTATATGATATATCAATATATCTATAATCGGATGATTACAAAAAATTATGTATAAGGAGAATTTTTATGAACTCAAAACTCGAAAAATACAACGATTTTTCCGTTGTGTCCGAAAACAGAGAACCCCAAAGAGCATATTATGTTCCGTTCTCGGACAAGACCGATGCAATGACAAAGCATTGGGAAGAATCGGACAGATGCACCTTGCTCAACGGTGAGTGGAATTTTAAATACCTCGAATCTCCGCTGGATATTCCCGATAATATTTCGGATATTGTGTATGAAAACACTTTGCCTGTTCCGTCATGCTGGGAATGTTTCGGATACGGACAGATTTGGTATACGAACATAAACTATCCGTTTCAATACGATCCGCCGTATACGCTTTCGATGAATCCTGTCGGCGTATACAGCCGAAAATTCAACCTTGAAAACACAGATAAAATGTATATGGTTTTTGAGGGCGTAAGCAGCTATTTTGAGCTTTATATAAACGGCAGGTATGTCGGAATGAGCCGTGGTTCGCACCTCCAGGCGGAATTTGACATAACCGATTATGTTAATGTCGGAGAAAACACGGTTACGGCGGCGGTGTACACATGGAACGCCGAGAGTTATCTCGAGGACCAGGACTTTTTCAGATTCCACGGAATTTTCCGCGATGTATATTTGTTAAATCGTCCGACCGAGCATATCCGTGATATTTATATTAAACCCAACGTTTCGGGTGAGGTTGGGTTTGAGTATGATTTTGTCGGCGGCAGCAAGCCGATTTCGGTTGAAATATCCGACCCGAGCGGCAATGTTATATTGAATGCGCAAGTACAAAACGGTGACAGTGTAAAAATCGATAATCCTCGGCTTTGGTCGGCGGAGCATCCGAATCTTTACGGTGTGTTAATCGATTGCGGCGTCGAATACATATACAAGCGCATCGGCTTTGTGAACGTTGCAACATCAAAAGACGGTGAACTTTTGATAAACGGTGTTTCGGTCAAGCTAAAGGGCGTAAACCGTCACGATTCCAATCCAAAGACGGGGTATTATACTTCGAGAGAGGATATGGAAAGGGATATTGTTCTTATGAAACAGCACAATATCAATTGTGTGAGGACTTCGCACTATCCGAACCACCCCGAATTTTTAGAGATGTGCGACAGATACGGCCTTTATGTTATGGATGAATGCGACCAAGAAACCCACGGCGTTGAACACGCGTTCGGACTCTGTTCGCTTGCGTCAATCGGCGAGATGGCAAGCAACGAGGATATTCTCGGCTCGTATATGGACAGAATGATAAGAATGGTTGAGCGCGACAAAAATTCACCGAGTATTTTCTCGTGGTCGCTCGGCAATGAAGGTCAGTTCGGAACGAATCACGTTAAAATGTCGGAATGGACAAAAAAGCGTGACGACAGCCGTCTTATTCACTATGAACGCACGGCGTTTCCGAACAAGGCATACGGTGCGGACCAGATAAAAATCGACCCTTGTGTCGATATTATAAGCCGTATGTACACGAACTTGGAATGCCTTGAAATTCAGGGAAATATGCGCAATGACGAACGTCCTTATTTTCTTGCCGAATACTGTCACGCGATGGGACTCGGCCCGGGCGAAGTCAAGGATTATTGGGATATAATCTATAAGCACAAGCGTTTAATCGGCGGATGCGTATGGGAATGGTGCGACCATGCCGTTGAGAAAAAACTTGCGGACGGAAGAGTGGGGTATATTTACGGCGGCGACAGCGGTGAATTTCCGCATGACGGAAACTTTTGCTGTGACGGCCTTGTGTTCCCCGACAGAACTCCGTCAACGGGGCTTTTGGAATACAAAAAGGTAATCGAGCCGCTTAAAATCACCTGTGTTGATATAAAATCGGGTGAGTTCGAAATAGAAAACAGATATGATTTCAGCGACCTGTCTGAGTTTGCGTTCGGCTATGAAGTGACGGCGGACGGTAAGGTGATTGACGGCGGAGAATTAAAGATTTCGGCAAAGCCGCACGAGACGGTCAAAGTCAAGATTGATTATTCCGCGCCCGAATCGGTCAAAGACGGTGTGTTTATCGAGATATTTATGAACACGGCAAAGGCATATGACTGGTGTGAAATCGGACACAGACTTGCGTGGGCACAGTTTGAGATTCCGACAAAGATATGTGTGCTAAGTAGCAAGCCGCTCGGAAAAATTACGGCAGAGGACGGAAAGAGATACATAACCGTACAAAGCAGAGCGGCAGAGGTTATTGTTGACAAGGTGCGCGGTATGATTTGTTCGGTCAAAAAGAACGGAGCGGAATTGCTGGCGCGACCGTCGGATATTGTTATTTGGCGCGCGCTTATCGACAATGATAATTATGTCAAGCCGATATGGGAGAGCGAATTCTTCCACAAAACGTATTTTAAGGTAAGGTCGGTATGCACCGAGATTACCGATACGGCGTGCGTGATAAAAGTTGACGGTGCGCAAGGCTCAAACAGCCGTTTGCCGATATTTGACATAAAAATCGAATATACGATAACTTCAAACGGAATAAAGACGAATATTCACGCCGACAAAAATGACATCAAGGCGATGAACCGTACTTCATCAGAGGAAACATCGCTTGATTTGAATCTCAAAAAGGATATTGACGAGGTACCGAGGTTTGCGATGAGGTTTGCACTCAAGCCCGAGTTCGAGGATATTACATATTTCGGTATGGGTGACAGAGAGTGCTATGTTGATTATCACGAACACGCAAAGATGAATGTGTGGAACAGCACGGTAACGGACGAACACGAGCCGTACATAGTTCCTCAGGATTGCGGAAACCATATAAATGTCAAGTGGCTTGAATTAAAATCCGATACCGATTCGGTTGAATTCCGTGCCGACAGGGCGTTTGAATTTTCGGCGCTGCATTATACAATGGAAGAAATGTACGAAAAGGCGCACGCGTTTGAGCTTGAAAAGTCGGATTCGACTGAGGTTATGGTTTGTTACAAAAACCGCGGTGTGGGTTCGAACAGCTGTGGCCCGGCACTCAGCCGAAAGTATTGCGTAACCGACAAGGTTATCGATTTTGAATTTAATATAAAAATATAACAAGAGTTACGCTTCACCAAAGCCGAGTAGGGGCGACCCCATGTGGTCGCCCGGGTATACGAACCAATTTCATAAATTTATATGGATAATAATATATATTGGTGAACACATTACGGGCGACCACATGGGGTCGCCCCTACAAATATACGTTTTATTCATAATTTGTTTATTTATTCAAAAACGTGTATAATATTCTCTATGGCGTTGACAAGTGTGCCGCATTTAAAATGCAAAATACAGAATGCAGAATGCGGAATGTAAAATATAACAAAGCTCCCCCCGAAAAATATCGGATACAACCCATATTTTTCGGGGGTCTTGTTCGTTTTATTTTGATTTATTCGCCGCCTTACAAATTAAATTATCTATGCAGGTCGAAATTTGTATAATTTTATAGCCGCATACCACTTGACATAACGCCGTAAATGCAATATAATTAAATGAACAAAATTTATAGACCGATTTGCCGAACGGCAGAGCGGATATGATATTTGTTCTTTTGTTTTATATACGAGCATTAATTTAAGGAGAGTGGCACGATGAAATTGACAGGCGCTGATATTGTAATCGAATGTATGTTGGAACAGGGCGTGGATACCGTGTTCGGTTATCCCGGCGGCTCTATCCTAAACATATACGATTCTCTATACAGATATTCCGACCGAATAACTCATATACTGACATCGCATGAACAGGGCGCGGCACACGCTGCGGACGGTTATGCGAGGACAAGCGGAAAGGTCGGAGTCGTCTTTGCTACATCGGGGCCGGGGGCGACAAACCTTGTTACCGGTATTGCAACGGCGATGATGGATTCCGTTCCCATTGTTGCGATAACGTGTAACGTCACAACAGACCTTTTGGGTAAGGACTCGTTCCAAGAGATAGATATTGTAGGTGTGACAACACCGATAACCAAGCACAACTTTTTGGTTAAGTCGGCTGAGGATATTGCGCCGACGATACGCCGTGCTTTTAAAATTGCCAGATCGGGCAGACCCGGACCGGTTCTTGTCGATATAACCAAGGACGCAACCGGAAATATGTGTGAATTTGAACCCGAGATTCAGGATACCTCGGTTGAACGTAAGATAGAATCCGATGAAAACGCTTTCAAGGCGGCAATCGAGCTTATCGAGAGCGCAAAGCGTCCTCTTATCTATGCCGGCGGCGGCGTAATCGCGGCAGAGGCGGCAGAGGAACTCAAACGCTTTAGGGCAAAGATTGACAGCCCCGTAACATTATCGCTTATGGGTTTGGGTGCTTTCCCGGCATCGGATAAGGCGTTTACGGGTATGATAGGAATGCACGGAACAAAAACGACTTCGCTTGCGATAAGCGAATGTGACCTTTTGATTGCCGTGGGCGCGAGGTTCTCGGATCGTGTAACCTGTAATATTCAAACTTTTGCTCCGAACGCAAAGGTGCTGCATATAGACACCGACCGCGCAGAGATAGACAAAAACGTAAAGACCGACCACAGCATCATCGGCGATGCAAAGCTTGTGCTTGAAAGGCTTGCGAAAACCGTCAAGCAACAGCATCATGATGAGTGGATGAATAAGATATATGAGTGGGAAGGCGAGTATCCGATTCATAAGCCGTATGACGGCGTTTTCACACCGCAGTGCATAATGGAGACGGTCAATGCCGCGATAGGCAGGGATTCAATCGCGACAACCGATGTCGGACAGCACCAGATGTGGGCGGCACAGTACCTTATGGTTGAACGCCCGAGAAAGTTTATTACATCGGGCGGTCTGGGAACAATGGGATTCGGTCTCGGTGCGGCAATAGGCGCACAGGTTGCCAACCCCGATTACGTTGTGGTAAATATCACGGGTGACGGATGTTTCCATATGAATATGCAAGAGCTTGCGACTGCGGCGAAATATGACTTGCCCGTTATAGACGTTATTATAAACAACAATGTTCTCGGTATGGTTCGCCAGTGGCAGAATTTGTTCTATGACAAGCGTTTTTCGAACACAACCCTCGATAAAAAGACGGATTATGAGCTTGTGGCAAAGGGTATGGGTGCGAACGCATTCACCGCAACGAATAAAGAAGAACTTGAAAAAGCTATGGCGGCTGCGGTTGCGGACAGAAAAACGCCCTCGGTTATAAATTGTATAATAGATTCGGATGATTTCGTCTTGCCGATGGTTCCGGCGGGAAAATCGATTTCAGACCCGATTCTTAACATTGAAAATAAATAAAGGAGGCGCGTTTATATGAACACAACATCAAAAATAAATTCAAACACACAGGTTTTATCGGTTTTGGTCGAAAACCATGTCGGAGTGCTCAACCGCGTTTCCGGTCTGTTTTCGCGCAGAATGTATAATATAGAAAGTCTCTCGGTCGGTGTGACCGAGGATCCGACTGTATCGAGAATGACAATCGTTACATCTGCCGACGGCGACACACTCAAACAGATTATGAACCAGGTTCTAAAGCTTGTTGACGTTAAAGAGATAACCATATTGTCATCGGATAATGCGGTGCTCAGAGAACACGTTTTGATAAAAGTAAGCGCGGCGGATGTTGCGGGCGTAATGCAGATTTGCAACGTTTTTCGTGCGAATATCGTTGATATATCGCCCGATTTTATGACCGCTGAGATGACGGGCGCACCGAATAAGATAAACGCGTTTATCGCGCTTATGGAACAGTTCGATGTAAAAGATTTGGTTCGGACGGGAATGACCGGTCTGATTAGAGGATAACACAAGAAAAAATAAAAATTTATATATAATCATTTTAAATGGAGGAATAAAAAATGGCAAAGATTTTTTATGCAGAGGATTGTAATTTGGGATTGCTCAGTAACAAAACTGTCGCAATCATAGGCTATGGAAGCCAAGGACACGCACACGCACTTAACCTTAAAGAGAGCGGCGTTAAAGTCATTGTTGGACTCTATAACGGAAGTAAGTCATGGGCTGTTGCCGAAAAGGCAGGCTTTGAGGTTTATACAGCGGCGGAAGCGGCGTCAAAAGCTGACCTTATTATGATATTGATTAACGATGAAAAACAGGCAAAACTGTACAAAGAAAGCATTGAGCCGAACCTTGCGCCGGGTAAGATTCTGGCGTTCGCACACGGCTTTAACATTCATTTTCAACAGATTATTCCTCCCAAGGATGTTGATGTTATAATGATCGCACCCAAGGGTCCGGGTCACACGGTTAGATCCGAGTATATTGCCGGCAAAGGCGTTCCGTGTCTTGCGGCGGTATATCAGGACGCATCGGGCAACGCAATGGATATTGCCCTCGCATATGCGGCAGGTATCGGCGGCAGCCGTGCAGGTGTTCTTGAAACAACTTTCAAGATGGAAACCGAAACAGACCTCTTTGGTGAACAGGTTGTGCTCTGCGGCGGTGTTTGCGCCCTGATGCAAGCAGGTTTTGAAACCCTTGTTGAGGCAGGATATGACCCCCAGAACGCTTACTTTGAATGTATCCACGAGATGAAGCTCATCGTTGACCTCATCTATCACGGCGGATTCACGGAAATGCGTCACTCTATATCCGACACAGCCGAGTACGGCGATTATGAAGTAGGTAAGAGAATTATCACCGATGAAACAAAGAAAGAAATGAAAAAGGTTCTCGAGGAAATCCAAGACGGAACATTCGCGAGAAACTGGATTGCGGAAAATGCGGTTAATCGTCCGCACTTTAACGCGGTAAGAAGAATCAAAGCTGAGCACCAGCTCGAAAAGGTTGGTAAGGAATTGCGCAAGATGTATTCTTGGAACGACGAGAAATAATAACTCTTTTAAATCTAAGAGGGCAGGGCAAAGCCCTGCCCTTTGTCACAATCGTAACCTTATTATCGGATTACGGTTAAACAAAAAGAAAGGCGGAAATTTAATGAACAGTGACAATATAAAATCGAGCATCGACAGAACGCCGCATCGCTCGCTTTTAAAGGCTCTCGGAATGACGGATGAAGAAATTCGCCGCCCGATTATCGGCGTGGTAAATTCGCAAAACGAGATTGTTCCGGGGCATATGCACCTCGATAATATAGCCAAAGCGGCAAAAGACGGTATCAGGATTGCCGGCGGTACACCGGTTGAAGTTCCTGCGATTGCGGTCTGTGACGGTATTGCAATGGGTCATGAGGGAATGAAATATTCACTTGTTTCGCGTGAGATAATCGCGGATTCGGTTGAGATTATGGCAAAAGCGCATCAGTTTGACGCTCTTGTGCTTATACCGAACTGTGACAAGGTTGTCCCCGGTATGGTAATGGCGGCGGCAAGGCTAAATATCCCGTCAATCATTATAAGCGGAGGTCCAATGCTTTCGGTAAAGTTCAAGGGTTGTTACCGTGATTTTAACACGGGCATGGAGGCTGTCGGCGCTCTTAAAGCCGGAAAGATAGACGAAACCGAGCTGCACGAACTTGAAGACGCGGCTTGTCCGACCTGCGGCTCATGTTCGGGTATGTTCACGGCGAACTCGATGAACTGTCTGTGTGAGGTTCTGGGTATTGCTCTGCCGGGAAACGGCACAATCCCGGCGGCGTATTCCGAGAGAATACGCCTTGCAAAACAGGCAGGTATGAAGATAATGGAGCTTTTGGAGAAAGATATAAGACCGCGTGACATTCTGACGCCCGATGCGATATATAACGCATTGCGTGCGGATATGGCTCTCGGATGTTCGACAAACTCGATGCTACATCTTCCGGCGATTGCGCATGAGGCAGGTGCGGAATTTACTCTCGATTATGCAAACGAAATCAGCGCAAACACCCCGAATCTTTGTCATCTTGCGCCTGCGGGCGGACACCACGTTCAGGATTTGTATGCTGCCGGCGGAATAACCGCCCTGATGAACGAGCTTGACAAAAAAGGCTTGATAAAGAAAGATACGATAACCGTTACCGGAAAGACCCAGGGCGAGAATATCGAGGGACATCCCGTTTTGGATTACGAAGTAATCCGCCCGATTGACGACCCGTATTCGCCGACAGGCGGAATCGCGGTTCTCAAAGGAAACCTTGCGCCCGATGTGTCGGTTGTAAAGAGAAGTGCGGTCGCACAGGAAATGCTGGTTCACGAAGGCCCGGCAAAGGTTTATGACAGCGAGGAAGAAGCAATATCGGCGATATATGCCGGAAATATTGTCTCGGGTGATGTTGTCGTTATCCGCTATGAAGGGCCGAAAGGCGGGCCGGGTATGCGCGAGATGCTTTCGCCGACCTCGGCAATATGCGGAATGGGTCTTGACAGGGAAGTCGCACTCATCACGGACGGCCGTTTCAGCGGCGCAACGCGCGGTGCGGCAATCGGTCACGTTTCGCCCGAGGCGGCAGAGGGCGGCACAATCGGCTTGGTTAAAGACGGCGATATTATTTCGATAGATATTCCGAACGGAAAGCTCGAACTTAAAGTATCGGACGAGGAACTTGCAAAGCGCAGAGAGGGATTTGTTCCCAAAGAACCGAACATAAAAGACGGCGTGCTTAAAAAGTATTCACGCCTGGTTACTTCGGCATCGACAGGTGCGGTTTTAAATGCGTAAATTGATATAAAGGAGCAATATATATGGGAATGACAATGACGCAGAAGATATTGGCGGCGCACGCAGGGCTTGACAGCGTAAGAGCGGGGCAGCTTATCCGTGCAAAGCTCGATATGGTTCTGGGAAACGATGTTACCACCCCGGTTGCGATAAACGAATTTGAGCAAAACGGGTTCAAAAATGTTTTTGATAAGGATAAAATTTCGATTGTCCTTGACCACTTTACGCCGAACAAGGATATAAAGTCGGCGGAGCATTGTAAGCAATGCCGCGAGTTTGCGAACGTGATGGACGTTACAAACTTTTATGATGTCGGCGAAATGGGCGTTGAACACGCCTTGCTGCCCGAAAAGGGGCTTGTTGCTCCGGGCGAGGCAATAATCGGTGCGGATTCGCACACCTGTACCTATGGCGCGGTCGGCGCATTTTCAACAGGCGTGGGAAGCACGGATATGGCGGCAGGAATGGCATCGGGCGAGGCTTGGTTTAAAGTTCCGTCCGCGATAAAATTCAACCTTATCGGAAAGCCCTCAAAATGGGTTTGCGGCAAGGATATAATATTGCATATAATCGGAATGATAGGCGTTGACGGCGCGCTCTATAAATCAATGGAATTTTCGGGCGAGGGTCTTAAATACCTGTCGATGGACGACCGTCTTTGTATGGCGAATATGGCGATTGAAGCAGGCGGCAAGAACGGTATATTTGAGGTTGACGAGATAACCGAGGAATATTTAAAAGACAGAGTAAACCGTCCGTACACGATCTATAAAGCCGATGATGACGCCGAATACGAAAAAGTATACGATATCGATTTGAGCAAGCTTAAAATGACGGTTGCATTTCCGCATCTGCCCGAGAACACAAGAACGATTGACGAGGTTGGCGAGGTTAAGATTGACCAGTGCGTTATCGGCTCTTGTACAAACGGCAGAATCGAGGATTTGAGAAATGCCGCAAAGGTGTTTGAGGGCAAGCACGTTGCCAAAGGAATCAGAGCCTTGATTATTCCGGCAACTCAAAAGATATACGCACAGGCAATGCATGAGGGATTGTTTGATATATTCTTAAATGCCGGATGTGTTATTTCAACCCCAACTTGCGGCCCGTGTCTCGGCGGTCATATGGGCATTTTGGCAAAGGGTGAAAGAGCAATTTCGACCTCGAACCGTAACTTTGTCGGAAGAATGGGACACCCCGAATCAGAGGTTTATCTGGCAAGCCCGGCGGTTGCCGCAGCATCGGCAATCAAGGGTTATATTGCATCACCGGAAGAAGTATAGGAGGCAGAAGATATGAACGCAAAAGGCAGAGTACACAAATTCGGTGATAATGTCGATACGGACGTTATTATACCGGCAAGATATTTGAATACGGCGGTCGCGTCCGAGCTTGCGGCGCACTGTATGGAGGACATAGACAAGAATTTTGTCAATAATGTCAAAGACGGAGATATTATGGTCGCGCATAACAATTTCGGATGCGGCTCATCGCGCGAACATGCGCCTATCGCCATAAAGGCGGCAGGAGTATCGTGTGTAATCGCGGCAACATTCGCAAGAATTTTTTATCGCAATGCGATAAATATCGGGCTTCCTATTATGGAATGCCGCGAGGCATCCGAGAAAATCGACAACGGTGATGAAGTTGAGGTTGATTTCAACAGCGGCGTGATAAAGAATATTACAAAGGGCGAAAGTTATCAAGCAGAGCCGTTCCCCGATTTTATCAAAGAGATAATCGATAAGGGTGGCTTGCTCAATTCGCTTAAAGGATAAAACAATAATAGGATAAGGTGAGAAAGATGGATATAAATTTAGCGGTGGTAAAAGGTGACGGCATAGGCCCCGAAATCGTAACCGAGGCGGAAAAAGTTCTCGACAAAATCGGCGAAATGTTCGGTCATACATTTAACTATACCGATATTTTGGCGGGCGGCTGTGCCATTGATGCAACAGGCGTTCCCCTGCCCGAGGAATCGGTGAGGATTGCCAAAGAGTCGGATTCGGTTCTGCTCGGTGCGGTCGGTGGCCCGAAATGGGATACTCTGCCGGGTGATAAACGCCCCGAGAAAGCATTGCTCGGCTTGCGCAGCGAGCTTGGACTTTTCGCGAATATAAGACCAGCAAAGATGTATAAGGCACTTGCGGACGCGTGTCCGTTAAAGCCCGAAATTTTGGAGAACGGTCTGGATTTGGTGATCGTAAGAGAGCTTACGGGTGGTTTGTATTTCGGCGAAAGAGGCAGACGTGACAACGGCGAGGTCGCATATGACGAGCTTAAATATTCGCGTGCCGAGATAGAGCGTATCGGAAGGGTAGGCTTTGAGCTTGCGAAAAAGCGCAAAAGAAAAAAGGTTACATCTGTTGATAAGGCTAATGTCATCGAAACGTCAAGACTTTGGAGAGAGGTAATGCACGAGCTTTCGAAAGAATATCCCGAGGTTGAGTTTGAGGATATGCTTGTTGATAACTGTGCAATGCAGCTCGTGAGAAACCCGGGTCAGTTTGACGTAATTATAACCGAGAATATGTTCGGCGATATACTGTCCGATGAGGCAAGTATGACAACGGGTTCAATCGGTATGTTGCCGTCATCGTCACTAGGCAGCACAAAACTCGGAATGTATGAGCCGATTCACGGCAGCGCGCCCGATATAGCGGGAAAGAACGTTGCCAATCCTATTGCAACGATTTTATCATGTGCGATGATGCTGCGTGATAGCTTTGATTTGCTCGATGAGGCGGAATGTATAGAGAATGCCGTTGCCGAGGTTTTAAATTCGGGTTACAGAACGGCGGATATAATGTCTGACGGCGGTAAGCTGCTCGGAACGCGCGAAATGGGCGAGAAGATTGTTGAAACGTTAAAGAAATAAGAAAATATGTATAAAAAAATCGGAGACGGTTTGTAACCGCCCCCGATTTTTTGTTGTTTAAAACAGGGCATCCGCCCCGATCGGCGACAATATGTATATAGGCACGAAAGGGGAGAAGTGCCATAGCTAAATTAACCGATCGGGGCGGATGCCCTAAAAATGATTTCATTGCGTTTTGCGGCAGCCACGCCGTGGGTAATCCGTTTTTTAGGATTTCCCTTTAGGGGAAGGCTTTTTTGTAGGGGGCGGGTTGCAAACGCCCCACATTACGCATTCCGCATTACGCGTGGGTGGTCGAGGTCGCAGATTGCCGGTGGCAATCGTTTTGCGATTTGACCGAGTCGGGAGACGAGAGCCCGCCCCTACATCTTCAATTAAAATCAAAATGATTTTTTCTTTGC
>URAN01000012.1 GCA_900545865.1 uncultured Eubacteriales bacterium
AGTCCCTCAGAAAGACTAAAAGCGATTCTATTGATTGCATGATGATTGCTCACTACTTAATGACGGTAGAGTACAAGCCCTATCCGACATTATTATATCACACTGAGAAGCTAAAGTCACTAACAAGATTTAGAGATTCTCTTATCAGGCTCAGAAGCCGACAACTTGTTGAACTCACAAATATTTTAGATAAGGTGTTTCCTGAGTTTAAACCTTTCTTCGGCGGCAAGTTTTCTGTTACCTCGTTGTACATACTTTCTAACTATTCATCGCCCGAAAAGATTTCTAATATGAATTCTAAATCTTATGAGACTCTTAGAAAGTTATCTCGCGGCAGATTTTCAACAGTTGATTTTGCTAAGCTCAAGCAGCTTGCCAAAAACACTGTGGGAAATACCGAGGATTATTTATTACAAGAAATGCAGATTGTATTGGAGCTTTACAAGCAGTTGGATTCAAAGATTGATGAAACAGAAGCCTCAATCAAAGAATGTGTTTCTGCAATGAATCCACCTATGCTTACCGTTCCCGGTATCGGCGTTGAATCTACTGCCATAATTCTTGCTGAATTTGGTGATTTCTCCAAATTCAAAAATGCATCTCAAATGCTTTCGTTTGCCGGATTGGAGCCCGGATATTTCCAATCGGGAACATCTGAAACAACCGGCAAAATGGTTAAGCATGGCTCATCATATTTGCGTTATGCACTTATGAATTGCGCTCAGACAGTTGTAACTTATGAACCGACATTTGCAATGTTTTATGCCAAGAAACGAGCAGAGGGCAAGCCTCATCGTGTAGCTTTGTCTCATGTTGTTAAAAAGCTATTGCGTGTTATCTACACACTTCACACTAAAAACATTGTATATGATGCGGATTTCGTAAGATAGCTATTATACCAAATATTTTAAAAGTCCTTGCAATACAGGGCTTGTTTGCCATGCACTTTTTTAGTTTATTAAATTTTTTGAAAAAATTTTCAAAAAACTCTTGACTTTTAATAGTTAGTCACCTCTAAAAAATTATTTAACTTTTCGTAAAATCTGCAAAAATTACTTTTTATTAATTATACCATATATGGACATCTGTGTCAAGCGCAAAATGTCAATTTATATAATTATTTGCGCTAATCGGTCGAAAAAATGTGTAGAATTTTAACAAGGTTTTTTTGTATAATATATACATATCTATCTCATTTATATGTTGAGAAAATCCGAATTATACCTCGCGGACGAAAAGACCGAAACTCGGCATAAGCCGAATTTCGGTCCTCTCAATACTATAGCTAAAAGGGGTAATTATTTCAAATTTTCGGCTATTCTTTGGAATACCGCCGCCGTTTCGGCTCTGGTCGAGTTTTTCTGCGGCGCGAACGTTCCGTCCGCATTGCCGAGCAGTATCTTGTGATACGAAAGCCAATTTACCGCATCTTTTGCATAATCGGATATGCTGTCGCTGTCGGTATATTCAGCTGTTTCCGCCGCATAAATACTGCGTCCTTTATACCTTGCGTATCTGTATACGATTGCCGCCATCTGTTCGCGCGTTATCTTTGCGTTCGGCTCAAAGGTTGTTTCGGTTGTTCCGTTGACGATCTTATTTTCCTGCGCCCACGCAACCGCGTCCGCATAATACTCGCCGCCGTCAACATCGTCAAAGTTCACCGTTCCGACACGGGGTGTACCCTCCATTCGGTGCAGAACGGTCACGAACATTGCACGCGTAACATCCGTTTCGGGTTCGAACAAGTCCGCCTCTGTTCCCTTCATCAGACCCTTTTCATATGCATACATCACATAGTCATAGAACCAATCACTCTCGGATACATCTCTGAACGGATTTGCCGTTTTCTTTATCGTGGTGTTATCGCCCGATGATGCCGAAGTGTTCTTGCCGGGTGTCGGACTCGGGTTTGGCTTATCGTGGTCTGACGGGTCGGGTGTCGGAATAACCGGGTCATCACCGCTTGTTCCGCCGATAACGGCGTATGCACTCTCACCGTCAAACGTCGCCGCAATATAACCGTTTACATCTTTATCGGATGTAAGCGTGTTATTTTCGTCTATTGCCGCTGAACCGTCCACCGTCATAACATTCCAGTTTATGCGATTTGCCGTTGCGCTGTCACTGTTCACCGTTATTTTTTTGTTGTCCGCCGTCTTTACGGCAAGCGATAACTCACCCGTTGCCCCTGCCGCAATCGATTTTCCGCTGTATTCGTCACCGTTAAGGCAAATAACGGTACGGCTGTCGGGATTCGATATTTCTTTGTTCGTAAGGGTGAGTATAAACGGCTCGCTTTGATTTCCAATTGCGTCCGCCGCATAAACGATTATATTGTTATATGCCAAAGACGGGTCCGCCGCAATCGTCTTTTCAAACTCTCCGCTCTCGCCGACCGTTACCTTTTGCGGCTCTGCGCCATCAGCACAAACATACACGTCCGCATCTGCATCGCTGATACCCTTGACGGTAATTTCGTTTTCGAAAAATCCGCCGTTGTTCGGGCTGCTTATCTGCAATCTCGGCGGCAGAGTATCAACCGCAAAGAGATATTGCTGTATTGCGCTGTCGCCCGCACTTGTTTCACCCTTGAACGTGATTGTATGAGTTCCGTCCTCAATGCCGCTGAGGTTAATAGTTTGCCCCGATGAGATTCTTCCGCTTTGTATGCCGCCGTCGAGTGTCCATTCGCCGCTGACCGCAATATCCGATGATACGGATATTGCCGCATCGACCGTTTTAACCGTATCAACATCGTTGATTTTCACCGCGTTTTGCGCCTTTAACTCAACCGCTGCTTTTTGAGGCTCGGGCATCGTGAGCGGCGTGCTCAATGTCTCTGCCGACTCAACGCGAACGCCATTCACCGTCTTATATCCTTTAAGTCCCACCGTATATTTTTTGCCTGCCGAAAGTCCCGTTTCCTCTTTCTCGGTTGTGCATTCACCGAGCTGTTCCTCCGTCAGATTGATAGGATTAATCTCTTTGCCGTTTTTGTCCCTTGTGACGGTTTTGGAATAACGTCCGCCCGTTGTGATTACGCTCTTTTCGACATCCGAAACATCTATATTCGAAAATACGGTCGGAATATTCTTGCCGCTGTTGTCAACCTCATAGACATTCACTGTATAACCGTCATAAACCGTTGAATCGAATCCGCTCAAATCAATGGTATAATCACCGCCCGTCTTTGCGCTGAATTTCGGCGCGGACGGCTGATTCACATTCTCATAAGTGAGTTTTTGAGCCGCATCAACAATCGGGTTTGAGCTTTCGTCTTTGGTTGTTCCCACAACACGGATTGTGTATTCGCCGCTCGGCATATTTTCGGGAATGTTTATCACCGCCGACTTTTTGCTTATATCGGCATAGCTCTCTGCCTCTGCGAGCGAATACGTCTTTCCGTCCGCCGAAACCGCATAAACCGCAACGCCGCTAAATTTGTCAAATCCCGTACCGTCCCAACCTACCGTCTTTGTGTTAGCGTCAAATTCGGCTTTTGTGATTGAAGGAAGCTTTGCCATAGCATATAACGTCACGCTTGACGAAACAGGCGTTTTCAAAGTCAGGTCTTTGTTAAAGTTCGCCGCATCCGTTACGCTTATCGTCACCGTTGCCTTTTTGGAAGATTCATTCCACGAAAGCAGGGTGTTTGCGTTCGCATTCAAGGCATCATCGGCAGGTTTTGACGTATCTGTCATAATAAGATTATATCCGCCGATTGTGATATTCCTTGCATAATTTTGAGCTATCTGTTTGCTCGGTGCGGAATATGTCACCGTGACAACACCGTTTTCGTCACTGTACGAACCGAGATTGATTATATGCGTCTTTTTGTCCGTCAGAGACTTTATGCTTGCCTTGGTTTGTACATCCGAAAGCTTGATATTATCGGTTGATGCAAGCGTGCGAATCCTGTTATTCAGCTTCATATAAAGAGTACGGTTGTTTTCGGTATCTTTATATACCGGAACATCGAGCGAATTTAACTCGATTGTCGGTTCGGGCGTATCATACTTTCCGAAAGCAAAGTCAACATCGCCGCCCCAGTAATACGTTATTCCGGCATCAAGCTTTATAACGTGCAGAGCGCCCCATATTTTTTCCGCATTTACGCCGAGTTCCGCCGAGCCTATCTCCGTTCCGCCGAAAAGCGGAATCTTGTCGGGAATCGAAATACTCGCCGATGCAAAGCCTTCCCAGAAATATTTGTTTGTCAGCTTATTCTTTTCCACTATAATGCTGCCCTGTCCCTCGATTATATCAAGAATATCAAGGACAATCTTTGCTGCAAATTTCAATTCGGGATACCATTGGCACTCAACCCCGGCATAATCTATCAAGTCGATACCTGCGACCTCTACACCCGACAGAGCAATGCTCAGCGCACGCGGACTTATACTTACGTCACCCCTCGCCGACAAGACATCAAAGAGTGCGAATTGTCCGCTCAGCAACAGAGTTATCGGCGGCACGGATGAACTCGGATAGATTGTTTCGTATAGGTTATCAATACCTCCACCCGCGCCTTTTATCCAGAATATTCCGAATCCGTCAACGTTTATACCGGGCGTAAATCCGCCGGCGTAAAAATAGAGTTTATCCGGAATCGGTATTCCGTTATGGCTGCGCAGGCGAAGTGCCGCCTCCATTTCAAAGGCAAGCATATCCGCCGTACCCTCAACCCCGATTGTGTATTCTTTGTCCATAACTTTAAGGCTGAGCGTACCCTCGATACTCGGCAAGCCGTCAGCATATGACGGAAGTTCAACCTCAACCGAGGTATTAAAGCCTATAAATCCGCCGCCGAATAAAATATCGTGGATATAAAGGCTCAGACTTCCTCTGTCGGCTTCTTCCCACGCCTCTTGGTCATTCGCATAGCGTTCCTGTACATCTCTGAGCTGTTCGGGCGTATAATTGCTCTTGGCAATTTTAAGCTGAACCGCCTCCATTGTCGATGTTTCTCTCTCGCTCCACTTAAAGTTTGACGGAATAAGAAAGTCCGGCGACAGCTGTGCGCCAAACGCGATTATACGTCTTTTCGGGGTTCTCGGCGTAACCTCGCCGTCCTCGAGAGCCATCTGACCGAACTGACAATACCGAAATTCCATAATCATTCCGGCTATCGTCTGTGCCGTGCTTGCCGCACCCGGCCACATAAGCATAATTCCGTTTGTGTTCGCAACGCTGTTTTCGACATCCCCTGTCTGTTCACCCTCGTTAGTGTATTGCAAAAGTGTTGATTCCGAACCGTTCTCAAATGATGAAATCGCACATACGCCGCTCCACACCTTTGTACGTGCGCCCGTTGTATAGACCTCGCCGTCAATATCGATATTTATAACCTGGTCATCGGCATCGGGATTCTCGACCGAAACCGTAACCGTACCTTTTTCTATATCAAGACAGTTGCTTATATTAATGGTATTTTTCGCCTTGCGGTCAACCGTTTCGAGCGATACCGCCTCTGCCTCAACAAGTTTGCCGTTCTCGTATTTAAGAGAGAAATCTCCTCTGAGTTCCAAAAGTGCGATGTTTTGTGCGTCGGGGCGTTTTTGGCTGTACTCATTCTCATCCTTGTATGCCATAAGAGCATACTTGTTATTGCCTGCTTTTTCAACGGTAACGATTCCGTATGAGCCGCCGCGGTACGAAACATCGTCACTGACATTAAACTTTAACGACTCTGATGTTATATCCTTTTTCGCCGCGTCTTTCATATCAAACACAATCTGATATGTACCGACATTCATATCAAAATCCAATATCACATCCGCCGTGTTCTTATCGGTATCGAGGATAAAGTTTTCGGAACTTACCACCTTATCGGGACTTCCGTCAAGTGCCTTTATCTTGATGTCATAATCCGACTTGTTTTTAAGCAGATTAAAGTTCTGACCCGCAAGATAGATATGACGTGTTCCGCTTGTGTATATAATCTCGGGCGCAAGGCTCAAAAATGATATTCTGTCGCCTGTTGCACCGGGGCAAAGCAGATATGTGCTGCGCGTTCCTATCTGCTTTTCCGACAACAGCTTTCCGTCCGTGCCGTCAACGTCAAAACATCTTATCTCTATCTTGCGATAATCCGTAACGTTGAGCGGTTCGGCGTTCATCTTAAACGTGACCTGTCTTTCCTCGCCCGAGTTCATACTCATTATCTCAACCCTGTACGGATTTGAATATGACGCCGTTGTTTCAAGCTCGCCCGATAAGCCGTAAGGCGTAATCCCCTCTTGGGGATATACGGCAACGGCAATCTGTTTAAGCTCGGTATTCGAAAGGTTCTTTATTTGAGCCGAAAGGCTGAAATCGCCGTCCACTCCGCCGCTTATCTGTGAGAGGTATGCGTCCTTTGTATTATTGAGCTGCATCGCACCGAGCTGTGACGAAAAGTTAATCGAAATCTTATCGGCATTGTTGACCGTTGCATTCGAGTATACGCCATAGTTTGTCGCGATAACGCTTGCGTCACCGTTCGCCGCAGCCGCACCCATATCAAAATAGAGTGCGTATGCGCTGTCGGCGGTCAGATACTTTTCGTTATACGGATTCGTAAACGAAAGCGATTCATCGGGTGTAAAATCAAATACCGTTGCCGCAAGGTTGTTCCAGTGTCCGAAAGCCAAGCTGTACGGCTTTACGATTTTGTCATTCACCGATGCGTTGACCGTATAAGCGGTAACGGTCGGCGATTTCGGGTCGTCATACCCGAAAAAAGCATTGTTATACGCCGTGCCGTCCGCATTGTCAATCAGGGCTTCGTTTTGAACCTGTGTATAACTTCCATCCGCTTGGGTAAGCTCATAAACGGCAAAATCCTGATACCCGAGTGCCGAGTCGAGCATTATTCTCGCCTTTATGTTCTCGGCGGCTCTGTTGTCGGTGCTTTTGACCGAGTACGAAATCCGCACCATTCCGTGCATCTCGGATTTTGTGTTTTCAAGTGTTGTAATCTGTGTAAATTCCAAACCGTCAACGCTCCACTTTGCCTCGATGCTGTCGGAATTCTTTGTCAGGGTCACGCCCGTGCTTTTCGTACCCAAAAATCCGTAATCACGGCCGAAAATATAATCGTTTACATTGCCGTCTCTCGTTACACGAAAAGTCGTATATGATGTATCAAAGTCATCGGACGGATATAACAAGAACTTGTTATTATCCGCCTTGTTCAGCTTATCGCCCTCAACGGTGTCAATCAAAAATCCGCCGTTCTTTTTCGAAACCTTGACGGATATATAGCCGTCGCTCAATTCCTCATACCCGACCGCGTTCGCCGTATCGGCGAATACCTGCATCGGCAGGGCGCAAAACAGAACCGTCAAAGCCAAAGCAAATGAAATTATCTTATAAAATTTTTGCACTTAAAATTCCTCCTTTTTATCTGTCATCTTTTAAATTCAAATCTTATTCGCCGTCTTTAACATAAAGCACAAACCTGTATGCGTCCTGTCCCTGGGTTCTTACAAGGAAGGTATAATATCCTGCCTTTTTCGGAACAAACTCAATCGGGTTGCTGTCCGATTTATCTTTTGCCAACGCCGTGCTTCCTATCTTCATTTGACCTGCGGTTTTGATTCCGTTTTTCATATAAACGCTGTACGGTTCGCCGCCCGAGTTTACGACTATGCTCTGTGCCGCATTATCGCAAATCTTAACCATCTCTCTGAATATTCCGTCACCGTTCACTCTTATTCTAAGCTCGGTATCGCGGAAGAAATGGATATATCCGTATTTTTCGGAAATATTTCCGCTCCCGTCCGCCGCGATGTATTTAACGCCGATTGTCGATGCCGCCTGTGGCTTTGTATAAACCGCGTCAACCGCAATTTTATCCGCCGCCGTTATATTATCCGATACAACCGCATTATCTTTAAGCGCGGCTTTTATCTCATCATCGGTCAAGGCAAATGATATGTCTATTGTGTTCTTTTTAAGCCTTATCATCGGCGCAATCTTATCGAGCAGCGCAATCTGGCTGAAGTGATAATACCGCGTGTTACCGTAATTGTCAACCGCCGCGATTCCGGGGGTAAGACCTGCGTTGTCCTCGGTTATCGACAGAGCCGTCCAACCACTGTCGGATACCGCCGTTTTTGCGGCGCTTCCTATCCAATTAATCTCGCACGCTCTGTTCGCCTTGACATACACGGTGTCGCCGACCTTGACATTGCCGAGCATTTCGGGTGATGTCTTTTCTCCCGCTCCGCTTGCGCTGAGGCTGAAACTCAATGTTAACGGATTTGTTACAATACCGCTCACAGTGACGGTTATCTCCGCCACATTACCTGCTTTGTCGATAAAGTGATAAACATAGCCGCCGTTTGCCGTTGCATAGCGTGTAAATTCACGCCCCTGCACGCCGCCCTCGGTAAATATGACATCTTCATTCGCCGACAAGGTAATCTTTGCACTCTTTGCCGTTGCGGTCGGTTCAACCTTGGATGTAATCTGCGGCGCAATCTTATCAATATTTTCAACCGCCGGAAGGTTTATCTCCGTTTCCGTGCCGTTAATCGCCTTGCATACAAGTGTAAGCTTAGGCGTGTTCTTTGAATATGTCAGAGTTATTTGGTTATCAAATCTGTATATGTCGGGCGTATCGGTCGGAGCGTCTTTAAGACTTATATCCGTGATAACCTTGTTAAACCTGAGCTGTGCGGTTACATTCTTATTGGTGCTTTCACTGTCCGCGTTCGCCGACCAGATTATTTCACAATCCGCCTTTTTCTCATCAATCTCGGTTATATCAACCTTGATAGCCGTATTTGTTTCTTTGCCCTTATACTTATAGGTACAGTTTATGTTCGCCGTACCGTTTTCCTTTGCCGTCAAATACCAGCAACCGCTGTATTCACCCTCGCTCTCTTGATCCATACTTAAGTTAAGGCTGTTGTCTGTCATCTTAATATCGGTAACGTCGTTGTCTTTTGGAACGAGATAGACTTTAACCTGTCTTCCGTCATTTGAAACAACCTTTTCGACAACAGGCTCGGGAATGTTTCCTATGCTGTCAATATCAAACTGTATCGCCTTTGCGTTATCATAGCTGTCAACCGCAAAGAGTGTGAATTGAACATTCTTTGTTATGTCAACAGCTCTTCCGCTGACGTTTACGCCGTCAATGCTGTCGCCCTGTTCGTTAAACTTGGGCGAATCCGTCACAAGTCCCGACTTTGCGATGAGCTTAACCGCGCTCTCGTCCGCCGCATATACGTTGAATCTGTATTGTGACGCAAAGCCCATCTTGTCAACAAACGAGCTTGTGTCCTCTGTAACCGTGTATCCGTCGCCGTAATTCACAAGCGCCGGATTTGTCAGCTCTTTGTCTTGGTCATATAGATTCAGAACAAGTTTTTTATCTTCGGCAACCGAGTTTTTGACCGTATATCCGAGCATCTGAACACTCGGGGCTGTTGTGTCCTTCCACTCGCCCGGCGCAGGATATTCTATCACCGTAACGGGCAGACTTGCCGTAATATCCGCGCCCTTGTCACCGTGCTGATTGACATAGCCGCTGAATGTATATTCCGTTTCGCCGCCGGGATAGAATGTATGCGAAAGACCTTCGCCCGTCACCGCGTCTTTGAGCGTTGAGCCGTTTTTATCAATCACCGTTGCGGTTACGCTCTCGTACACACAATTTCCGTCAACTATATCATTTTCGGAATAATCCCACTTGATTTCAGGGTCAATCGGCTTTATCTCGTTGTTGCCGATATACATTGTACGCTCATGCTCGCCGGAACTGTCCGTCCACTTCATTATAAGGTCGGTCGGCTGTGAAACAACCGCCGTTACGCTGTTTGTTCCGCTGCCTGTTATTTCGGCAAAGCTGTTGCCCTCTTTTTCGGTAAGGGTAACATTATTTTCATAAGCGACATTGACCGTCACCTTATCCCTCGTCTTATAAATCGGCGAAACATCGACCTGAGGGCCGCTTCCCCAAACATTCACATCAACGGGAATCGTATAATCGACACCGAACGCATCGGTTACTTCTATATTATATGTTCCGTCCGAGAATATCGGATAATATCTCGGGTTGCCGACCGTATAGTCGTCATCACCCTTAATCTTTACAAAGGAGTTAAAGTCTATTCTCGTACCTCTGTTATAATTATCATCCCACATTCTGTATTCGGGCTTGGAATAAGTAATCGGACTAAGCCCCGTTGTCGGGTCAGTCGGGTTCACCTCATATGTTTCGGTTCGTTTATCGCCGTGGATTCCCACACGGTTGACAGTCAGCTTTGTGATGAAATTTTCGCCGTTTTTGTCCGCGTCCCACGGTTTGGCAAAGTCAAGTTTTAATTTTCCATCATCACTTATCATCGCGCCGTCATATCCGTATTCGTTCGGCAGTTCCGAACCGATAAGAGGTATTTCCTCTCCGTCATTTATGCTGAGCGTTGATTTTGACAAATCAACGTTCGCGCCGTCAATCACATATCTGTAAAAACTGTAATTACTGCTGTCGAGCGAGAATCGCGTAAAGTTCAGCGTTTCGTGTTCAAACATATAATTTGTATTGTCTTTAAACTGCGGATAAATTATGGCTGAGTTACCCGAGTCATCCAATGCCAAAAACGCATAGTTTGCGTTTTTGGTATCGCTGTTGTCCTTTTCAGTATATGTCTGATAATTTTGTCTCAAATCGGCGGTAAAGTTCACCGTATCGCCGAGCTTTATTTCATCAAATCTTGCCGCAAGGTTGTTTGCGTCCTTACCTTTATTTATATAATAAAGTTTTACATCACCGTTCGGCGAAAATGCGTTTACAACCGATGCGTCAACCGAAAGCGCGTGGATTGAGTTCTCGTCACTGTAATTTTGTGACTCGTTTATTTTCATATCAAGCGCAATTTGCGGAGCGTTATCCGTCACGTTTATAGTCATTTCATAAACGGGCGAAATGTTTCCGTTCGCCAGCTTAACCTGATAGCACAGCGTGTTCAAGCCTTTTGCAAGCTGTAAGTCTCCGCTTGCCGCCGTTCCGCTGAGCGAATCACTGATTTTTTCAACGCTGCGTATCTCAAATTCCTTTGAATATAATTCCTCGCTTACGGCTCTTCCCGATTTAAATTCCAGATTTTCTCCGCCCGTGCAAGCCTTGTTCCAAAGCCTGAAACCTTCTATCTCGCCGATTCTCTCGCCGAGAATGTTCTTCGACACATTTTTTGTGCTGAGCGTCAATTTAAAGATGAAAAATCCGTCCGTTGTCTTTGCGTATCCTTCTTCTTCGCTGCGTTCTGTTTCCTGCCACTTTGCCGCACCGAGATTAATCACATTAAAAGGCGTTTCACTCTCTTTGCTGATCTCGGGTATGCTCGCTTCCAAACTTATATTGTTAAAATTCACATTCGGCAATATATAGTATTTTTTGATACCCGTATCTGTCGATGGTGTTGTATCATCGAGAACAACCGCCGTGTCATACCCAAACTTTTGAGGGGTGTCGCTGCCGACCTGATAAAGGTATACCGTCACATAATATGCGTCCGTTTTAAGCTTGTCGCCGTTCATATCCCAATCGGGCATAGAGAACGTCTGTTCGCTGTTTCGGCTGAGCTTTGTTCTGTACACCTCTGTTCCACCGAGTGTCGTCACCGAAATATATGACTTGTCAAGGTCAAGATTTTTTATTCCCCACTCGTTCATACGGCTGTTTGAAATATTAAATTTTAAGCGCACGTCCGACATAGATGTCTGTTTTGTTATGTGTTTACTCGAACCCGATTTAACATTCGGGTCAAGGTCGCTGCCGTTCGATGTGAATTTATCCGCAAACGTAACATTGTGCAGATTCTCCGTCAGCGGCGCATACATCACATCAAAGCCGCCCTCGGAACGATATGTAACCGCCTGTTCGCTGTCAACCGGCTTTACTTCGCCTCCGATAGGGCTGAGCGGTCCGAAAGCACTGTCAAAGCTTACATTTACCACTCCGTAATAATTTGACAATTCAGAGGTGTCCTCTATCTTATCAACCTCATCAAACCTCGACTTGTCATCATTATATTTAACTCTGTACCAATCACCGTCAAAATCGAATATATTCTTTTGTTCATCCGTATCATATACGCGCACGTAATAATTATCACCCATTTTCAGAACAACACGTGTTTGAGCGTACTCTCTTGCATTCGGATTGTTCGGTGCGGAAACACGTATATCGGGCTTTTGATTCAGCTTTGACAAGTCACTGTTAATCGTATAATTCGCCGATGCCTTTGTCAAATCAACCGAGAACGGAAATTTCGCCGTTTCCGAATTATTACCCTTTGCGTCTGTGGCTGTGACAACCAGAACTTTATCGACCGTTTCGGAATATGTCATTTCAACCGAAAATTTTCCGTCGTCACTTACCGACGCCTCATTTAAATCGGCAATGCTGTCGGCATCCTTGCTGTCTGCTATAATGTACTGCGCTCTAAGCCCTTCCATATTAAAATCGCTTATCGCAATGTCCGCCTTTACCTTTGCCGATGAGCCTTCCGTCGCATTTGTATATGTTGTGTTGATTGATACAAGCTCAATCTGCGGTGCGGTTCTGTCGATGCTGATTTGCGGAATTTCCGCAGACCTCTCGCTGCTGTTGCCTGCCCAGTCGTTGAGCATGAATTTTAATTCGGTGTTCTTGATTTCGTCCGCATCCGTCTTTATGTGAAGGTAATACTCATTCACAGGCAAGTCAAACTTATTCCATGACGGACTGTTTTTATTTCCCAAAACCGAGGTTTTAAACTCGCTGTCAGCAGGCGTTTGCGCACTCGTTGTTATTGCATATTTATATTCGTGCTGTGCGTCACCGTCATATACCCACGCAAAATCAGCCGAAAGCCCGATTGTTCCCGATGTGATTCGGTCTGCCTCGCCGTCCGATATTGTAAGCGGAACGCAAAAGTCTCCGCTGTTCACGTCTCCCGTTATTGTGTCGATTTTAACGGTCGGCAGCTCGTTATCGAAATAAAGCTGTTGTCTCGGCACAACCGAAAGTTCTGTCGAATCAAACGCATTTCCGTAATAGTCAAAAAGCCAACTCGCATTAATCTTTATTGGTCTTATCGACTCGTTTTTGTTTGCCGCCGACATCTCATCCGTAATGGTGAGCGGCTTGAACGTAATCCTCGTTGCCGGGCGTTTGTTCACGCCGTCATACATATTTTCAAGCTTGTCATAATCAAGCGAAATCGGTTTTCCGTTTTCATCATTTATATTCAGGTCGACAGAGATTTTTCCGTTTCTCTCATTGACCTCTACCTCTTCAGAGGTAATGACAGAAAATGTCAGAGTATCGCCGATACCTGCAAAAACGCTGCTTCTGTCTATATCCTCGGGCCAATCCGATGCCTGAGAATACTTTGTCGAATCATTCGTTATCATACTTCCCGATATTTCCGCCGCCGCAACAACAGGCTTAATCCTATCCACCACAAGCTTATACGGCGTGAGGTCTTTTGCCGTTATCTCAACATTGTTGCCTGCCAAATCGACCGCGGGCGTTGACGATTTTGTGTATTCGCCCATTCCGCCCGGTGCGTTGTCCACGTGTTTATATACCGCCTCGTGATAATATGTAGAAAACAAATAATTATCGGCAAGCGAAACACCCATAAGCTCGCTTTGGTACTCGCCGCCGCATTCAAAGCTCTCAATCTTTGTTACCTGATATTCATCCAAGCCTTCATCATCTATCGAAAAAGCAATTTTGTTTCCGTTTATATACGTTGCAACCGCTGTACGTTTTTCGCTTTGTATTCCCGTTTCGGGATTGCTCAATATAAGATTGAGTTTCATATTTGACAGGTCGCCGATTTTCTTTAAGGGTTCACCCATATCCAAATAGAGCGTACCTCTGCTGACGCTGACATTTTTAATGCTCGGCTTTGTCAAATCGGCGAACTGAACAAACGGATGGTTTATCGCCGAGTTTGTACCCGACCCCGAACCGCTCATTACTATTTCGTTATACAGCAAGTCGTTCTTTGATACCGAGAACCAGCCGCTGTCCTTTTCAACCGACGCATCATCGGGCAAGTCCGAACCGTCTATTCCCTTGCCCATAAATTTCATCGACGGCCGTCCGCCGCCGTAATTGTGAAAGTTTCCGCCGAATCTCATCTTTATCTGACCGGCGTCAAGCATCTTCATAAATTCGCCGTATTCGCTGTACGAATCCGAATTCATTTTGAATTTAAACGTTGCCTTCCAGCTCTTGCCGTCATTTTGGCGCAAAAACCTTGTATCCCAAAGCATCGACACGGTTTCTTCTTTTTCGTTAAAGCCATAGCTGTAACGATAATACGAATTATCCCGTCCCGTGACAACAAAAAGAGGTCCTGCCGACATGGTAAGCGAATTGTTCCACGGCTTGCCCCCTTTGGTTGACCTTACGTACTTTTTAAAAAGCTCCGTATTCTGATAATTACTTAAATTGAACAAGGGTGCTTTTACGCCGCTTGTTTCCTCGGCGTTCACCCCAATCATCTGTACCGGCAGCAATGACAAAACCATAATGCTGCTCAAAAGTAAGCTTAAAAATTTTTTCATCTCACAATCCTCCGGTTATAATTTTAACTTTATAATTATATTTTAGCATAACTATATATATTTGTCATCATTCCAAAGTATGAGATTAAGGTTTTTTATCCAAATTAAATCTTTTTTATATAAATTCTTTTGCTGTCATAATCTCCCGAAAGCTCGGTATATACGCCGACATTCATAAGTCCCTCGCCCGACATTCGGTGTCCGTTTTCAATCTCATAAACCGCACCGCCGTCAAGACCTTTGAATTTCAGAAACGGAAGCTTTTCGCGGAACGAAATATTCAGCCCGAAAACAAACATAAGTGCCTCGCTTTTATCCTCGCTTACATATGAATAAACGGCATATTTATTTTCGCGCGGCGACGCAATTTTATACATAGTTCCGTTTTGTATTATATGCCGCTGTTTTTTATGCATTGCCACATATTCTTTTATGCGACCGTACTCATCGTCATCAATGTCATTTAAATCATAGCCTATGGCAAGAGAGCCGAGCATTCCGGCATACGCCTTGAATTGCAGGGGCGCATATCTGTTATTTATATAATTCGGCGACTTGTGTATATGACCGCCGCCCCCGGCAAGCTTTGACATATTCACAAGGGTGAATCCCTCATGCAAAAAAATTTCATCGCGCGGGTCCTGATTGTCCGAACGGTTTATCCTCGAACAATATTCCGACATTGACAAATCGGCTCTCCAGCCGCCCGATGCACAGTTCTCGATTATTACATTCGGGAATTTTTTGTTTATGAAATCAAAAATTTCATATAAATTCTTTATGTATTTATACTGATACGTCCGCTGTTTTTCAATCGGCGCATCGTGCCACCCGACCTGTGATACAAGGCGGTTGCTGTCCCACTTTAAATACTCAATATTATTGTTCGAAAGCAGGTCATCAAGAATTTTTATAATATAATCTTTGACCTCGGTCTTTGCCAAATTGAGCGTAAGCTGGCTGCGGCTCAGTTCCTTTTCTCTATTGTCAAAGCCGAAAATCCAATTCGGGTGTTCACGATAGAGCTTTGAATCAAGGCTAACCATTTCGGGTTCAATCCAGATACCGAACTTCATGCCCAGACCGTTCACCTTGTCTATAACCTCGCCGAGTCCGTTCGGAAATTTCACTTTATCCGTCTGCCAATCCCCCAAGCCGCCCGTATCATCATTTCGGTTTTCGAACCAGCCGTCATCAATCACAAACATCTCAACGCCCAAATCCGCCGCCTTTTCGGCAAGCGGCAGGAGCTTTTCGGCGGATATGTCAAATCCCAGTGCCGCATAGGCGTTATAAAGCACGGGCAGGGGCTTATCCGCAAACTTTTTCGGCAAAAGATACTCTCTCTGAAGGGTATGAAACATTCTCGATGCCGCGCCGAAACCTTCTTTTGTATATCCGACGGTAAAAACGGGCGAATCAATTTCATCACCGCTCTCTAACGGATAGCTGAAATCAAAATCATTAAGCCCTGCGGTTATATATACGGGTGACGAACGCAGTCTTTCTATGCACAGCTTATAATTTCCGCTCCATCGAACCGCGCCGAACCACACCTCGCCGCTGTCCTCGGTCGCCCTGCCGTCATCTATGGCGAAATACGGATAATAGCTGCTGTTTGAATATAAAGACCGAGACTCGATAACCGTCTTTCCGTATTCAACGGGCGTTCTCTCGATTGTGTATTCCTTTGCCCACGAGGTCGATAATATTGTCTTGTAATACTCACGATTATCGGGCAGGTATACACAGCCCGACATCAGATTTTCGACCGTTATCGGCTTATCACCCGTATTTTTGACTATTGCCCTTTTGTCTATAAAATCCAAGTCGGGATATATCCTGTATATAAGCCGAACCGATATTTTATAATGCGTATCGGTCAAAAACAATGTAAGTTCGTTTTTATCATCCGATATTTTGTGCGCGTCATAGCGCAGCTCGCAATCGCGCACCCCGTCGTCAAACGTAACCTTGATGCACGGCTCGCGATAAAACCTGTTGCCCCACGAACAGTATTCACATCTGACCTGACAGCGGCTTTCGCGGTCGGCATCATAATATATATCGATAACTTCGTCCGCCGTCGGAAAGTCCTCAACTCGGCTCACGCGCGTTCCCCAATAAACTTCCGTCAGAGAATTGTCTTTATTCTTTTCTATCACATATGATGAATTTTTTGTTTGAATAACAAAAATATTTTCTTCTTTATTACAGATAATCGGCATAATAATCTCCTTATAAACTTTTGTCTCATCAGCTTTAAAACTCAAAGCCCGATACCAAGTCAGATACCGGGCTCTGCATTTTAACCTATAGCTCTATTCTTTTGTCCAAGCAATCAACAGCCTTTATAACGCCTGTTCTGATTTTCATAACGTCAAGTGTTTGCTTTGTGTCAAACGGATATTCTCCCGTTTTGAAAAATTCCAGAATTCCCGATATTAAATTCGGGAAAAACAGCGACGAAACATTCTTGTACACATTCTCTCCGTTGCTCATCTCGGCGCATATTCCGAACGGAAAAGCCGACGCATAAATCATTGCCGCGCTCTTTTGACCCTCGTATTCAACTCTGCAGATATACTGTGTACCCTGATTTTCAAGCTTAACCGAAATCGGCTCTGCATCAATCACCGTCTGTATCATCTCTATTTGATGAATAATGTATTCGGCAAGGTTTCCGCCGCCGCCGAAGGTAATTACATTTTTCGCGCCTTTTAACTCGTTCAGCTCATCCGCGTATCTGAGCGCCGAGGTCGAAAAGAATTTCGTACCGTATTGCTGTGCAATATCAAAAATTTCTTTTGCCGTTTCATAATCGGGCGCAAAGGTTTTATCAATATATGTGTTCTTTTTATGCTTTAAAACCTCTCTTGCATAACCGAGATGCTTTTCGGGGTTTGACGGCGCAAGAACGATTATATAATCGCTCTTTTCGCACAGTTCATCGATTGTCTCACACTTTTCACATCCGTATTCGGCGCACCATTCATCGGTGTTCTTTCCGTCAACGGGTGAAATATATTCCTCTGCCCACACATATTCTAATTTAAAATCTTCGCCGAGCTTTTCATTCGCCTCTTTTATCCATTTGGGATAGTTATCGGCGTGCCACTCGCTTATGTAATAGTCAACAAACCCTATCGTTTTCATTAAAGCTCTACTTCCTTTCTCTGTTCGGAAGATTCATATAAGCTGTTTAAGAGCTTCATACTCTCTAAAATATTCTCGATATTGTTTCTGTTTTTAACCCGTGTCGTAATTGAATCGATAAACGCGTTATCCTCGCACAGATACATATTCGGTATCTCATATTCGGGCGTTATTGTCTCTAACGTCTCGCCGTCATATATTTCAAACTTTCCGCCGTAGGTCAGTCTTGCGCCTGCTTTGTCACCGAGAAAGTCGATAAACATATCCGCTTTATCTATATTCTGTGCCCACGCGCCGTTAAACGAAATGCTCGCCTTGTCGGTGCGGATATATCCCGTCACAAAATCGTCAACATCATTCGTTCCGTTCTCGATATCCGAGGTGTCCTCTGCCCACATCGACTTATATCTGTATTCTTTCATATTCTTTGCCATTTCCGAATACGCGTCACAGGTGACATTTTTTATCTTTGCGTTGCCGAGGATATACAATATCAAGTCCATAAAATGTATTCCCCAGTCAATCAGAACGCCGCCGCCCGACTGTGACTTGGTGGTAAAAGGTCCGCCCAAACCCGGAATATCGCGAAAACTTCTGAATGAGCAATATATGTGATATATATTGCCGAATCTGTTCTGTCTGTTAAGATCTTCGAGCATTTCAACGGATTTGTTATACCTGTTGCATACGCCGATGTTTAAAATCCTGCCTTGCTTTTCCGCTTCTTTTGCCATTTCACATGACAAGTCATAGTTGACCGTAACAGGCTTTTCGCACATTACGTCTTTGCCTTCCTTTAATGCGTCCATCGTTATTTCATAGTGCGCATAATTCGGGGTGAGGACAAACACCGCGTCAACCTCACTGTCGGCAAGAGCCTCTTTATAGTCCGTGATTACATTCTCAACAAAAGGATATTCCGCTTTGATTTTCTCTGCCTTTTCCTTTATTATGTCACAGGCGTATTTCACTCTCACATTGTCCATTTTTGCCAGCGCGGGAAAGTGCGCCATATTCGCTATTCTTCCGCAGCCTATTACTGCTATTGTCTTTTTCATTTGACAAAACTCCTTTTAAAATTTTTAACATCTTTTTTATTTCCAAACTCTCTGCCCAAATCGGAATTGAGCTTGTTATTTATAAATTATAATCACACGCGGCGAAATCCAAACCGTGTTGACAAACACAAGTGAACTGTTGTTATAGTCCATCTCGGGCGTTATCGCATCGTCCGTGCTTCCAACCGAAACCTTTTGTCCTTCTTTTTGACTATGGTCATACACAAGTGTGGCAACATATGACGGATCCAATATAACATCACAGTCATCCTTTGAGTTATACCCAATCTTTATCACTCCGTCAACCACATCATTCACATACCCGGTGTAATATCTCGGGTTTGCGTTGACATTGCTTGCAGTTGCGTTTCCTGCGCTGATTTGGGGATTGCTCTCATCATAGTCATACCTGACAAGAACATCCGAAACCTCGCCGATTGACGTCAGGTAACAGCATATAACATCGCCCTCGCCAACACCCTTGTTTTTAAAAGAAAAATCGGATGTCGCCGTAAGCTTTATCTTTTCTTTGCCCTTCCGGCCGTTCAATTCCTCAACCGTCTCGCCGTCCGCGTTTAAAACCTCTCCGATACTTTCAACCAAAATCGGAAGCTTGGTATCAACTGTTGACGGGTTCGCCGCTTTTACTACAACATATTGCTCAAAGCCCACTTTTTCCTTTGTCTTATAGCTCTCAATTGTCAGATTATCGGTTCCGTCCGTTATCTGACCGCGCGTTCTGATATAAAAATCGGTGTCCTTTGCATTCGCGATATTCGCATCTGTCGGAACATAAAATATCACCGTATCGGGACCGGCAACGCCCTTATCCCAAAAATATGTTCCCATGCTGTTGCGATACTCATTTATGGTCGTTTCGGCAATATTCACACGCAGGACATCATCGTTTCCGCCGCCTTTGACCGCAACCGTGTCAATACCTTTTATCTTTCCGTCCGAATCGGTCTTTATAAGCACGAACTGACCTTTATCGCTGTGCAACAAGGTATAAGCAACACTCATATCCTTTATATCAACGCCGTCAATTTTGAGTTTTGTGTCACAGCTCGTTTCTTTGACCGCTCCGCTATTGTCGAGATATTTTATATGCAATGCATCGTCAAAGCTGTCGCTGCTTTTGGCAACCTTTATGATATACCCCGGCAGATACGCCGCCTCAACACCCTCAACATATACGATGTCACCCATTGCGTCAAGCTTAAACCTGACGCTTTCGCCGACATTCGGCGCACGACCCGTTGCATATTTTATCAATACCGCCGCAGGATAATCGCCATCGTTGATTCGATAATATGTCCGTCCGTTTTTTTGATAAACGGATGAAATCGCGCCTTCGGCGATTCCCGAACAAATCACAACCTCACAATAAGTATTGTCGGCGGATTTGTACACGCTCAAAACCGTGTCTTTTACCACGTTTGCGGACATTGCCACCGAACCGCCGTCAAGCCGCAGGGCAAAACGGTCATAATCCCCCTCGTTGAGCGACAATATTCTTCCCTCGGTCAGCTTGTCGTACACCTTGTTTGCCGCCGAATCAAATGATTTGACGAGGTAATCCTCTGCCGCCCAAACAACCGCCGTGTCATATGCGCCCGAGCCTTTTATAAACTTCGCCGTATATCTCGGCTTATTGAATACAGAACTCAAATCGCTGTTTGTTACCGCGCCGTTATATACGACCTTGATACCTCTGTCAAGCTTTATCGTCTTATATTTATCGCCGTCGGTATATTTAAGCTCATATGCCGCTCTGTCAAACTCGGCGTCATAATCGGCGGCTATATTTAAGACATCGGTTGCGCCCGTTTTGTGCGCCCAGATAATCTCTTTGCTGTCCGCCGAATTTCCGTTATCGTTCTTTTTATAAAAAAACTCTGTTTCTTCGCCGAGCCAATCCTTGCTTACCATATCGCTTTTATATTCAACGCCGTCTATCACCACGTGTCCTTCCGACGGCAGAAAGCTTGAATATCCCGCGCCGTCCGCGCTCTCTAACACACCCTCGTCACAATATATATTTTTATACACCGACAGGTATGTTTCATCCTCGCTTATTTTATACTCTGTGTCATCACCTTTAAATGAGGCCGCCTCCATAACATTGGCGGTCAGAGTGTTATATAAAAGCGTGAACATTGTCCCCAAAGTCATCTCGGTATTTGTTCCGATGTCCTTTGTCAAGCCCGAGGTTGACGCAACGGTTATATACCCCGACGGATAGCCGCCCCTGTGAACAGCGACAGGTTCAAGCCCCAACATACGAATAATTATTACATATCCGTCAATTACGCTTATTGTTTCATCGGGCGAGAACAGTTTTTCCGAGTTTCCGCTCAGAATCCCCCGTTTGGTAAGAGCCGATATTTCTTTAAACGCCCAATAATTTTTCGGCACGTCATAATAATATGTTTCGCCCGAATAATCGGTCTCGCCTATCATTCCTGCCGCAACAGACGCAAAATCCGCACGGCTTATCTTGCTTAAAAGGTCGGCGTTTAACTCATTATAATCGGGAATAATATCCAGAATCTTTAAAAACTCCATTTTCTCCATCATAGAGTTATCCATAACCGTATTATCCTCGGCAAAACCGACTGAGCCGAACGCGCTCATGCAGATAAATACGGTCAGAATCAAAGCTGTAATTTTCTTCATGATGTTACTTCTCCTTTACTGAATTAAATCAAGCACGCCGTAAACAATCTTTGCCGCCTGTGCTCTTGTCGCACCGTCAAGAGGTGCAAACTCCGTTTCGCTTACTCCGTTCACAATACCCATTTTGTACAATGCCGCAACAGCATCGAGCGCATAGTCGGATATTTGGCCCATGTCATCAAAAGTCGGCTCTGCATCACCGTAATCCGCCGCCGTCTTGCTTTGGATTGCGCGATATATCATTACCGCCATATCCTGTCTCGATATTTCATGGCCGATACCGAATTCTCCGCTGCCGATTCCGTTAATGATATTATGTTCTTTTGCTATATAAACATATTTATAATACCATTCGTTCTCGACCGTATCTTTGAATTCGCCGCCGATGAACGATTCGTTTTCAAGACCCATTGCAATAACAAGAATTTTTGCAAATTCCTCTCTTGTCATAAAATCGTCCGGCGCAAACACGCCATCCGACTTTCCGTTGATAATATTTTTATCCGCAAGAGCGTGTATCGCCTCGGATGCCCACGCAACGCCGTCAATATCATCAAACGACCTCGTTATAGGCGTTTTTACCGTTTCGCCGTTTGGTGTTGTGCCGCCCGTTATCGGAATTCCGCTTCCGCTGCCTTTTCCGCTGCCGCCCGAGCCGCTGCCCGAACCGCTGCCCGAACCGCTGCCGCTGTTGCCCGAATTGCTGTCCGCATTGCTAAGCTCGCGGATTGCCTCTTTGAGGGCGTTTCCGTTTTCATAATCTCCGTTTGCCGCAAGCTTTCTCAAAACATTGTTGCTGACCGAACCCGTTACGCCTATTACACTTCCGTATGCATTCAAAACGTTTTTAATGTCATCAATACCGTTTTGATATTTGACCGTTGTCAAAATCAGGCTCTCTTTTGCCGCGTTTTCAAAATCGGCAAGAGTTTTTATGTTTTTGCCCTTCATCTTACCGGTGAAATAAACCGTTGCGCCTTGCGCATCCGAAAATTCGGCGTAATAATCCTTTATCTTTTCGTCCGCGAAATAAATTTCATTAATCACCGAATCAATGTCATTGATTTCGTTTTTATTCAGGGCATTCGCCGTCATAAACGTCTTGAATATCCGCGTATTCTTATCCTCATCGCCGACATTCAGCGAATTCGCTTTTACATATGCCATATAGTTATCAAGCTCTGTGCCGAGGGTCTTTGAGTCGGTCAAGCCGAACGCAAAATTCAGCTTGTTTCTCTGTGTGTTTATCACATCGCGAAATCCGTCCGAATCATTGTTTTCGGCGGCGGTGTTCAAAGCGTTGTACGCGGATTCAAGAGCCTCACTCGTTCCGATATAGAGCGTAAAATCCTTTACCTTTCCGTCACCCGATGTAACCCTCATCAAATACTCGCCGTCTTGAATACTTGAATCATATCCAATGTCAAAGCCATACCTTCCGTTCGATTTTACCTGTCCGCCGTAGAGTATATCCGCCGCCGTAAGAGCCGAGTCAAACGTCTTTCCCGACTTTAAAATCTGAACGGCAACGGCTTTTCTATTCGGCGACGTTCCGCTTATTTTAAGGCTGTTATCCTTATAGCTGTAATTGATTTTAGCCGTAAGTTCGGTACTCTGTACCGATTCGGCATTGTTTTCGCTTTGAGTACCGAACTCAATCGATTCACAATACGGAATCATATCCGAAAGAGTGTTCCACAGGCACACCGAAACCTTTGTAACGGAATCGAGCTTTGCGGCAAGTTCGGAATTTTCGCCTATGCCTATGCTCGGTATCTTTGCAACAGACCCGGGCGCAACCGTGTCGAATACCGCGTCGGCATATATCATCTTGTTTTGGTTGTAACAGAATACAGCCAAAACATATTTTATATCCGAATCTCCGCCGTTTATCATTTCGACATTGGCGCTGACTCTGTTCGCCGCCTTAAAGGCATCAAGAGTTGTCACTTTCGTTTCGCCGTCAAAAATTCCCGTCAATGCCGCCGTTCTGTCGCATACGCCCGTTGTAAATTTAAGGCTGTAATCGCCCCTCATTGCGTTCCCGTCCGACGTTGCCACGCTCTTTGGAACAATGAGCCAATACTCCGAATTTTCTTTGAGAACGGGTATATCCTCTATTACAAACAGCTCGTCTTTAACCGCGCCGACAAGCGGAATCACGCCGCCGCCCGAATCCTTTATTACTATCGGGTCGCTTTCGGACACAACAACGTCTTTTGTTCCGAAATCAAGCGATATGCTGCGCAATGCCGGATTAATTTCTATGGGCTTTTCGGGGGTATTGCCCTTTATATCGACAAACTTTATGCCGGTATCTTTAAGCTCGGGTCTTACAAGGCTGAAATCCACCTTTATGTCCTTGACATATGTAACGGCGTTCCACTCCATTTCGTCAAGCTGAACAAATACGATTCTCTGAATCTGCGTCCCCGTCATATCAAGGCCGCTCTTTTGAGCCAGCACCGAACCGTTCTCTTTTTTGATAACGATTGAATATTTCATATCCTGCGGTCTTGCCGAAATCTCGGCGGTCAGCCACGCGCCGAAAGCGTTGTCGCTGTGCTGTCCCAATTCCGCACTCTCAGCAATCGATGGCGGTCCCCACGGGAACTTTCCGTATCCTATGACACCGGTCAGTCCTTGCGCGCTGCCGGTGTTTCCCCACGGCGTTATCGTGAGTGCGGGCGTTGAATCGCCCTTTCCGTTTCCGCTGTCGAGAATTATTCCGAAATACGCACCGTTGGTCTTGAATTTAAAGCCTAAATCAATCTGACCCTTTGTTATCGCGCCGCCTATGTTATAATTGAAATAATCGTACAGACCTGCGTCTTTAACACCGTCATTGTTCAGCGTCAGCGCGCCATCGGTTTGGTTAAATTCAACCTCGGCTGCGGCACCGCCGTTATATGTGCCGCCGTTTTGTTCGAGGCCGCCCGACCAGATATTATCCTCTGTCGGTTCGGTCGGGTATGTGTAAATGTTCTTGTCCTCGGTCGGCTCTTGCCACTCGGCAATATATTCGACATTTATATTTTTGACATAAGTGACCGCATTCCATGCCATATCGTGAAAGAATCCGAAAACTATACTGTTTATCCGAGAATCTTTCATATCAAGACCGAGAGTCTGTCTTATCACATCTCCGTTTTGGGCTTTGATGCACAAATCATACTTTTGCGTTTTCGGCCTTGCCGAAATCTCGGCGGTCAGCCACGCGCCGAATCCGTCATCCTTGTGCTGTCCGAGTTCGTTGCTCTCGGTGATTTTTGTCGCGCCCCACGGAAACTTTCCGTATGCAATCTTTCCCGTAAGGTTTTTTCCGACCGGGCCGCTGTTCCACTCGCCCCACGGGTCAATGGTCAAGGCTGCGGTCGAATTGTCCTTTCCGCCGCCGTTGTCAAGAATTACACCGAAATACGCACCGTTGGTCTTAAAGTCAAGGCTCAGGTTGACCTCACCTTTTGTAATCTCTTCGCCCAAATCAAGGCTGAAATACTCATATCCCGTTTTATTAAAGCATATTGCCGATTCGGCTTGATTGAATTCGACATCGTATGTTGCCGAATCCCATGTCCCGCCGTTTTTTGCCAAACCGCCGCCCCAGACATTATCCGCATTTACATCGGACCTCCATGAATAAAGGGTTTTGTCCTCGGATAATTCCGCGCTTGCCGTCGCACCGCCCATTATCGAAAGGCACATCGCCGCCGACAAAATACCGCTTATAAGTTTTTTTATTCTCATAAAAATCTCCTCTTTTCTCTTTAAGGGCGATTATAATACACCTTTAAAGACATTGATGATATTAGCCTTACTCCGTCGCCGAAATTGTTTTGGGTACGTCAAACGGCTTAATATTATCGCCCCAAGCAAAGAGTTTTATCTTGCTTGCAGTTATGCCGCCAAAGTCGAATTCATCACTGAATTCCGCGTCTGCCGAACCGCTGTGTACCTCTCCCATCTGTACACTTATCAATCTGTTATCGCTGTCATATGCCGCCGCAATGACAGTATAGTTCCGATTTTCACCGAAGGTATTTATCATCTGTGAGCTTATTGTGAGTTTTCCACTCGCCTTTGAAATATCCGTCACTTCTTCATCGTTTGCATTTTTAACACTTGTTATCCCTGCGCTCATATAATTTTTATAGTCAACCTTTATATCCTTAACATATGTTTTGGCATTCCATGGCATTTCGTCAAGTTGAACAAATGCAATATCTTGAATCTGTGTCTGTGCCGCAGTCATTTCTATTCCGCTTTTATAAGCAATCACCGTATTATTTTCATCTTTTACGGTCAATGTATATTTTTTCTCTTGCGGTCTTGCCGAGATTTCAACAGTTAACCATTCGCCAAATCCATCGTCACTGTGTTGACCCAGCTTTAAACTGTCCTTTAAGGATGTAGGTGCCCATGGGAACTTTTCGTATCCTATTTTGCCTGAATATACTTTTACAACCCCATCTTCCCATATATGATTTTCGCCCCACGGCGTTATGGTAAGAGCCGTCGTTGATGTGCTGTATGTTCCGTTGCCCAAGAAAACACCCATTGTTGTTCCGTTTGTCTTAAATTTAAAGCTTAAATCAATTTGACCTTTTGTTATTGCCCCACCTATGTTATAACTGAAAAAGTCACACTTTAAGCTCTCTTTTGTGCCATCATTATTCAATAAAAGCGCTTTTTCGCCGATATCAAATGTTGTTTTTGACGCTGTTCCGTTTATATATGTGTAATCACTCGCCGAACCTGCATTATTTTCAAGACCGTTGTTCCATATATTATCGGCTGTCGGCTCTGACGGCCAGCTGTATAAATTCGTGTCGGTTGTCGGCGCTTTCCATATTTTCTTATAATCAATATTTATATTCTTTACATACGTTTTTACATCCCATGTCATTTTATCCGTTGTAACTTTTGCCTGTGCGAACACAATACGCCGAATTTGTGTCTGGGTCATATCAAACTCGTATTTAGGAAGGTTTCCTATTACCGCACCGTCTCTTTTAACCGTCAGATTATATTTATGTTCCTCTAAATTCGCGGATATTGTGATTGTCCATAATTGTCCGAATCCGTCATCGGTATGCGTACCCAAGCCGCCATAGCTTTTCAGCCAACAATCACTTCCCGGCCAAGGGAATTTGCCAACGCTTATATATCCCGGGGGATTGCTTGCATCCGCCCACTCGCCATATTCCAAACTTGTATACGCAACCGTTGACGTACTCGGGTCGCCGCTGTCGAGTATTACGCCGAAACGAGAGCCGTTTGTTTTATAACTGAAAGTAACCTCTACCTTTCCTTGAGTTATCGCACCACCCAAATCGTGGCTGAAATAATCGTATAAAACATCTCCCTCTCCTGTCGGGTTGTTCATCAATATCGCCGGTTCGCCATCGGCATCTTCCGCAACAAAGCTTGCCGTTGTGTCGGTCATACTCGACCACGTACCTGCGTTTTTCTCAAATGCGCCGCTCCCGCCGAAAATATTTTCGGCTGTCGGTGCTGTCGGCCAGCTGTACAAGCTTGTGTTTTCTGTCGGTTCTGTCCACTCTGACGATACGTTCACACCCAACAGTGATACAAGCATCACAAGACTTAATACCATACTTATAATTCTCTTCATTTTACAATCCTCCTAAAATTAATTTGTCAATTTCACAACCGACATTTATATAAAATATTTTTATTTATACAATTTAAGCGTTCCGAAAAGGTCAACTTGTTTTGACGCGCCTATGCCCGAATTATATTCCATCCAACCCTTTCTGCCCGTTCCGTCATTTTCGTTTATCATAACCGAAAAGCGGTATGTTCTGTCGGTTGACGGTACAAATCCCGGCTGTAGGATTTCGCTCCAGGGGGCGGCGATTTCATAGACCGTATATCCCTCATACCTTTTTATACAGATGTCCATATTTTCGACAATCTGTGCCACGGGCAAGCCGTAATAGCTCGAATGCCTATAGCATATGTCGCCGAATCCGTTTAGCTTTCCTATAGAAAGCTCGTTGATTACCCCGGCATCTACAGGGTTTATTTCAAGTCTGTCGTCAATCGAAAATTGAATATTGTCGCCCTGCCACATCCGGTCGGGGGTATACGGCGTTATATTCATCGAATAAACATCGTCCGTTACCATTGCAAGGAAATAAAAGTTTTCCTCATCCCACATCATTGTTGCCGAGAATGACTGGTCCTCCGGACCTTTCCACAGCGGATTTTCTTTTACATCCTTTTTTTCATAACAGCCTATCCAGCTTCCGCGCCACTCGCCTATTTCAACAGCGCCGTCAATCTTCGGCTTTTTGTCCGCATATGCCGCCGTTGCAAAATCGAGATATTTTGTCGAGGTATACTCACCGCCGCCGTTTAACTTGACCGTCACGTTTAGGTCAACCGTGTTCTGTACCACCCTCATCGGTAGGTTAAACACAAAAACACACTCTTTTCCAATATCCAAATCATAAAAACGTCTGTTTGTGTTCACCGCCGCGACATCCTCGGGGGCGGAAACAAAGACCTCGCCGCCGAGCCGCTTTGACTGGGTTACATTTTTAATCGATACTCTGACCTTGTGATGATTATTGCCGCCGTTTTCGTCCTCTTCATTTGTAATCGTCATTTCAATCGGGTCGGATATATTAAGTCCGTGTTCGGCGCAATATCTTATCACTCCGTCGGAATTTTTAACCGTTATTTTCATCTTGCGCTTGCCCGATATTCCCGGTGCAACCGAAAGGACAAGCTCTGCCGCTCCGTTTTTAAACCCGTTGTTTTGAATAACCTCGATACCGTCCTCGGGTTCGGCGTCTATCATCAAGGCTTCATCACCCGAATATGTAAAATCAAACTTGACTATATCGCTTGCGACACAGGTCTTTTCTATCGCGTCGGCGTTTACCCCCTCGGTGTTTTCCGCTTTTTCAAAAGCGTTGAACTTTCCGACCGCATACATCGGCACCATTCCCACATTGAACGAATACACGCCGTTTTGCGACGAAATCGTTGCCATTTTGTTACCGTACATATCCAAGAGGTCAACCTCATTGCATCCGAGATAAAAACTCATCTGTACCGACTTGTCATAACTTTCCATTACAAGCACGTTCTTTTGCATACTTGAATTATAAAAATTCACCGCGTATTCCCGCGCCGTATAATTCTCAAACGAATCCGCAACCTCGGCATCCGCGCCAACCATACTGTTCATCGCGCTTACCGCCAAAAAGCTCTCTTTCGCGCCGTAATCGGTAAGCTTTTCGTTTGACCAGCGATTAACCATACCGAAACAAGATTCGCCGTCCGTCGGGTTATCCATATCGGTATACATATAATATGTCCACATATCGACAAGCTTGGTCGATTTGTTCAATATCCAGCCGCGCACAATCGCCGCACACTGTTCCTCGCGCGTGTGACCGTATCTCTTATCCGTCAGACACGTTCCGAATCCCAGCTCGGTGTTCCAAATAGGAAGCCGCCTTTTATACTTATCCATAAGCTCTTGCGCGGCGGTCATATTCTTAACATACCTGCCCTCGCGGAACTGTCCCGACCAGTCATACGGGTGGATGCTCAACACATCCATATAATTCAAAGCACCGAGTTTGAATATGTTTTCAAGAAACACCAAGTCGACCTCTGACGGCGAACCGCCGGCAACAACCGCGTTCGGGTTTTCTTTTTTTATCGCTTTGTACGCACGCTTTAAAAGTTCAACATATGCCTCGGGCGGTTGGTGAGATGTGTTAAAGGTCTTGATGTTATACTCGTTCCATATCTCAAAATAATCGGTATAACCTTTAAGCTCACGCGCCATTAAAGCACAATATTCTTCCCATTCGTCAAGCTCTTCGTCCGTAACGGGGACGTTGCCGCCGTCCGACATCGTTTTGAGGGCGTTGTTCCATAAAAGCGCAAGATAATTTACCCCGTGCGACTTTAAAATCTCGATTCTCTCTTTTAATATCGTAAGGTTCTCGGCTTTTTCCTCCTCTGTGTCAAACCTGCCCCATACAACATCATCGCGCAGCATCGTCAGACCTGCCGACTGCATCGACGCGCCCACATCCTCGGGCGTACCTCTGCCGTTTGCAATCTGCTGACACGCGCCGAATCCCGGGTTGCCCTTTGCGGGCAGCATCGCGCGCGTCACGCTTTCCTCATATGTATGAGTCTTTTTTTCATCGGGTTTATCCGCATACCATTCCGAAAGCGAACACTCTATCCTGTAAATATCAAACGTGTTTAAATTATTTAATTTAAATCCGACCGTCTTTTCCTCTTTCGGGTCAAAATCCGCCGTTTCGGAATGCTCCTCAATAAGGCGCTCTTTTGAGTCATAGAGTTTGTATTGCATCGCCGCCGAAATATTTTTATCGGATTTATTCCTTAAATTATGTCTTATCTCCATATCTTCGTCCGCGCCGAAGATATTACCGATTTTTGTGCTTTTCAAATCCGAATCCAATAACTCGCGAAAGTCGGCGTATTCGACCTTGACCGAGGCGAACGCTATGTCAAACGTCCTGCCGGTTGACATTCCCATTTTAACGCCGTACATTCCCAGACGAAAGTCAGTGGGAATGGCGGTCTTTTCTTTCGTCATTCTGTGGTCCTCTATATAAAACGTGTGCGTTTTCCACTCCATTGACCCCGACAGATATACCGTTTCGGTCGAATTCAAATTCGGGTACATTCCCGATGAATTGTATGAGTCATAGTCTATGGCAAAGCTTCCGACCGGGCCGTCATAATACTCGACCGTTACCTCAATCGGCGTTCCGTTCGGCAGGTTATACATAAAGTCCTTGTCAACGCTGAATTGAAAAAACAGACCGTTCTGACCTTCGCCATAGCCCGTGTCCTTGCCGCCGACAATACATTCCTTGCCGTCAATCACGCTTTTTGTCGTCATTGACTCGCCGCCGAGCGTTTCAGTCATTCTGTAAAACTTTGTTTCCTTGCCGAATACCGCCATGGCATAATCCGCTTTTTCGTCATCAGCAAGCACAACCAACGGCATCATTGCCGCAAGAAATGCCAAAACGGTGAAAAAACTTATCAGCCGTATCGGCACAAAATTTTTAAATGTCCTTTTATTCATCTATTTACCTCTCTTTCCGTATTGTTCAAATGCGTTAGACTTATTCTTGTTCCATATATATAAAATAGCAGATTTCACTAACGGGTGCAATATGAAAATCCGTTTTAAAACCGTCTGAAATTTGCTGTCCTTACATAAAAACGGAAACCCGATTGCATCTTTGTCCGACAACACAGAGCCGAAACAATCGAATTTCCGCTTTATTATTAAAATCATCTTTTTAATTTTTAATATCGTTTGTTTTGTCCGTCACAATGAACGATTCGGCATAGGGAATCATCTTTTTGTCCCAGACGAAAAACTGTATTCGCTTCACGTCCGATATGTCCGAAAAATTAAATTCGTCCGAAAAAGTTTTGTCCTCTGTTGCGGTGTGGCTTTCGCCGATTTGTATCTCGGAAAGCTGTTCGAATCTGTTATAAGCCGCGGCAATCACGCTGTATGACACCTCGGTTTGAGCTGTATTCTGCACGAGCGAATTCACCGTGATTTTTCCTCCGTCCGCGTCCGCCGCGGAATATATCTTGTTCCCCGATTTGTTTAAAACATTTGTAATCTGTACGTTCGCATACGGTTTTGCGTCCGTTTCGTACTCAATCGAAATATCTTTTACATATGTTACCGCGTTCCAGTCCATATCATCGAATTGCGCAAAAACAATTCCGTTCAAATGTGCCGCCGCCATATCCAACCCCGATTCCGAAACATATACTTCGCCGTCCCCGGTCTTTAACACAAGGTCATATTTTTTATTGCTCGGGTCTATCGAAATTTCGACCGTCCACCACATTCCGAATTTGTTATCGAGGCGATGACCCACATCATAGCTCTGGCGCAGTATTGTCGGATTCCACGGGAACTTTCCGTGACCTATAATACCCGACCATCTTCCGTCACCCTCGCTCCACGTTCCCCACGGCGTAACCGTGAGAGCATATGTTGAATCCGCGCTGCCGCTGCCGCTGTCGAGAATTATTCCGAAATACGCACCGTTGGTTTTGAATTTAAAGCTTATGTCAAGCTTGCCCTCCTGTACTTTTCGTCCTATGTCATAATTAAAAAAGTCATACTTTCCGCCGTCTTTAACACCGTCATTATTCAGCGTCAGCGCGCCCTCGGTTTGGTTAAATTCAACCTCGGTTGCGCGTCCGTATGTTCCGCCGCTTATACCGAGACCATCGCGCCACACGTTTTCCGCATTTGTATTCGATGCCCATTCATAAAAGCTCTCTCTTTTTCCGTATTGAATAATATTATCCGAAAACTTTCCGACAATATACTTGGGTTTTAACCCGACATAGAACGAATATGCACCGTCATCTGATGAAACCGTTGCTGTTTTGTTGCCGTACATATCATATACATCAACCGAGTCACAGCCGAGATAAAAACTCATATTCGCCGTGCGGTTATAGCTTTCGGCAACAAGTACATTCTTGCCCAAACGCGAATTGTAAAAATTAACCGCGTATTCTCGCGCCGTATAATCCTCAAACGAATTTATTACCTCTGAATCCGCACCTATCAGGCTGTTCATTGCGCTTACCGCCAAAAAGCTCTCTTTTGCGCCGTAATCGGTAAGCTCATCGTTTGCCCAGCCGTTGACGATTCCGAAACACGATTCGCCCGCGGTCGGGTTATCCATATCGGTATACATATAATATATCCACTTGTCCGCAAGCCCGTTTGCCTTATTCAAAATCCACGCGCGCACTATCGCCGCGCATTGTTCGACCCGTGTATGCCCGTATCTCGAATCGGACAGACAAGTCCCGAATCCAAGTTCGGTATTCCATATGGGAAGCCGTCTGCCGTACTTGTCCATAAGTTCTTGCGCCGATTTCATCTTGTTTACATAGCGGCTTTCGCGGAACTGCCCCGACCAGTCATACGGGTGGATTCCTACCGCGTCCATATAATTGAGCGCGCCGAGCTTAAAGATATTTTCGAGAAAAGTCAGGTCAATCTCTGACGGCGTTGCACCGATGATTACCGCGTTCAGGTTTTCCGCCTTTATCGCACCGTATGCGCGTTTTAAAAGCTCAACATATGTTTCGGGCGGTTGGCTTGTCGTATTAAAAAGTCTTAAATTATACTCGTTCCAAATTTCAAAATAATCAGTATAACCTTTAAGCTCTCTCGCCATTGTCCGACAGTACTCTTCCCATTCGTTAAGCTCATCGGAGGTTGACGGAACGTTTCCGCCGTCCGACATCGGCTTTTTCGAATTGTTCCACAACAAAGCAAGATAATCAACGCCGTTGTTTTTAAGCGTTGTTATTCTGTTTTTCAAAATCGGCAGGTTCTTTGCCCTTTCCGCCTCGGTGTCGAATCTCTCCCATACAACGTCATCGCGCAGAATCGTCAGGCCTGCCGATTTCATTGACGCGCCGACATCCTCGGCTTCGCCTCTGCCGTTCGCAATCTGCTGGCACGTGCCGAAATCGGGGTTTCCGCTCTGCGGCAGCATCGCCCTTGTTATTGCCGCGGTATATGTATGAATCCTTTTATCGTTCGGATTGTCGGAATACCATTCCGTCAAGATACATTCAAGACGATATATATCAAACTTATTCATATTATTTAATTCAAGCTCTGTCGTCTTTTCCTGTTTTGCCGAAAATTCGGCTTTTTCAAAATGTTCCTCTTTTATATATTCGTTCGAATCATAAAGTTTATAATCAAGCGTTGCCGTAACATTTTTCTCGGATTTGTTTTTAAGGCTGTGCTTTATACGCACATTTTCGTCCGCGTCGAATATATTACCGATTTTATCGGTTTTAATCTCTGACTTTAATATTTGTTTAAAGTCCGCATATTCAACCTTAACCGATGCAAACGCAATATCGAGTACTCCTCCCAATGACATTCCCATTTTAACGCCGTACATTCCCAGACGAAAGTCCGTCTTGATTGTATTGTTCTCTTTGCTCATTCTATGGTCATCGATATAAAAAGTGTGGGTTTTCCACCTGTTTGTTCCCGTTCTGTACACCGTTTCGGTTGAATTGAGATTGGGATAATCCCCCGTTGAATTATACGAATCATAATCTATGACAAAGCTTCCGCCCACACCGTCATAATATTCAACCGTCACCTCTATCGGCGTGCCGTTCGGCAGATTATGCATAACATTTCTATCCACCGTGAATTGAAAAAACAATCCGCGCTTGTCGGGCGTGTTTCCGACTTCGCTTCCGACAATACACTCTTTTCCGTCAATGACATCTCTTGTCGCCATTGACTCAGGGCCTACCATTTCTGTCATATTATATAACTCCGTTGCGTCCTTGCCGAACACCGCCATTGCATAATCGCCGGTGCTTTCGGCAAGGCATATCGGCGGTAAAGCCGCCGATATGAACCCCGCCGCAACAATGCCGCATATTATTTTAAAGAGACGTGCACCTCCGATAAATCTTTTTCTCAATATATTTCACTCGCCTTCACCGCGGTTCGAGTACACGAACATCGCTCATTTTCTGTTACACATTATAATTTAACAGATTCGGCGGCTGTTTCGCAAGGTAAAAATATGTGCTAAATACATCTAAAATTTGCTGAAAGACTTTCTGTATTCGCTCGGGCTTTGATGATATACCTTTTTAAATGCCTGTCTGAATGTGTGCGGCGAATTAAAGTTGAGATATTCCGTCAGCTTTTCTATACTTATATCATCGTTTTTTAACATCTCTGCCGCGTGATGAAGCTTCTTTTTGACTATATACTCTTTGATGCTCATTCCGACCTTTTCCGAAAAAACGTGCGACAGATACGATTCGCTGTAAGACAAAGCCTTTGTCACATTCCTTACGTTCGTTATGCTGAGATAATTTGCGTCTATATATTTTATCGCGTTATACACCGCATAATTCGATGTTGACGTGCTCTTTTTGTCTTTATAATTCAAGTTTCCGCGATAAATTCTCGCAACAGCGTTTAAAATCTGTAAAAAGAACGATTTTATCATAATATCGCTTTGTTCGTCCTGAATATAAAATTCGTTTAAAAACATAAGCGCAAGATTGCGCACCATTCCGTCATCATTTTTTATAAACGAATCAACACCCTTGCGCATATCCGAAAACGTCTTTATTTCATCGTTTGTCAAATCGGGAACAAACCCGATACAAATATAGCTAAAGCTCAAATCGTCATCGGCGACTATTTTATGATATAACCCCGACTTGATATAATGAATCTGACCCTCGCGTATTTCTTCGCATTTGTCCTCGGAATACATTTTCGCCCTTCCGGATATGGCGTAGGTAATTTCATCACAATACTGTATATGCTCCTCTATTTCGCCGCCGCGTATAACCGAAATCTGAGATACCTGGCACAGCTCCCCCGCAGGAACTTTAAATCTTTTATTGCTCAACAATGCGTCATACGCAAAGGCTCTGCTTGAAAACTCCATTTTGATTCTCCTATCAGTTATTTTTTCATCGGTGAAATACGTTTTTCTCATTCGGTATGCCGAAAAAAATGCCTAAAAGGCATAAAAGATAATGTCGAATAAATCGTATCCGAGCTTAAATTTTATGCCTTTATTATTTGCTAATTTTCCGAAATTATTTTTTTCAAAAAGTCATATGCGGTTCGAATATCCGCCTCGGGCGTGTTGCCGACCTCTCTTTCAATCGTCAAAAAGCCCTTATATCCTATATCCTCGAGAGCTTTGAGATAATTCACAAAGTCCACACTTCCCGTTCCGAGAGGAACTTCCTCAAAATATTGAACATCGTCAAACCCCTGAGGCACGGGGTGAACCGCCTTGTATATAAATTCGGGGTTTCCTATCTTAAGCCTGTTTCCGTCCTTGGCGTGGGTATGCACGATATAATCTTTAAGCGTATAGACCGCCTGAACGGGGTCATCTCCCGTAACCATTTTAAAATTCGCGGGGTCGAGGTTTACCGCCACGCCCTTTGACGATAAATCGTCCAAAAATCCCTTTAGGACAACCGCTCTTTCGGGTCCCGTTTCTATGGCAAAGTGCGCCTCCATACTGTCGGCAAAGCGCGAAAGCTCAAAGCACGCCTCTTGCATAACCTTATATCTTTCGTGACTTTTGTCCTCGGGAACAACGCCGATATGAGTCGTGACAATATCCGTTCCCAAATCCTTTGCAAGCTCAACAATCCTCTTTGACTTTTCTATCAAAGACGGATTCAGTTCTTTATTTCCGAATCCCTTTCCGAGGTCGCCGCAAAGCGCTGAAAAAACCATATTGTGATTCTCTATCTCGCGCTTTAACTCGGCACGGTCGCTCTTTGACAGATTTTCGGGCGAATTTTCGCCCTCGGTCGCATACATTTGTATTCCGTTCGCACCCATTTTTGCCGCCTTTTCGATTGCGGCGGCGCGATTTGTTTTAAATGATTCCAATATTACACCTATAGGAAAGTCATACATATATAAAACCTCTTTTCTTTTTAAACTTTTTAATTTATGTATTTTTATCTTAAACTCTCATCGGTTTTTATGCCAATATCAAGACTTTTATAGACATCATCAATTGTCGGTAAAGCCTGAACGCCGCTCTCTATCATCTTTATCAAATGTATAAGTTGTGCCTTTCTGTCTCTTTCGCTATGCTATGTAATTATAACATTAATCTTTATCTTTTTCAATACGTTTTTATTTGTTTTTGCATTGGCACCGAATATTCTTTATATAAAGAATTTTATACCCGAACGGCGCAAGGTCAAACGCGTCCGTATCCTCACCCGTAAGCATATCCGTCACTTTTGCCGCCGTTTCGCCTATATTGATCTTTAAGCCATAAAGCCCCGTTGCGGTTGTGTTGGATATAAACGCAAGATACATTCTGTCACCGTCGGGCGCTGTGTACTTATAATAGCTGCATTTCGCACGCGCATCCGACAGTCTCTCGCCGCCTTTCCAATACGGACACCACTCGGATTTTGAGACGGGGAAAGAATCTATCACTCTCCATATTTCGCTCATTAAATCAAGTGGATGCTCAATATCGTTCGGCCGCGGCAGTATTCCGTGTATAAGCGACATTGCCGCCGCGTTTTCAAAATTCCATACGGGGCGGTTTTCATAAGCGATAAACTCAACCGGCACACCCATATTCCGACCCGTATATTCGGCGCGGAAATAGTCAAGGGGCATATCTTTGTCCGAACCTTTTATAAATGCCGCCTGTAAGTTTTCGCCGTACCATGTTCCGTTTACATACGGAAGGGCAGTGAAATTAAGACAGCCGAACGAATGCAGGTTTATCACACAGCCGCGTGCCGACATTTCGCAATAAATCCGTCTGAACATATCGCGGATTGCAAGAATTTGATATGTCCCGTGAAGCTCTCCGTCCTCGTCATAATATCCGCAGCCGTGAGCCGTGTTTGCACACAATTTCGGCATAGATGTTGAATCGAGATAGATGCCGTCAATATTAAATTCATCAACAATCTTTACTATTCCGTCAACAAAAAAATCGCTGTATTCCGAATTATAACAAACGCTGTAATCGCGCTGGAACGGTACCCGATACCAGCCCCCAAAAAAATGCTCGCCTTTTTCATTCTTTATCTCACTTTTCTCGCCGATTTTGCCCCAGTCCGCCAAAATCGTTGAAACCTCATATCCGAAATATGTCAGAACCTTGATTCCGCGTTTGTGGCACTCATCAACGATTTCTCTCAGCTGTTTTGCCGTAAATTCCGACAGCTCGGGCGAGTTTTGAGCCTTGTTCCATTTCTCGTGAAGGACAAGTGTCGTCACGCCCTTTTCGACAAGTCTGTCAAAGCGGTTTTTATCCCTCAAAAAGTCGATATAATTCCCCTTGACCTTAACAAAGCAATCGGGGTGGAACATCTTTTCGAGATACGGATTCTCGGGGAATTCCTTAACCGGGGTCGCCATAAATCCGAATTTGTATGTCAGCGGCTCAAAAACTCCGTAACCCTCGGTATAATTATCGCCCCACGCCTTTGGCGGACTGTCGAGCAATCTTATTCTCATCACCCAACCGTTTTTATCGGGAAGAACCTCTATCAGGCGGCCGCTGTCGGACGGCTGACAGTTTTGGTCGCTTTCACAAAAGAAACCGAATCCGCAATCATCGCCGCCGAGCCACAAAAGCGGCTTGTGCGGCATATGAAAGCCGCATAACGGAATCCTGCCGCTCGACATTGTTTCGCTGCGCTCTATAACTCTTCCGTCCTCAAGATGCAGGTCGTCTATCGGGTATATATTATAAAACTCACCGATGTCGGCATTGAGCGGAATCTCAAGCCACAACTTATCAAGCTTATATTGCATCGGTTTTGTGTCTGCCGTGCCGAATACCTGTGCAACGGTCAGACCGCGCGGCATAACGCTTGCATCAACACAAACACAGCCGTCATAGCTTATCTCGACCGCCGTATTTATAATGAACGCCTTGCTCATCATTGCGCCGCAAAGCACAACCTTATCGTTTTTTCTTGATTGAACAAAACATCCGCTTTCGTTATTTTCATAATCGTTATCCCATATAATCGGCTCTCCATCCTCTGTTCCGACAAAACGCATCCGTTCGGAAAGCAGCTCCTTACCATTTGATTTAATTGATTTAACAAGAGAATTCGCCCCGAACGTCATTTCACGCCCGAGAACACGCGCCCTATAAGACAGCCCGTCGGTTTCAACCGTCACGGGCAAAAACGGCTTTGGTATACGCATTTTAATTTTCCTCCAATCGGCAAATTTAAGCCTATGTAATCTCGTATACCAATATATCAGATATGCCGCCGTTGCGCAATATGAAAATGCGTTTTATAACCGTCTAAAATTTGCTGCCGTTTATTATTTGTTCTGTTTTTCGCGTTTTGGCATGATTTCTTTTATATAACTCATCGGCGACATTCCGACCGACTTTTTAAATGCATTTGAAAAGTGTGCCGCGTCATAGTACCCCAAATATTCTGCGGTTTCGTTTATGTTCATAATATTGTTTTTCAGCATTTCTTTTGCTCTTTCGATAAGAATTTCGGTCTTATATCTTGTCGGACTCATTCCCGCATATTTTTCAAAAAGGGTGCGAAGATAGCGTTCACTCACATTGGAAACATCGGCAAGTTCCTTAACCGACAGACGTTCCGACGCGTGATTTCTCATATATGTCATTGCGTCCGTCACAAGTTTTTTATCATATCTTGTCGGTTCGTTTTTAAAAATAATAAGGCTTGCGCTGTCAAATATTTTAAAAGCATAAGATTTTAAAATGTTTTGGGTATTGTTTATTCTGTTTAAAAACAACTCCGCCGCGTCTTTAAACAATTCCGTAATATAGTCGGGTGCGTTGCTCGCCCATATTTCGCATCTGTCCGAAAAAACAATCGGATTTCCATCTGTATCGGATATGTCAAAATTCATCAGATAGTCGGTCACACACTCATCGCTCTCATTAAAACGCACAAGGTATCGGCTGCCTTTCGGCAAGTATACCAAGTCACCGACAGACGCCGTCATTTCTTTATACTTACCGCCCTTGCCATCATCAAAACAATAATACGCCGTACCGCCGGTATAAACACACAATCCGTCATTCGGTCGGCCGACTTTTAAAAAATTGTAGGCCTGTATTTTATCAAACTGTTGTCGGATTACCCGAACGTTATTCAAGTTAAAATCCATTTCTTTTATTTTTTCAATTCCGACTTTCATTGACGCATCACCTCAATATTTTAAATTATATCATTTCTTTTAAATATGTCAACTCATTTGAGCCGAAATTTACAATTTCTCATCCGATTTATACATTTACTTTTATTGCGGCGCGTACTATAATCGTTTATATAAGGGGCATTAAAAGATTTACCCGAGGAAAGGAAATTGTTATGAGTAAAATTTCAACCGACAAAATTTCGGTTCAGATGTACACCCTGCGCGACCACACCCAAACAAAAAACGATTTATCGTCAACGCTCAAACGGCTCGCTGATATGGGATTTAAAAACGTTCAATACAGCCTGCAAAACTTTTTAACTGCGGATGAGGCAAAAGAGCTCTTATCAAATTACGGCTTAAAAAACGATTCGCCCTATTGTGCGGACTTATATAACTTTGATGCCGATAAGGATAATCTGATGCATCAGCTTACGGTTTTTGATACGCCGTACCTTAGGATTTCGTCCGTGCCGCGCTCGGAGAACAACACAGATGGAATACTCAGATTCGCGTCTGAGGTCAATCGCATAGGAAAAGAGCTTGCATACGACGGAATAAATCTTTTGTATCACTTTCATTCATTTGAGTTTTATAAAGAAAACTCAAAGACGATGATAGAGCTTTTATTGGAAAACACAAATCCCGAATATATGCAGATTATGCCCGACATATTTTGGATTGCGGACGGCGGTGCCGCACCTGCCGACTTTTTATCGGCATATGCCGACAGGTTTGATTTTATACATATAAAGGATTATGCAATATCAAAAATCAACCCCGAAACGAACAGATGTACAAACGAATTTGCCGCTGTCGGTGACGGCAATCTCAACATTCCGTCAATACTGAATATCACAGAGAAAAATGACACAAAAATGTACATCATCGAACAAGACGAAACCTATGGCAGAGACGCCTTTGATGAGGTAAAAAGAAGTTTTGACTATCTGATGTCATATGAAAGTAAAGGAGGAAAAATTTAAATGTCAAAAGTGAAGCCGTTAAAAACCGCAATAATCGGATGCGGAATGATATGCGATTCATATTTTGAACCTATCATCAAAAACTTTTCCGTTCTTGACATAGTGGGCTGTGCCGATATGATAGATTCAAAAGCCGCCGAAAAAGCCGAAAAGTATAATATTAAAAAAATGACCGTTGATGAAATTCTTGCGGATTCCGAGATAGATCTTGTCTTAAACCTCACTTACGCTCTTTCGCATTTTGAAATATCAAAAGCGGTTTTAAATGCAAAAAAACATCTGTACTGTGAAAAAATGATGGGAATAAATATGCAGCAAGCCGATGAGCTTATGGCGCTTGCCAAAGAAAAAAATGTGAGGTTCGCTGTTGCGCCCGATACATTTTTGGGCGCAAGTATGCAAACCGCACGCTTTGTCATAGACAGCGGCTTAATCGGCGAGCCGATATTTGCTGATATAAAACTTGCAAGAGGTTATCATATGGTAAAGAATGACGATGAGGATGCAAGACGGTTATTTTCGGTTATGCGCCCCGGCGGAGGAATCCCCTATGATATGGGCGGATATTATCTGCATACTTTGTTTAACCTTTTTGGTTCGGTTAATCGGGCAAGCGGATTTTGTTTTACAAAAGACCAAAGCCGACCGTATCTGAACCCCCGACACTCTAAGTTCGGCGAAAACTTTTTTGTCGATACGCCGAACACCTTGGTTGCCGCGCTCGAATTTGACTGTGGCTTTCACGCAACAATGGCAATGTCAAGCGAATGCTTTGGCGACAACAATTCTTTTGAAATCATCGGAACGGACGGAATTCTCGATGTCGGCGACCCGAATCACTTCGGAAAGCCACTCTATATAAAGCGAAAGGGCGAAGAGCGCACACTGTTTCCTTTTACGCATCCGTACAGCGAACAATCGCGCGGAATCGGCGCAGCGGAACTCGGATGGTCAATACGGAAAGGACGTACTCAACGCCTTATTCCCGAAATGGGATACCACGCCCTTGAAATAATAGAGGCTATGCGTGAATGTACAAAAGATAACAAAGTCAAAACATTTAACACAAAATTCAAGCGTCCTGCCGCACTTTCATCACATTGGTATGAAAATCCGGAAACGCAAGAGCTGATTTTAGCCGAATAATTCTAAGGAGGAAATACAATGAGCAAAATTTCACTTCAGATGTACACTATGCGCGATTACACAAAAACAAAATCGGATTTAAAAGGCACGGTTAAAAAATTATCCGAAATAGGGTTTTCAAATCTTCAATACACCGTTCAGCCGTTTATTACAATAAAAGAAACAAAAGAGCTTTTCGATAATTTCGGAATATCTCAGGATTCGGATTGTATAAGTTTTTACGAGATAGAAAAGAATTTAGACAGAGTGGAAGAAGGCGCAAAATATTTTAAAACCCCATACCTCAGAACAGATTCTATGCCGAGAGAGCTGGCGACACCTGACGGCATCAAACAATTTTGTGCTGACGCAAACCGAATAGGCAGGCTTATTTCGCCGTTTGGTCAAAAACTTTTATACCATTTTCACAGCTATGAATTTATCAACTTTGAAGGCAGATACGAAAACGGTATTGATATATTTAAAAAGGAATTGAATCCCGAATATGTTCTCTTTCAGCCCGACACACACTGGATTCAATGCGGCGGCGAAAATCCTGCCGAATTCATCAGAGAAAACGCCGATTTGATAGGATATGTTCACGTCAAGGATTATGCTATAGGCAAAAGAGATGAACTTTTGGAATCAACGCCAAAGCTTTATGCTCCCGTCGGATGCGGAAACCTGAACTTTAAAGAGATAATCAAGGCTTGCAAAGAAATTAATTGTGAGATGTATGTCATCGAACAGGATGATTGTTACGGAAAGTCACCGTTTGAATGTGTACAAACAAGTTTTAACAACCTTAAAAAACTCGGTGTGAATTAGAATAAATACTAAGACCCCGACCCCGAACAAATGCTGTGCGCGAGATGCATCTCATTGTTCGGGGTCGGGGTTTGTTCATTCGAAAACGCCGTGCATTATTGCACAGCGTTCAGGATATTCTCTTTAAAAAAGGCATCGACTGTTTCGGGCGAAACAGAGAAAAATTTATCGTCCACAGTCACACAAACGCCCTCTTCGCACCTGCCGACACAAAACGCCCCGGCAAGCTCTGCCTTATCTTTAAGGTTGTTTTCGGCGATAAGCGTCTTTAAACGCTCGACCACAAAATGCGAACCTTTTATATGGCATGAAGAACCGATACATACAGTAACCTTCATCTTTATTATCCTTTCTTTTATCAGACGGTGTTTTATGTATAAGAAAACGCAGAACACCGTCTGATGTCTTTTAAATCTTTTTACTTAAATACGCAAGAGACAAGGCCATATTTTCATACCTGACCTCAATATTTTCGGGAACATTCAAAGTACACGGTGCAAAGCACCATATCGCGAGTATTCCGTTTTTTATAAGTCTGTCACAAACCTCTTGCGCATTTTCGGACGGAACCGCTATGATTCCTATTTTAACCTCATTTTCAGCACAAAATCCGTCAAGTTCGTCCGCCGGCAAGACGGGCTTACCCGACTTGCTGTATTCAACCTCTTTGACCGCGGTGTCAAACGCCGCCGCGATTTCAAGGCCGTAATCCTCAAACCCTTTGTAATCAAGCAAGGCTCTTCCTATCTTTCCTGCACCGATTAACACAACCTTGCGGATTTTTCCATCATTCAAAAAATTTTCAAGGGACGCAATAAGCTCACCAATGTTGTATCCTGTTTTCGGTCTGCCCGCACCGCTTACTGCGCTTAAATCCTTACGAACCTGAACTTCGCCGAGACCGAGCTGTTTTGCAATGGTTGTCGCCGAAATATTATCGCCGCTGTGGATTGCCGATTTGAGATATTTTAAATACATCGGTATCCGCCCCATTGTCGCCCGTGATACTTCAATCTGTTTCATTGTTACCCCCTGTTTATACAAACACAACCTCTTGTGAATTAACTATCCGAAGAATACTATTAAGAACTGTGACACAAGCACAACCACAAGCAAAGCAATCGGATATGTTGCTGCGTATGCCGCCGCAACGTCCTCTGTTTTTGCCACGTGAATAAGTGTTCCGAGCGCAGGCGTACTTGTCATTCCGCCCGTAATCGAGCCGAGCGAGTTCAAAAGGCTGAGTTTCAAGACCTTTGTCGCTATAAAATATCCCACAAACATCGGAACAAGCGTCATCAAAGCACCATACAAGAAGTATACGGGTCTGAAATACTTGATAAAGCTTGCACCGCCGGCAATACCGGCGCCGATTAAGAATATCATAAGACCCAGCTCTCTCAAGACTTCAAGAGTCTTTTTCTCAGGCATAATATTTATTCTTCCGATATGCGAAAAATGTCCGAATAAGAGCGAAGTTATAAGCGCGCCGCCCGTTGTTGTAAGCGAGAAACACGTTCCCGAAAAGCCCTGTGCGGTAAGCGGAATTTTTATGTTTCCGATTATGATTCCGATAAGAGCCGCCAAACCGAATGCGCCCAGACCCATATCGTCAATGTTTATCAGCTTGCCGACAATCGTATTTGCCTCACCCGTATCAACAGATGCAAGCTTTCTGCGTTCTTCGTCCATATCGGCATGAACGAGTTTCGGCAGAATCTGAACAAAAAGTACAACGCCGATAACACCGAACAGATACGCGATTCCGTGACCGACCGTAACGGCATCCTCATAGCCGCTCGCAAGCTCGGGCGTTGCCGCATAAAAGTTCTTGACCGTTTCTTTCGCCGCCGAAAATCCCGGGGTCGTTGTGAGAGAACCCGACAGCAAGCCATCCATCATCGCGAGGAACTGTTTGTTGTCCGATTCAAAGTTTCTGCCTATTAAATAGCATATTACACAGGTGAGTCCGCCGGCAAGTATAATAATAAAGCCCAGCATTATGTATGATTTAAAATTGTTCTTTAAGTTCTTAAAGAACTTGGGTCCTGCAATAAATCCGACCGATGTAACAAAGAACACAAGACCTAAATTTTCAACAATTTTAAGGCCGTGACTTGCAATCTCGGCTGTTTTCATCGCGTCGGCAAGTTTATCATAAAAGAATGCGCCATAGAGCAGCGAAACGACAAAAACGCCGGCTGTTCCGAGCGATACACCCTTTACTGTAACACGTCCGAGCAGGTATCCGAGCGCGACAATCGCCATTATCGAAAAAATCAGGTATGACACGCCCGATACGGATATAACTTCACTAAAAAAATTCATTGGTATAAACCTCTTTCTAAATTCCGATAAACCGCTGCGCAAGCCTAATTTAAAAAGTTGAACTTTTACACTCGGTTTTGCACAGCGGTTTATTATTATCTTTTTAACTAAATCTCACTTTTTTTGCCGGTATAGTTAGGCAAAAGTTTTGGCGATACAGTATCTGTTTCGATACCTGCATCCGCCCTCTCTTTATCAAATTTTGAAATATGCTCCAAAGTCAGCTCACCGACATTGGTATTCTTTGCTGCCGCAGCCGCATTTATTCCCGCATTTCTTCCGAATACGATAATATCCAAAAGCGAGTTGCCCATAAGTCTGTTTCTGCCGTGGATTCCGCCGACCGCTTCGCCCGCAACAAACAGATTCTCAACATTTGTTGTCATACCGTTTACGTTTATATCGAGTCCGCCATTCTGATAATGCAAAGTCGGATAAACCAAAATCGGCTCTTTTCTGATGTCGATTCCGTATGACATAAACATACGCATCATCGCAGGAATACGTTTTTCTATTGTGCCCTCACCGCCGATTTGTTCAATCATCGGGGTATCGAGCCATACGGCAAGACCGCTTCCGGTGTCTACCCCCTCGGCGTGGTCTGAGCATTCGCGTATAATCGATGCCGCCGCAACGTCACGAGTCTCAAGCGGATGCATAAATACCTTTCCGTCACGATTAACCAGCTTTGCGCCGAGCGAACGAACTTTTTCCGTTACCAGTGCACCGAAAATCTGCTGAGGATATGCCGCGCCCGTCGGGTGATACTGAAGTGTATCGGCATACAACAGTTTTGCGCCGGCTCTGTAACCGAGAACAAGACCGTCTGCCGTTGCGCCATAGTGATTCGATGTCGGGAAACCCTGATAATGCATACGTCCCGCACCGCCCGTTGCTATGATTACGGTTTTTGCCTTTGCAACCATAAGCTCTTTTGTTTCCATATTCATCAAAACCGCGCCTGCGGCTTTGCCGTCTTTATCCAAAATAAGTTCGATTGCCGATGTAAAGTCGATAACAGGAATACCGCGGTTCAATACCTCATCACGCAGAGTTCTCATAATTTCCGCACCCGAATAATCCTTTGCCGCGTGCATTCTCTTGCGCGATGTGCCGCCGCCGTGCGTGGTAATCATCGTTCCGTCCTCTGCTTTATCAAACTCAACGCCCAGATTATTGAGCCATTGAATTGCCTCGGGGGCATCGCATACCAATTTTGCCAACAGCTCTTTCTTTGCCGCGAAATGTCCGCCGCCGAAAGCGTCAACAAAGTGGATTGCCGGCGAATCGTTTTCTTTATCCGCCGCCTGGATTCCGCCCTCTGCCATCATTGTGTTTGCATCACCGATACGCAGCTTTGTGACAATCATTGTTTTCGCACCGGCATTATCCGCCTCGATTGCCGCAGACGCACCTGCGCCGCCGCCGCCAATAATAAGTACGTCAACATCATAATCAACCTTTGACAAATCAACGTCATCGGCTGAGATTCTGCTGTGAGCCTGTAACATTTCGCAAAGCTCGTGCGGAACAACCTCGCCCTTGTTCGGGCCGATTTTCAGCTCGGAAAATTCGTCCTTTTTATAATCGGGATGATATGCCGCAAGGAGGTCGTCCTTTTCTTTTGCCGTCATACGGGTCGGCTCATATTTTATATTCTCTTCTCTGGCAGCCTCAACCGCCTTTAAAGATTCTTGAAATTCAGATGAATACATACGTTTTTTCCTCCTTACTTTTCTATCTCTCTGTTGTTATAGAGTTCCTGCATTTCCTCAATCGGCTTATCCATTAACGCCTCAATCAGCTCGGTAAATGTTCCGTCTTTAATTTCTTTTACACGGTTTTCAAGATGTGCCGTCTTGGGTGCAAGGTACTTTCCGTTGAGTCTGCGCGCGAGCATCGCAACCTGAGGATGCGAAATTCCTGCCGGGCATCTTGACGAACATACGCCGCACATTACACAGTCAAACGACTCTTCCGCACACTTTTCAAACTCACCTCTTTGTGCGTATGCTATATACTGCATAACATTAAGGCTTTGTGTACAGCTTTTCGTACAGGCGTTACAGCCCACGCACGCATAAATTTCGGGGTAAAGCTGCATCATAATCTGTTCTGTCGGCTTAATCTTTTCTATGTCATATACCTCTTTTACAAGGGGGAAGAACGGCAATGTTGCAACATACATATTGTTCTCAACCTTTGTCTGACAAGCAAGACAGGTCTTAAGCTCTTTGTCGCCCTTTATACGATAAATTGTCGCACACGCTCCGCAAAAACCGTTACGACAGCCACAGCCGCGAACCAGCTGATAGCCTGCGTATTCCATGGCGCGCATAATGGTAAGGTCATCGGGAACACTGTATTTCTTGCCAAACAGATATACATCTACCATATTACTTGTGTTATCCATATGTTATATCTCCTTTTAAATTCGATTATTAATTAGCCATTGTGAAAGTATATTATTCGCACTATTTACCGAACATCTCACGGTCAGCCACACGGGGCTGACCCTACAGATAACGTGTATCTCTGTTCCGTGGATTCATTCGGTTTATCCGCAACTTTCACATTTATAATTTCACAATTGCATAAATTCGATTATTAATACTCATCCGGAAGCTCATCGATTTCGTCACAGCGGAATACCGGGCCGTCTTTGCAGACATATTTTGAACCGATGTTACATCTTCCGCATTTGCCGATACCGCACTTCATTCTAAGCTCCATCGTTGTATAAACCTGAGTTTTGTCAAAGCCAATCTCCTGCAAACCGGCAAGAGTGAACTTAATCATAATCGGCGGTCCGCAGATTATTGCAATCTTGTCGGTCGAAAAACCGAGTTCCTTAACATAATTCGGAACAAAACCTACATGACCGTCCCATTCGGGCTGTTCTCTGTCTATCGTCAGATGTACATTCACACCGGCATCGTTTGACCACTCATCGATTATTTCTTTATAATCCACCAAATCCTGCATACTGCGCGAACCATAGACAATGTCTATCTTGCCGTAGCGGTCGCGATAATGACGGCAGTAATTTATAACCGAACGCAGCGGTGCAAGACCGATACCGCCGGCGATGAACAGCATATCATGTCCGACAAATTCGGTATCAACCGGGAAAGGATGTCCGTAAGGACCCCTTATGGTAATCTGCTGGCCAACCTCCATCGAATGCAGCCATTCGGTAACGCATCCGCATTTTTTTATCGAGAATTCCATAAATTCTTCGTTCGTGGGCGAAGATGTTATCGAAAACATCGCCTCGCCTACTCCCGGAATAGACAGCATTGCACACTGACCCGGCTTATGCACAAAAGCTTTTTTGCCGTCGGGGGTCACAACGCGGAAAGTCTTTACATCAGGAGTGTCTATCCGTATATCGGTAACAACGCCGACAACGGGCATGAGAGGTTCTTTAATCGTATTAATGTCAGCCATTATTTTTCACCTCCCAATTTTTTCATAACCTTTACTATATTCATCTGTATCGGACACTTGGCAAGACATCTGCCGCAGCCGACACATGAGAACAATCCGTCATTGTTTGTCGGATAATACACAAGCTTGTGCATAAATCTCTGACGGAAACGCTCTAACTGAGTGAGTCTCGGCTGACCTGCGGACATCTTTGTGAAATCCGAATACATACACGAATCCCAACAACGGAAACGCTTGATTCCGTGACCCGTGTTAAAGTCTTTTATATCATAGCACTGACAGGTCGGACAAACAAACGTACACGTTCCGCAGCCCAAACAGGACTGAGAAAGCTCTGACCACTCGGGTCTGTCAAAAAACTCTTTTGTCTTATCCGCACCGAACTTATCGGCTGAAAGATTAGCAAGCGGAAGCTTTTCCATTCTCTCGGCAATCATCTTTTTCTGTTCATCAACAGCCGTGCCGTCGCTCTCACTCAAAACGCCGCTTATTCCGTCAAGCAAAGCCGCACCTTTATCCGTCTTTGCGTCAAGATAAAGAGTATCCTCCGTTTTATAGCATACAACATCGCCCTCGGGTTCGGATGCGTCTATGCCGAATGTATGACAGAAACAAGTTTCAATCGGTCTTGTACAAGCCATAGACACAATCGTGCTGTGCTTGCGGCGGTTTTCATAATATGTGTCAATCGGGTCGGCAAGGAATACTCTGTCCAATACCTCAAAACTTTTTACGTCACAGCCGCGAATACCGAATATTACAAAATCCTCACATTCGCTTCGCGTATCAATAATCTCGACCGACTTACCCTCTACCTTAAAATCCATAAGATTCTCGGTCTGGGGAAAGAAAAAGTCTTTCGGGCTGCGCACTGTGTTAAGTCTGTCGGAAAGCTCTTTGCCTTCCTCCCACCTTTCAAATTTTGCACCTGCCTCGGTATCAACGGGAAGGTACAAGCCTTGCTTTTCGGCGATAGCCGAAAACAGGCTGTTTAAATTGTCAAGTGAAATCTTATACATTTGCGTCACCTCTTTCCACCGCTTCGCTCGGCTCGGCGTCACCCTCGGTATAATCAACTATGGGTGCACGGCTGCCGACCTCCGCTCCTGCCTGATACTCGCCGTAAAGCTCGTCAATATCCTTGATGAACTTTCTGTTGAGCAGATGCAGCGGTATATGCTGGGGACAAACTCTTGAACATTCGCCGCAGTCGGTACAGCGTCCGACAACGTGAAATGCACGGATTATATGGAACATCTTTTCCTCAAAAGAGTTTGATGCCGCCTTGTTTTCAACGGGTGACTCAGGATTGTCAAACACACACTTTTCGCAAGTACAAGCCGGACATACGTCACGACAGGCATTACAACGAATACAGCGCGAAAGCTCGTTCTGCCAGAAAGCATAACGCTCATCGGGAGTCATTTTTTCGAGTCTTTCTACCTCGTCAAATCTGCTGCTGTCCGTTACCTCGCCGTCATCACCGATAAGCTCGTCGTACGCAACGTGCTTTTTTGACTTACAGCACGCACATCTCTCGAGCTGTGCGGTATCTTTTGTTGTTTTAACAACGCCGTCATAGAGAGTGTGTATGTCAATCTCATCACCGTCAATGTCTATTGACGAAATTCCGTCAGCCAAATTCCTTATTTTGTTTATATCGAGCATACCGCTGCACGGAATGCCGACAGCATATGCCTTTTCGCGGTCAAAACGATGCTCGGTCAAAAGCTGGTTAAAGCTGTAAGTATCACATGGCTTTAAGAAAACCAAAACCTTGCTTTCGCTTTTCTCTGTTTCCTTTATCAGGTATTTGGAAAAGTTTGCACCGCAGAAATCGCCCCATACAAAATCTTTTTCTAACTCATCCGCCGATGTGAACACAGCCGGCGTAACGTCATAATCGAATTCTCCGACCTTCCAGCCGAGCACACGGTCAACCGTGCCGCTTGCAAGCATCTCAGACGCTTTTTGCACGAGAACTTCACGTTTTATTTCTTGCATCGCAAATCCTCCAATCTCTTATTCTCGCCGAGAGCCGTTACTTTCTCAACGAAATCATTCATTGTTGCGGCAAATTTAGCACCCTCTGCCGCGCTGACCCATTCAACACGGGTGCGCTCGCGCTCAATGCCCAAATAATCAAGCATCGAGAACAAGAGCGACATACGGCGTCTTGTGTAATAGTTACCCGATGTATAGTGACAATCACCGGGATGACATCCGCAAAGGATTACGCCGTCCGCACCTCTCTGAAATGCGCGAAGAATAAACATCGGGTTTACTCTGCAAGAGCAAGGCACGCGAATAATCTTTACATCCGCCGGATAATTTAATCTGTTATTACCTGCCAAGTCTGCGCCGGCGTATGAACACCAGTTACAGCAAAAGGCAACTATAAGCGGCTTATAACCGTTTTCCTGATTTACTTGCATATTGCGTCCACCTCCGCTATAATTTGTTTATTCATAAAGCCTCTGAGATCCATAGCCCCCGACATACAAGCAACGGTACAAGCACCGCAGCCCTGGCAGACCGCCTCGTTGACAGAAGCAACTCGGCGAACCTTTGTTGTTCTGTCGGGCATTCTGAACTCTTTGTCAACATATGTGATTGCGCCATAGGGACACACATTCGCACAGGTTGAACAGCCGTTACACATCATCTCATCAGAATGAGCGATACACGGGTTACCCGTCAGCTTATCCTTACACAAAAGTCCGATAACTTTCGATGCCGCCGCACCTGCCTGAGATACCGTTTCGGGAATGTCCTTTGGTCCTTGACAAGCACCGGACAGGAATACACCCGCGGTTGGGCTTTCAACCGGACGAAGCTTGGGGTGTGCCTCTGTAAAGAAGTCGTTTGTGTCCATACTTGCCGTCAGCATCGTTGCAAGAGGACGCGCCGACTTATCGGGTTCTATCGCCGCCGCAAGGACAACCAAATCCGCGTCAATATGCAGCTGTTTGTTTGCCAGCAGGTCGGACGCCTGAACTTTGAGCTTGTTGCCCTCGGGCGAAACCTTGCCGACCATACCTTTAATGTAATGAACCCCGTATTCCTCTACCGCACGGCGATAGAACTCATCAAAGTTCTTACCCGGGGTACGAACGTCTATATAGAACACATAAACGTCTGTATCGGGATATTTATCTCTCGTCAGCATTGCGTGTTTTGCCGTGTACATACAACAAATCTTTGAGCAATATTCCTTGCCCTTTTCCGCGCACGCCTCACATCTCGAACCAACACACTGTACAAATACGATTGTATGCGGATGAACTCCGTCCGACGGGCGCAAAAGCTTACCTGCCGTCGGTCCTGCCGCGTTTGTAAGTCTTTCGAATTCAAGCGATGTAATAACATCCTTTGACTGTGAATAAGCGAATTCATCAAACTTATCCATCGAAATCGGATTATAACCGGTCGCAACAACGATTGCGCCGTATTTTTCTTTTATAAATTCATCCTTTGCCTCATAATCAATCGCCCCTGCGGTGCAGACCTTTGAACACAATCCGCACTTTCCGCTCTTAAGCTTAAGACAATATCTCGGGTCGATTGTCGCAACCTTGGGGACAGCCTGTGCGAACGGAATATATATTGCGCGGCGTTCGTCCATACCGAGGTTGAACTCGTTCGGGACTTTCTTCATCGGACATTTTTCGGTACAAGCGCCACAGCCCGTACAAATATCCTCTTTAACGAATCTCGCGCGTTTTTTGATTGTTACCTCAAAGTTTCCGACAAATCCGCCAACCTCTGTGACCTCTGAATAAGAGAAAATTCTTATCTTATCGTTTTGTGCCACATCAACCATTTTAGGTGTCAGAATACACGCCGCACAGTCCAAAGTCGGGAAGGTCTTATCGAGCTGTGCCATTTTTCCGCCGATTGTCGGCTTTGTTTCAACTATGTCAACGGGAAATCCCGCATCGGCAATATCGAGCGCAGTCTGGATTCCGGCGATACCGCCGCCGATAACCAACGCACGCTTTGTCACGGGGCTTTCGCCCGGTGTGAGCGGCGTATTGAGGTTTACCTTTGCAACAGCCGCCTTTGCCAAAATGATTGCCTTTTCGGTACCTATCGGCATTTCTTTATGAACCCACGAACATTGCTCGCGGATGTTTGCTATTTCAACCATATACGGGTTAATGCCTGCCGCAGCCGCCGTCTTTCTGAACGTTGCCTCGTGCATACGCGGCGAACACGAACATACAACTATCCCCGTAAGGTTATGTTCTTTTATTGCATTTTTTATTATATCTTGTCCTGCCTGAGAACACATATATTGATAATCGGTGGAGAAAACAACACCCGGCTCTGTTTTAAGCGCCTCTGCAACCGATTTTACATCTACTGTTCCGGCAATATTTGTTCCGCAATGACAGACAAATACTCCTATTCTCTGCATGGTTTGTATCTCCTTTCTATTTTGAATACTTTCTCATTGCGCTGACGATTGCCTGTTGCGGCATCTCATCATCAAGCAATTGCGGTATATCGTTCGCGGTCATATGATTTGCGCCCTTTTCACGGATAACCGAAAGGCGCAATGCCTCAATCAGCTTTGCAGGCTCAACGCCTCTCGGACATCTGTCCACACACGCAAAGCACGACAAGCACTTATAGATTGACGGTGAATTTTTAAGCGTTTCGATGTCGCCCGACTCAACCATATACACGAACTGATGCGGATGATATTCCATCTCGTCATATGACGGACAAGTGCCTGAACATTTACCGCAGCGCATACATTTGCGCGGATTTACACCACTGATACGCAGGATTTGTTCTTTTTCTCTCTCCGTTTTATTCATCATCGCCGCCATCCTCCTTTACGCCGAGCGCCTCTGCCAAAAGCTCGGTGAAATAAATCACCGGAAGCTCACTTCCGTTTTTCACAAGATTATACTTGCAAAGCGGACAGGCTGTTACTATCATGTCCGCCCCGTGATTTTTAGCACTTTCGGATACTTTGTTGCTCTTCTTTCTTGCCGATTCGGCATCTTCGAGAGCAACATAACCGCCGCAGCACTCGTTTCTTGACGGATATATAACCGCCTCTGCACCGAGGGCTTTTATAAAGTCCTCCATAATCTGCGGATTTTCAGGGTCATCAAAACCCATTACCTTTCCGGGACGCAAAAGCATACATCCGTAATACGCCGCAATCTTTTTGCCTTTGAGCGGATTTTTAACCGCCGCTTTTATCTTGTCAAACCCGACTTTATCACGCAGTATTTCAAGATAGTGATAAACCTCGGTTTCGCCGTTGTACGGCTCGCCAAAGTCCTTGTCCTGTGACATATAGGCGTTTACCTTTGCCGCAAAGTCTTGGTCTGTTAATATTGCATTGTTTGTCTGTTTTATAACGTTATGACAGGCTGAACATACCGTCACCAAAGGTCGGTTCGCGCCTCTTGCGGCAACAAGAGCACGCACGCTTGACAGCTTTGTCGCTATTTCGTCTTTTGCACTGACGAACACACCGCCGCAGCATTGCCAATCCTCGATTTCGCATAATTCGAAACCGAGGATTTCTGCACAGCGTCTTGCATAATAATCAAGCTTTTTTGCCTTTGTACGGAGGGTACAGCCCGGAAAATAACTGACTTTCATCACTTTACCTCCATTAATATATTAAACCATCTGTTCGGGGTGGAATACCTCGTCAAACTTTTCTTCGGTCAAAAAGCCGAGCTGAACGCAAGCCTCTTTGAGCGAAATATTATCCTTATATGCTTTCTTGGCGGTCTTTGCCGCGTTTTCATATCCGATATAAGGATTGAGCGCCGTAACGAGCATAAGCGAGTTATGCAAGTTATGATGCATCTTTTCTTTATTTGCGGTGATTCCGACAGCACAGTTATTATTGAACGAAACAATTGACTCGGCGAGCAATCTTGCCGATTGCAAGAAGTTATATGCCGTAACGGGCATAAATACGTTAAGTTCAAAATTACCCTGTGACGCCGCGGTCGATACGGCAACATCGTTGCCCATAACCTGAACCGCAACCATTGTTACCGCCTCGCACTGGGTCGGATTAACCTTACCCGGCATAATCGATGAACCCGGTTCGTTCTCGGGGATATGAATTTCGCCCAGACCGTCACGCGGACCCGACGCGAGCCAGCGAACATCGTTCGCAATCTTCATCATATCACAAGCGGTCGCCTTGATTGCACCGTGAGCAAACACAATCTCATCCTTTGATGTCAAAGCATGGAACTTATTAACCGCTGTTTTAAACGGCTTGCCGGTGAGGTGTGCAACCTTATCCGCAACAAGCTCCGAAAAGCCTTTGGGCGCATTAAGACCCGTTCCTACGGCAGTACCGCCAAGAGCCAGCTCATAGAGCGGTCTGAGAGCTATTTTCAAAAGCTCAACGTCACGTTCTAAGCTTGAACGCCATCCGCTTATCTCTTGACTAAACTTAATTGGGGTTGCATCCTGAAGGTGTGTGCGTCCCGATTTAACGATTCCTTCGTTATCCGCCTCAAGTTTTTTGAATGTGGATATAAGAAGCTCTATAGCCGGGAGAAGTTTATCCTCTATTGCTATAACCGCCGAAATATGCATTGCGGTCGGGAAAGTGTCGTTTGAGGACTGACTCATATTTATATCGTCATTCGGATGAACAAGCTTTTGACCGGCAATCTGATTTGCACGGTTGGCGATTACCTCATTCGCGTTCATATTCGACTGAGTACCCGATCCTGTCTGCCACACAACAAGCGGAAAGTGACTGTTGAGTTCGCCCGAGATAACCTCATCGCAAGCCTTTGAGATTGCTTCAAGCTTTTCAGCGGTCATCTTTTCGGTTTTAAGCTCGGCATTGGCAAGAGCCGCCGCCTTTTTGAGAATTCCGAAAGCGTGTGTTATTTCTCTCGGCATTGTTTCAATATCAACGCCGATTTTAAAATTTTCATGACTTCTCTGGGTCTGTGCCGCCCACAATCTGTCTGCAGGGACTTTTACCTCACCCATTGAGTCATGTTCTGTACGGTATTCCATTGTAAAATTACCTCCGTTTATGAAATGTATTCTGAAATCTTAAATATCAAGCTGATTTATAACGGCTTTTAACGTTTCGGCACTCTTATGCAGGTTCGAAACTTCTTCATCGGTCAAAGGCATCAATACCTTTGCTTTCGCGCCGTCCTTGCCGACAATGTTCAATACGCTGAGCGCAACATCGTCAACGCCGTATTCCCCGTGCATAAGCGTTGATACGGTCATCGTGGTATCGATACCGGCGAGCAGGCACTTGCATATATGACAGACAGAAGCCGAAACAGCATAGAATGTCGCACCTTTTCTTTCGATAACGATTCCGCCCGACTTGCGAACATATTGTTCAACATCAGCGCGGTCAAATTTGGGGTATGAAATATCCGGCGTCTGGATAAGTTTGTCACATTCCTCAATCGGAACATTCGATATATTCGCAACAGACCACGGAATAAACGAAGAATCGCCGTGTTCACCGAAAACATATGCGTGAACATTGCTTTGGTTTATGTTATAATATTCCGCAAGTCTTGCACGCAGACGCGATGTATCGAGTATCGTACCCGAACCGATTATACGATTTTCGGGCAGACCCGATCTCTTACAGAAAGTATAAGTCAAAACGTCAACGGGATTGCTTACTATAATATAAGTAGCATCCGGGGCATACTTTGTTATCTCGGGGATAATCATTTTTGTTATATCAACATTTGTCTGAGCAAGTTCAAGTCTTGACTGACCCGGCTTTCTTGCGATACCCGATGTTAAGATAACAATGTTCGAATCCGCCGCATCGCGATAATCGCCGGCATAGATTGAACAAGCGCCCAAAAACGGCGTTCCCTGGCGAATATCGAGTGCTTCTCCGAGAGCTTTTTCGTTATTAATATCAATCATAACGATTTCAGAGGCAAGCCCCATTGTTGTAAGTGTATAAGCTATTGTTGAACCGACGCTGCCGGTTCCAATGATGGAAATTTTGTTCATAACGCACCTTCTCTATTATATTTTTTAACCTATTATAACATAATTCGAGCCGAATTGCAAATGTATATTCCGTATATCGATAATATTATGATTGATATATGTAAATACTGTCACAAAAAAGAGGTTTTTTGGTTATTTTTTTGCCGAATCACCGTCGATATGCGGATTAACGCGCTTTATCGCGGCATTGTGCACGCCATTTAAGCGGAGTCATACCCGTCATACCTTTAAAAACCTTTATGAAATAGCTGAAATTATTGAACCCCGACATCTGTGCAGCCTCCGTCACCGACATATCCGAGCTTTCAAGCAGAACCTTTGCATCATTTATTTTAAGAATGTTGCAATACTCTTTCAGAGTTCGTCCGCTTTTCTTTTTAAACATATGGCTTATATATGACTTGCTGAAATTAAACTTTTTCGCTATTTCATCAACCGAAACGTCCGAATGTCTCTCGCGCAAAAAATCAAGCACGTCATAATAAACATCTTTGTATGTGTTCTCGTATTCCTTAAACCCGACAAATCTTTCAAGCATCATACAAAGCGGCGGAACGACCGTGTTCAAAAGCTCTGTCGGCATCTCTTTGTCCTTAATATTTCTGATATAAAAATCATCGGTGCAATACGGCTTTTTATCGCTTTTATATCCGCTTACGCTAACAAACCCGACAGGTATTCCGTCACAAAAAAATCCGTGTACATATTCCGCGACCCCGGCGTGGCACACCCCGGTATAACATCTCTCGGCGGCACATTTTTTCAACACCGCCTCTTGGCACTTTATACACTTTTTATGCCGCGCCCTGTCTGATTTTACTTTAAAACAATACGGATTTGTGTGAGCGTTGTATTTCAGCAAGGCTTTAGCCCTTTCAAAAAGATACGGATACCTTTGTGCAAAGTGTATTGAAATCAAAAGATTATGTTCGTTTTTCAAATACTCGGTATATGCGCAAATCATTTCGGTAATTTCACCGATTTTTATCCCCGATTCGGTTTTCATGGTCAATCATTCCATTCGTGCATTTTTTTGTTATTTTTGTGCCTATAAATGCAAGTTTTTATATCATTTGTGTGTTATTATAATATCATACAAGATTATATCTGTCAATACCGATAATTATGGAGGAATAGTAATGTTAAACCAAAAGACACTGAATGCCGACCTGTGTGTTATAGGCGGCGGAATGGCAGGGATATGTGCTGCGATTGCGGCGGCGCGGTGCGGCGCAAAGGTCGTGCTTATGCACGAACGCCCCGTATTGGGTGGAAACGCGTCCTCGGAGATTAGAATGTGGATGTGCGGCGCAGGCGGCGAAAATAACCGCGAAACGGGAATTGTGGAAGAGATTGCACTTGAAAACTATTACCGCAACCCGACCAAAAACTATTATATATGGGATACCGTGCTTTATGACTTTGTAATAAGAGAGAAGAATATAACGTTGTTGCTAAATTGCACCTGTATGGACGCAAAATGCGAGAGGGGTAATTTTAAGCACGGGCGCAGCACAAAGATTCTTTCCGTCAAGGGTTATCAAATGACAACCCAGACGTTTTATGAAGTCTGCGCCGAAAACTATGCGGATTGCTCGGGCGACAGCATTCTTGCGCCGCTTGTCGGTGCGGAATTTAAAATCGGCAGAGAGAGCGCGGACGAATTCGACGAAGACACTCATGTTAAAACGCACGACCGCCTGACAATGGGCAACAGCTGTCTTATACAGGGGCGCGAAACGGACAAAAATGTCAAATTTACGCCGCCGAAATTCAGCACCAAACTGACCGAGGAAAACTTTAAAGAAAGACGCCCCGACATATATAACTCCTATGAAAACTTTTGGTATCTCGAACTTGGCGGCAACCGCGACACAATCGCCGATGCCGAGGATATTACGCGCGAGCTTGTACCTCTTGCAACAGGTGCGTGGGATTATATAAAAAATTCGGGCAGCTTTAATGCGGACAAGTGGGATTTGGAATTTCTCGGATTTCTGCCGGGCAAGCGCGAGTCAAGACGAATGACGGGCGAATATATAATCACCGAAAGGGATATTGTCAAAAACCGAATATTCGATGATACGGTCGCATACGGCGGCTGGCCGCTTGACGACCACTTTCCCGACGGATTTTATCACAAAGGCACACCGAATACGGATATAAAGACCCCTGCCCCGTATTGCATACCCTATCGCGCTATGTATTCAAAGAATGTCGAAAACCTGTTTTTCGCCGGGCGAAATATCAGTATGACACATATGGCAATGAGCAGCATTCGAGTTATGATGACCTGCGCGCTTATGGGTCAGGCGGTCGGAACAGCCGCCGCAATCGCACACAGATTCGGTCTGACCCCGCACGAAGTATATCTGAACAAGCTTGAACTCTTACAAAATACGCTTTTGGATAACGATTGCTTTTTGCCGAACAAAAAGCGGGAAATCGGCAGCTTGTGCAAGGAAACCGATATTATAAACGGAAATAACACCCTAAACAACGGCGAGGACAGGCCGCATCGTATATACGGCTCGGATTGCGGCGTTGCGGTCACGAACAGCACCGCCCTTGAATATCGGTTTGATAAACCCGAATATGTCACATCGGTTCACATCACTTTTGACAGCGACCTGAACCGCGAAACCCTATCGGGTGACGAGTGCGAGCGGTATCACAGTATGCGCAGCAATATATTAAAAGACAGTCCTCAGCTCTATGTTCCCAAAACGCTGTGTAAGGAATTTATTTTGGAATGCGAAACCGAAAACGGAAGAACAGAAGTTATATTAAATGAGGGAAATAATTTAACGAGAGCGCACAACGCCGAGATAAACAGGAATGTCAAAATCATTCGTCTTATTCCCCTCACAAATTGGGGCGAAACCGATAAAACCACGGTTTTTTCGTTTGATTTTAAATAAACGCCGCATTTTAAACGCGCGGTATATTTAAATCATACAGTACCGTTATTTGATATATCGAATTCAAAAACCGTAAAATAAATTCACAAAACAGTTGCCCGAACGGACTTTGTGTGTTATAATCTATATCAAAGATTATTAAACGGGTGAAATCTGATGAGAGAATTTATTATAGATAAAAACAGTGACGGAATACGGCTTGACAAATTTATGTGCGGCGTTATGCCGAACATAAGTTTCGGCGAAGTATGCAAGGCATTGCGCAAGAAAAAAGTCCGCGTGAACGGAAAGCATAAAGACGGCACATATCGGGTATCGAACGGCGAACACATTCAAATTTATATGAACGATGAATTTTTTGAAACAAATTCGCCGATACACGACTTTTCGTGGAAGAATTGTCCGACTGATACGGATATTGAATATGAGGACGAAAATATACTTATCGCGAACAAGCCGTCGGGGCTGCCGTCACAGGCGGACGACGGCGCGGATTCTCTTGAAAACAGGATTCGCGCGATGTTATTTAAAAAAGGCGAAATCGACATCACGGCAACACCGATTTTTATTCCGTCATTGTGCCACCGAATCGACCGAAACACCTCGGGGCTTGTCATTGCGGCAAAGAACGCAGCCGCGCTGCGTGCCGCAAATCGGCTTATCAAAGATAAAAAGATACGAAAGTTTTATCTGTGTCAAGCCGAAAAAACGCCGAATCCGCCGAGCGGTGAGATTTGCGGCTGGCTTGTTAAAGACGAAACGCGGCACAGGATGAAATTTTTTGATAAAAAGCCGAGTGACCCAACCGCCGCCGAATGCCGAACCTTATATCGGGTTATAAAAGGCGGAACGCCCTGTGTTATTGAGGCAGAGCTGCTCACAGGGCGCACGCACCAAATCCGTGCAAGTTTTTCGCACATAGGCTGTCCGCTTTGCGGCGATGTCAAATACGGAGCGTCAAAAACCGCCGATAAATCATATCAGCGGCTTGTTTCGTATAAATTGATTTTTGATTTTGAGCCGTGCGACTCACCCCTCGACTATCTCTCGCATAAGACGGTCGAACTGTCGTGTTAAGGCTTGCACCGCTTACACGGCTTATACCCTCTTGAAACAGCGTCATCTCTGCTTCCGTTTAAATATACCTTGTTCGATTCGCTCATTTGGTCAATACTGATACAATTCGGGCGGTGGAATTTCATGGTGTTTGAATTTCCGATATAATTATATTCTTTGTCTTTTTCTGAATCGTCTTGATTTTGTTTTATGACATCTTTTGATTCATTTGATTGCGGATTTTGCTCTGTCACGTTTTTGTCCGAATCTTCATTTGCCGATTGTGTTTCGACCTCGGTTTGAACCTGTGATTCGGTTGTCGACTGATACTCGTGCTCTGACAAGTTGCCGCACGCGCAAAGCGAAATCAACACAGACACACACATAACGAACGATAGGAATACTTTGCTTTTCATTTGTAATAAACCACCTTTTAATACTAATGATACAAATGCGCATTTTCAGAAAATTAAAAAAGTGCGCCAATTCGAGAACTGACGCACAAAAAACGCAGGCTCTGATTGTTGTCACACAAATCCCGTTATCTTTATATGTCGATAGGAAATAAGAGTCAAGCGTTTTTATCAAAAAGATAAAACACCTACCTACATATAAACAATATTAAGATTTATGTGACGGTATTATTATAGCACACTTTCAAAACTTTTGCAAGACCAAAAAATTAAAGTTTCTTTTCTTCTTACCGTGAAAAGTTAAGAAAAAGGGTTAGGACACGACAAAT
>URAN01000013.1 GCA_900545865.1 uncultured Eubacteriales bacterium
GGGAGAAATAATAAAAATCAGCCCCTTTCTGACTGATTTTTATTATACGTGAAAATTATGAAATGCAACCGAATAAAGTTTGACGGAATAAATCCATTTGATTTTTCTGTGAATTATATTGAAATTGATTCGAAAGCTCCGGAAAATCAAAACGAGCATCACGTTCATAACGAGTGTGAAATATATTTGAATCTTTCGGGAGATGTTTCATTTGTGGTAGAAGACACTGTCTATCCGATTGTCCCCGGAAGTATAATTATTACAAGGCCGTATGAATATCACCACTGTGTATATCACAGCAATGCTTTGCATAAGCATTATTGGATTTTATTCTCTGCCGATGGAAATGAGGAATACTTGGATATATTTTTTCGGCGCACCCCCGGAGAGCGAAATCTTTTGATTACGCCGCCGGAGCAAACCGAAAAATTAATTTCTGTTGTGGAAAAGTTGATTTGTGATGATTTAACACCTTTTTAAAATATAATTACTTTTTTGAATTGATTGACCTAATGAACAAGTCGCAGATTAACGAAAACCCAACCGGCAAAAATTTGTCTCCTGATTTGGTCTTTGCCTTACAATATTTCAATCGAAATCTGGCTCTGCCCATTTCAATGTCCGATGTGGCAAGTCTGGCTCACGTCAGTCTGAACACGTTAGAGAGACATTTTATAAAAGCCTTTCATCTGTCACCAACCGAATATTTAAAGCGCAGACGTTTGGGATTTGCGATGGAACTTTTGCACCACGGTTCAACCGTTTCGGAGGCAAGTTTCGAAAGCGGTTTTACGGATTGTTCGGCATTTATCCACGCTTTTAAAAAACAAGTCGGTACGACTCCTCTGCAATATAAAAAGATGAATTCGAGATTATGATGAATATTATATCGCATTGTATTGTGCTTTTAAGCGCTAAATTTTAGCGGATTTGTTCTTTTCCAATCTGTTTATAAGCTCAATCCACTTTTTTGTAAATCGGCTTTTTGTTGTCGTGTTTTCACCGTTTTTAAAAACACTTTTACATATCGTTTTGCCGCTCTTGTTTTCATTCATATTGATTAGCCCCCTTTTGCAACAGCTAATACAGTAATATGAATCTCTGCAAGTCCGATATTCCGACATATTACGCTTTGAGGTCATTATACGCTTATCAAAAAATCCCTCGGGGCATAATTGAAATACTTTTCATATCTGCCCCAAAGGGATTTTACATATTATTTTTTATTTTAATGGCCGTGAATCATTTAAATTCAAGTATTATCCGCTTTTATACGGCTTTCGGGCTGTCTGTTAATCCGCCTCTATCAATGCATAGTTGCCGTCTTTTCTGCGATATACGATATTGGTATCACCGCTGTCAGGATTTGTGAAAATAAAGAAATCGTGACCGAGCATATTCATCTGAAGGATTGCCTCCTCTGTCATCATCGGCTTTGCGGAAACCCTCTTTACCTTAATGATTTTAAACTCGTCTTTATCCTCTTTTACATCATCACCGCCGAGCGAAACCTCATAGTTTTCGAGCACGTCATCGCGCAGGCGTTTAGCAAGTTTTGTCTTATTCTTGCGGATTTGTCTGTCAATATTCGAAAGACACATATCCACCGCAGTAAGCAAATCTCTGTTCCTCGCCTCAGAACGAATGATGAATCCCTTGTAGTCAAAGGTTATCTCGACAATCATATATTCTCTCTGTTCGGAAACGCGAATTTTGCATTCGTTGTCATCCGAAAAGAACTTATCGAGCTTTTTAACCTTGTCAATAATCTTGTCCTTGCTCGAATTTGCCAATTCAACCTGTTTGCATAAAATGTTGTAAGTCATACCAATGCCTCCTGTCATGTGTGTATAAAAATTTACCTTAGCAAACGTTGGTACAAAAACGAAATTTACTTCGCTTTTCCCGTTTCTGTTTGCTAAATTAATTATACAACATAATTTTGAAAATTGCAAGTCTTTTTATAAAAATTTAACAATATTTTTACAACAGGTTCGCAAATCCCCAAAGCCGTTCTATATCATATAATCATTTGCCGCCATTTCACGGTTCATATCCAATAAATCCTGTAGGGTTATACCATCGAGATAATCGCATATCGTTTTGTATAATCCTTGCCACAGCGGCAAAGTCATACAATCGTGCGCACGTTCGCACTCAACGGGGTTCTGTTCGGCACAGGCAACGGGCGCAAGACTTCCCTCGGTGATTCTCAGTATATCGCCCACCGTATAATTTGACGGTTCTTTGGCAAGCATATATCCGCCCTGATAGCCACGATTTGTTTTAAGCATTCCCGACTTGTTGAGCATGGGTACAATCTGTTCGAGATATTTTTTTGATACCTCCTGGCGCTTTGCAATATCTTTAAGCGCAACATATTCACCGTTTTTATGCTCGGCAAGGTCCAAAAGCATTCGTATTGCATAACGTCCTTTTGTTGATATTTTCACATCATTTCAGCTCTCTTTCAATATATATAAAACCTTATCTACTATAATAACATAGTTTTAGTAGGTTTTCAAGTCTCTTTTTTCGTCTTTTTGCCCGATTTTCTTGATAAAATACGGCGAGAATTTGATTTTCCGTTAAATTTGCACAAAAAAGCAAAATTCCAAATAAAAAACTTGAATTTTTTTCGATAATAAGCTATAATAATAAATGGAGTTCGTTATATGTCGCAATTTATTCGGTATATCTCGGATTTTGCCGAAGATACGGCATTATAATTCTATGAAAGGCGGTAATTTTTATGGCACAAATTACAAAAGATACAATTATTATGGATGTACTGGCTATTGACCCCGGCACCGCAGAATTCTTTTTCGAAATAGGAATGCATTGTTTGGGTTGTCCGTCCGCATCGGGCGAGAGCATTGAACAGGCGGCCGCTGTACACGGTGTTGACGCAGACGCGCTTGTTGAAAAAATCAACGCATATCTCGCAAGCAAATAATTTTGCGTGCGCTGACCTCTGCCGAAACTCAAACGTACTACACTTGACCGTTTCAGCTTAGGTTTTTACAAAAACATTAAATTTTAAAAAAATTTGAAATAAACACTTGACAAATCAGCGGCAATATTATATAATAGTTGCCGTCTGTTTGTTATGTTGTATGATTCAATATTGTACAGACGGATACTGAACGGAGGTTTTATATGAAGCTCAATCTTTTGCCCATACTTAACTTTGACGGCAAAAAAATTCATATCGATGAGAAAGTTTCTGTTTCTCCGCGTCACGATGATACTTTTAAAATCTGTTCGCCCGTTGAATTTGACGGCACGGTTCAAAACGTTGGCGGCACAATTGAGCTTTGCGGCACTGCCGCGGCTTGGCTTAACCTAATCTGTGACCGCTGCGGCGAGGAGTATGAAACGACTCTTCGGTTTCCGATAAACGAAAGGTTTAAAAAAGCCGATGAATTTTCGGACGTTGACGACAACCCCGATATTTCAATGCTTGAGGGTACATCGATTGACCTTGACGAGATTATTTATACGAATCTGTTCCTTAATCTGCCGTCAAAACAACTGTGCAGTGATGATTGCAAAGGTTTGTGTCCGATATGCGGAGGCAACCTTAACAAGACCGACTGCGGATGCAAGAGCGACACAACCGACCCACGGTTCGACATTCTTGACAATCTGCTCGGAAAGTAAGTAGAATATGCAAGGTTCGCCTTGTTGCGGGTTTCCCGTTATATTTAGTAATTATGAGAAAGAGGTGTATTACATTATGGCAGTTCCAAAGAGAAAAACATCAAAAGCCAGAAGAGATAAAAGGAGAGCTAATTGGAAGCTTTCTGTACCGGGAATGGTAAAGTGTCCTTCCTGCGGTGAGTTCAAAATGCCTCACAGAGCTTGCAGAGCTTGCGGTTCTTACAAGGGCAAAGAGGTTATTTCGGTTGAGGCGTAATGCCTTTATGAAATAATTTTCGGCTTTTAATGCATTATTGCGGCAAGGTGTTAATACCTTGCCGTTCTTTTTTATGCATTTTTTACTTGTAATCATAACAACTTTATGATATAATTATAATGTTGTATTATGCGTATAAGGTTTTATGTATGATACAAAATTCAGATATGAATCGGAGGTAATTGCCTGTGTCCGCAAGAATTGCGCACGTTGAACAAGACAGTCTCGCCGAGCTTGCCGGGCTGGCGGAAAACGACATAATACTCAGCATCAACGAGATTGAGATACATGATTACCTCGATTATATGTATGCGTCATGCGCCGAATCGGTCAATATCACATACAAAAGAAGCGGCGAAGATTATGAGGTTATCATCGACAACGATGACTTTGAACCGCTCGGCATCACGTTTGCCACCTTGCTCATTGATGAACCGATGTCATGCCGAAACAAATGTGTGTTCTGTTTCATCGACCAGCTTCCCAAAGGAATGCGCGAAACGTGCTATTTTAAAGATGATGACTATCGTCTATCCTTCCTTCAGGGGAACTATGTCACCATGACGAATATGACTGACGATGATGTCAAAAGGCTCGTTCGATACAACATTCCGCGCATAAACATCTCTGTTCACACAACCAATCCCGAACTCAGATGCAAGATGCTCAATAACAGGTTTGCCGGAAAGATTAACGAGTACCTGAAAATCTTAGCGGACGGCGGTCTGAACATCAATGCTCAAATCGTGCTTTGTCCGAATTATAATGACGGCGCCGAGCTTGACCGCACCATATCCGACATTGCGGCTTTGGGTGACAGCGTTGAAAGCGTATCGATAGTTCCGGTCGGCTTATCCGATTTTCGAAAAGGGCTTGCCGATTTAACAGGTTTTGATCCTACCTCTGCTGCCGCCGTAATAGAACAGGTTTCAAAATGGCAAAAGAAATTCCGCCGAGAGAGAGACACGGGGCTTATATACCTGTCCGATGAATTCTATCTCAAAGCGAATATACCTTTTCCCGATTACTCGGAGTATGACGGCTTTCCGCAGATTGAAAACGGCGTTGGTATGTGTGCGTCACTGATAAACGAATTTGACGAGGCGTGTGACGGAACAGCCGCGGAACTCGTTCCGAAACGCCGCAAAACGATTGCGACCGGATTGGCGGCATACACCGTGCTGAAATCTCTGACGGATAAGCTCGGCGGAGATATGATTAAAATTATTCCGATTAAAAACGATTTTTTCGGACACAATATAACGGTCACGGGGCTTTTAACGGGAACGGACATCATCAACCAGCTGAAAGGCATCGACCTCGGCGAGGAACTGTTGCTATCCTCTGCTATGCTGAGGCACGGCGAACAGGTCTTGCTCGATGATATGACCGTTGATGATATACGCCGCGAACTTAACATAGACATAACGATTGTCGAAAGTGACGGCTATGAATTGCTCAATGCGATTTTGGCGTAAAAAAGTGAAATTAGAATTTCGCCGCACGTAACTGCTTTGCGGCGGAGTTCCACCATATAATAATTTGACAGAAAGGCAGTGATTAACTGTGAAACCGATAGTTGCCATTGTTGGCAGACCGAATGTCGGCAAATCAACACTCTTTAATAAAATAACCGGAAAGCGCATATCTATCGTTGAGGACACCCCCGGAATAACGCGCGACCGCATCTATGCCGATGCGGAATGGACAGGACGGGAATTCACCCTTATTGACACAGGCGGAATCGAGCCGTCATCAAAAGACGTAATCTTGTCGCAAATGCGAAGCCAAGCAAACCTTGCCGTTGACATGGCTGACGTTATTCTCTTTATGGTCAACATAAAAGAGGGTATGACCGCCGCCGACAACGAAGTTGCGGCGATGCTGCGCAAATGCGGAAAACCCGTCATTCCCGTATGCAACAAGGTTGACACACCGGGTAATCCGCCGATGGAATTATACGAATTTTACAATCTCGGAATGGGCGAGCCTTTTGCGATTTCATCGGTACACGGTCTGGGTGTCGGCGACCTGTTGGACGAGGTTGTTTCACTCTTTCCTGAGGATTCCGCCGATTCCGAGGACGATGACGCAATCAAAGTTGCAATAATCGGAAAGCCGAACGCGGGAAAATCATCATTGATAAACCGCATTTTGGGCGAAAATCGTGTTATTGTCAGCGACATCGCCGGCACAACGCGCGATGCAATCGACAGCACATATATTCGCGGCAACAAAAAATATATTTTGATTGACACGGCAGGAATGCGCAAACGCGGCAAAATCGATGAGAACGTTGAACGTTACAGCGTTGTCCGCGCTCTTGCCGCCGTTGAGCGCGCAGACGCGTGTGTAATTATGGTTGACGCCAACGAGGGCGTAACCGAACAGGACACCAAGATTGCCGGTTATGCGCACGATCAGGGCAAGGCAAGCATAATAGCCGTGAATAAGTGGGATTTGATTGAAAAAGAAACCAACACGATGAAAAACTTTAAAATGCGCGTAAAAGAGGGTTTTAACTTTATGATGTATGCCCCCTCGGTGTTTATCTCGGCAAAGACGGGTCAGAGAGTAGATACTCTTTTTGATATGATAGACTCTGCCGTTGCGGAAAACACAAAGAGAATATCAACAGGCGTTTTAAACGATGTTATAAACGAAGCCATCGCAATGGTACAGCCGCCGTCCGACAAGGGCAAGCGTCTCAAAATTTATTATGCGACACAGGCGTCCGTAAAGCCGCCGACATTCGTTCTGTTCGTGAACAACGCCGAACTTGCACACTATTCATATGTCAGGTATCTCGAAAACCAACTTAGAGCAAAGTTTGGCTTTGAGGGAACGCCGATTAAATTTATCATACGCGAAAAAACAAAAAAGTAACTTAAATATACAGAAAGGACAGCTTGTATTATGAGTACTGAATTTTTGATAATGGCTTTTATCGCAGTCATATCCTATTTTATAGGCAGCATAAGCACCGCCATACTTGTCGGAAAAATTTTGGGCGGCGATGATATTCGCAGCCACGGCAGCGGAAACGCGGGCGCAACGAACGCCCTTCGTACATACGGAAAAGCGGCAGCGGCATATGTAACCATCGGCGATTGTCTTAAAACATCGATTTGCTGTGTTATCGGCATTATCGCCGCACACATCACACCGCTCGGCGCGGAAAACGTAAAACTCGGCATATACGCCGCCGGAGTCGGCGCGGTTATCGGTCACAACTTCCCGATTTACTTCGGTTTTAAAGGCGGAAAGGGCATTTTGGTATCAATTACCGCGTTTATATTTGCCAACCCCCTTGTTGGCTTGACAATCCTTGCAATATGCCTTGTCGTCATCGTGCTTACCAAATACGTATCTCTCGGAAGCATTCTCGGCGCGGTACTGTTCATCGTATATGCGCTTATATTCAGACGTTCGGATTCGGCATATATGATATTTGCGTTCACCCTGTCGCTTATCGCGCTCTTTAAACACCGTGCGAACATCTCAAGGCTTATCCACGGAACGGAACGCAAAATAGGCTCTTAATTTAAAACGGATTATTAACTGTTTATATATAAATAAATCGAAAGGACGGAATTTTATATGGCATCGATAAATATTATAGGTTCGGGCGGCTGGGGAACAGCCGTTGGGATAATGCTCGCCCAAAACGGGCACAATGTCACTTTGTGGTCATATCTCGCATCCGAGTGCGAAAATCTTAAAAAACACCACGAAAACAAGCCCTATCTTCCGGGTGTTAAAATCCCCGATAATGTCCGTTTTACCTCGGATATATCGGAATGCGGCATTGCCGATATAATCATCACGGCAACGCCGTCACACGCAATGCGCACAACAGCAAGAAATCTTGCGCCCTATGTAAAGCGCGGTCAGCTGATTTTGAACATATCAAAAGGACTTGAAGAAGTCACGCACCTTACCATGTCACAGGTTTTGAAACAAGAGCTTGACGGCTGTGAAATAGCTGTTATGTCGGGACCGAGCCATGCGGAAGAAGTATCGCGCGGAATTCCCACAACCAACGTTATTGCGGCACGCACCGAGGAAATCGCAAATTATATTCAGGATATAATTATGAACCCGAATTTCAGAGTATATACCAACCTTGATATGCTCGGCGTGGAACTCGGCGGCTCGCTTAAAAACGTCATTGCTCTCTGTGCCGGGGTTTTGGACGGTCTTAAACTTGGCGACAACACAAAGGCGGCGCTTATGACAAGGGGTATTGTCGAAATAGCCCGTCTGGGCAAGGCAATGGGCGCAAAAGCCGAGACTTTCTATGGGCTATCGGGAATAGGCGACCTTATTGTCACCTGTACGAGTATGCATTCGCGAAATCGCCGTGCAGGAATTTTAATCGGTGAGGGCAAATCCTGTGAAGAGGCAACCCGTGGGGTAAATATGGTTGTCGAGGGTATCAAAACCTGTCGCGCCGCAAAGGAACTTGCTGACAAACTCGGCATCGAAATGCCGATAGTAAACCAAGCATACGGCGTTCTTTTTGAGGGGATGCCTGCCGCGGACACAATAAAAAATCTTATGAACCGCAGCAAAAAGCACGAAACCGAAGAAGCTTTCCTTAAAAGATAGCTTTTATTCGTGTCAATATATGCAATATATAAAAAATAAACACACCACAGCCGAGTCATATCTGCAAAATAGACGGTTGACAGCGGCGGTGTAATGTGCTAAAATTATAATATCATAGACAAAGAGGTCTTTATGTAAGATTTCTCTTTGTCTTTTTTCGTTTTATAAATCTCGGACAAAAGATAGGATGATTATAACAATGTTTGGAAATATTCATGAGGAATGCGGCATTTTCGGCGTTTTCGGTCAAACCGACGGCAGGGCAAAAAATACAGTTTTAAGCGGCTTATACTCCCTTCAGCACCGCGGCGAAGAAGGATGCGGAATATCGGTAAACGATGACGGCGTATTTAAGACATATAAAGATGTGGGGTTGCTGAGTGAAGTTTTTACCCCGCAGACTTTGGAACAGCTCGGTCACGGAACGGTTGCGGTCGGACACACGCGATACGGCACAACAGGATCAAACAACCCGACAAACTGTCAGCCGATTGTCGTCAGACATATTAAAGGTTCAATGTCGCTTGTTCACAACGGAAACCTGACAAACGCACTTGCGCTCAGAAAAGCTCTTGAACTCAAAGGCGCAATCTTTCATACGACAATAGATTCCGAAATAATAGCATATCTTATAACACAAGAGAGACTCAAATGCGGTTCGGTTGAGGACGCAATAGCGGCAACAATGCCTCAGCTTAGCGGTGCGTACTCTCTTATCATTATGTCTCCGCAAAAGCTCATTGCCGCACGCGACCCTCTCGGAATGCGTCCGCTTTGTTTCGGCAAGCGTGCGGACGGAAGTTATGTCGTATCATCCGAGAGCTGTGCGCTCAATACGGTCGGTGCTGAATTTATCCGCGATGTTGACGCAGGCGAAATTATCGTTTTTGACAAGGACGGGGTACGCTCAATCAGGACGCATTGCAAAGGTCAAAAGCGCGCCGCCTGTCTTTTTGAGTACATATACTTTTCACGCTCAGACTCGGTGCTTGACGGCACATCGGTTCAAAATTCGCATATTATGGCAGGACGTTTTTTGGCGGACGAACACCCTGTTGATGCCGATATCGTCATCGGCGTTCCCGATTCGGGAATAGACGCCGCAATCGGATATGCTCTGCAATCCAAAATCCCATACGGTATAGGATTTGTCAAGAACAAATATATCGGACGAACTTTTATCACCCCCGAACAGGCTGACCGCGAGGCAAAGGTTAAGATTAAACTCAGTCCCATATCGTCAGCAGTGCGCGGCAAGCGCGTTGTTATGATTGATGATTCGATTGTGCGCGGCACAACCGGCAGACAGATTGTTCAGATGCTGCGCGATGCCGGTGCAAAAGAAGTACATATGCGAATATCGTCACCGCCTTTTTTGCACCCTTGTTATTACGGAACGGACGTTGATTCAAGCAGCGGCCTGATTGCGTGCAATCACTCACCGAAAGAGGTTGCCGAAATGCTCGGTGCGAACAGTCTCGGATATTTAAGCCTTGAAAACGCGGTCAAACTCGCTGGGGAGCTTTCCGACCAATGCTGTACGGCTTGTTTTTCGGGCAAATACCCAACCGAAATCCCCGACGCGGGCAACAAAGATCAGTTTGAACATAAAATCTCGGAAACAGACTGAAAATAAACAGGATTAAAATTATAATAAGAGTGTAAAAAATTTTATTTTTGCCGCCGCAACAGATATAACGAAATCAGGCGGCGGCAATAAAATCAAAAATTTTTCTCTCATAGTAATAAGCACTCGAAATTTTGATTTGACCACTTTTTAGAAAAAATTTTTTCATCAAATTAAATAATTGTGAAATGACGTATTGTAATTTGGGAAAATGTGTGATATAATTTAATTACCACATATTTTTGAATATAATTAAATATTTATAGATGTACATTTTATGCACATCTTGTTTTGGCATAGAATAAAGCTTGATATTTGTTAAAAACGCAGGCTTTACAATTTGAAATAGCTTTATTTATGCCGTTTCGTATTCAAAAATGTGTGGTAACATTAAATCAAGCCTCGTTTTTATGCGTGGCAATGGTTTAAGTTGCCACGTATTTTTTTATTTTACGTGAGAATTTAGAAAGGAGTTTTTTGTCGGCCAACAAAAGATAAAATAAATTTTCGCGAAAGGAGTTTTTGAAAATGAAAAAATTATTTCACTTGTATTAGCTGTATTTTGGCACTTTCTTCAATGATTTGCGTATTTACTATAGATGAAGGAATAAAAGTATTAAAGAAGGAGATTATTAAAATGAAAGAAAAAATATGTCGGAATTGCGGACAAGCTATTAACAAGAATGCTGTTATATGTACATCTTGCGGTGCAAAAATCAAAAAGCCGTTATTTAAAAAATGGTGGTTTTGGTTAATTATTATAATTTGTGTGGCAGGCATTTCGGTATCGAACAACGATAACAAAACGAATGATGTTAGCGATAAAACAGTAGTAAGCGATGAAGAACTTGTTTTATCTGAAGATGAATATAAGGCGCAATGTGTGTCTGTTCCATATAATGATATTGCCAGAAATCCTAACAATTATAAGGGACAAAAAGCAGTTTTCAAAGGTCAAGTTATACAAGTTCAGGAAAGTGGAAAAAATGTTGTCTTACGAATAAATACAACACAAGGTCAATATGGATTGTGGGACGATACCATTTATGTTGATTATAAGAGAAAAGATGATAATGAAAGCCGTGTGCTTGATGACGATATAGTTACAGTATATGGAGAAATTAAAGGAATAAAAGATTATAGAGCCGTTTTGGGAAATCAAATTTCTATTCCGCATATAGAGGCAGCATATATTGATATTCAGTGAATGTTTGTCACACAATAAAACCTCATTTTTGAAAAAAGTAATTTTTATATTACCTCGCGATTTTAAGCCTTAAAATTCGCATAAAACAAAGCTTTTTCGACCTCTATATGTTCTACATATATGCAGAACATATAGAGGTCCTTGCACTCCGAAAAACGGGGTTCGGGTTATTCACTTTTCCTTATACCGGAAATGTCAATAAATGTGCAGTCGAAATTTAACCAAAATTCTGAAACCGCTTTAATTCTTGCCACGTCTACCCTCTTAATCTACGCATTCGGTTTGCGGTTACCTTTTGGACTTCATTGCTTTAGGCCAACTTGTCCGCTTAATACGCCTTAGTATCAGGTTTCTGTCCGTAGGGCTACAATTTCGCTATTGCTTCTTCTCTCCCACACCTCACGATGTGAAACTTGCAAGTTGCTTTAGAGTTCGTCGGCATCTACGCCTCGGCGGACTTTCACCACAGAGCATTGATATGCCCGTCATACTAAAAATCGGCTGTAGAAATTACTCAACAGCCGATTTATAATTTTTCAAATGTTTTAATATATAGCACGCTTACCGCCGAAAATTTTAAAACTTATCCAGTATGCCGAAATCGGCATACTCAAAAATGCGTGCTTTTTTGTCGGGGTTTATCGCAATTATCGTTTGCGCGCTCTCTATCGCACAGGTATGATGAACCGCACCCGATATTCCGACCGCAATATATATTTTCGGGCTTACTGTCCGCCCTGTCAAACCGATTTGGCACGAATAATCCTCAAGTCCCATATCCACAATACCGCGTGATGCGCCGAATTCCGCGCCTATGCTCTCGGCGAACGCCCTGACCTTACCGATACAATCGGCAACTCCTTTTCCTGCCGAGACAATTATATCCGCACTGTCGGATGCACATCTGACAGTTGCGGTCTGCGGCATTGTGTCACACTTTATCTTTGCGATAATATTCCCGGCTCGTGCCGGTCTGTACATAAAAAGCCGCTTTCCGTCCGTTTCGAGTTTGGTACAATCTGCGCACAAGCCCGTTTTGAGCAAAGCCGCCGCAATCGGTGCGTTCTTTCTGCCCCACAAATCCGCGTTCCATAATATAGCTTTGGGTTTATCGGCTTTCGCAAGCTCGGCAATAATCCTCGGGTCACACTCGGCGATTTCTCTCACATTCTCCGCAACAGCCTTTGCATAGGGCACGACCGCATCGCCGATTGCCCATACGCTTTTAAGCTTTACCGCCGCCTCTTTTGTGACTTCTTCCTCTCGCTTTTTGTTTTTGAGACTCTCAATAAGCTGTGCCAGCTCATCACGTTTTATAAACTCACATCTGCGCGTACCGCTTTTATTTTCAAAAACCTTTATCACCTTTGTAGGCGAACCCGATATTCCGCATTTTGATTTATCCGCCGAAATATCATCGCTGTTCCAAACTGTGATTTCGCCGAGTTTGGAACGCAAACTCGGAAACCGCAATTCGCATATTCTCTCAATCGTAAGCAAGGTCGGCAATTTTTGACTTTCGTCACCGAGGCGTGTGCGGCACGAAATTTCACCGTCCGAAATTTCTTTAATCTCCATTACGTTGCATATCGGACTGATACCCAAGAGCGTTGCAAGACAAGGTCCGACCTGTGCCGTGTCGCCGTCCGTTGTCTGTCTTCCGCAAAATATAATATCAAATTCAAGCCTTTTTATCGCTTGTGACAGGATATATGACGTTGCCAAGGTGTCAGACCCCGCGAAAGCGTTATCACACAGCAAAATCACCTTTGGACCGAGCCGCGTCAGCATTTTAAGGCGGTTTTGTGCAGACGGCGGACACATACTTACAACCGTCACATCGTCACAAAACTTTAAAGCGCATTCTAACGCGCACGCATCAAACGCGTTTAACTCGCCGTCAATAACTTTTACACAAACAACCGCTTTCATTGATTTCACCTATATTTCACCGTGATAAATCGGCGCAAGCGCATCATGTACCGATTTATACTTTTTAAATATTTCCAAGTATTTTTCGTGATTTTCTCTGTTCGGAATCGTCTCGGATACCGTCTTGTTGCATATTTCAAGTGCAGATTCGGGGCTGTCAAAAATTCCCGACGCTATCCCGGCAAGCATACTGCTTCCGAATGACGAATCACTGTACTTTCTCACAACAAGCTTTATATTCAGAATATCCGCCGTAATCTGCCGCCATAGCGGACTTTGACCGCCGCCGCCGATTATAGCCGCACTGTCCTCATAATCGATTCCTATTGAATCCAAAGCCGTCTTGCAATCGAGCAGCGACATTGCCACGCCCTCTAACACCGCTCTTGTGAAATGCGCTTTTGTGTGCGCGGCACGAACACCCGTAAAGCTTGCGCAAAGCTCAGGGTCGGCATACGGTGTGAGTTCGCCGTTTAAATACGGGTGGAACATAAGTCCGTCCGCACCCACGGGTATTTCGGCTGCTCCGTTGTCAAGCTCGCGATAATCACCGCCGAACGTATCCCTATACCAGCGATATGATGCCGCACAGGATTTTGTCGCCGTTCCCGGATACCATAGTCCGTCAACAACGTGTGAATAGTTTATCAAATGCCGATTCGGATATGCCTTGTCGGTCACAACGCAAATCCGTCCTGCCGTTGCAAGCTTAACCGTCATTTTCCCCTTTGAAACACCGCCTGCCGCAAAGACCTCCATTACCGTATCGGTCGTTCCGCATATTACCGCTGTTCCCTCACACAATCCCGTATCCGCCGCCGCAGCCGAGGTCACTTCGCCAACCTTGTCGGTCGGCTTAACTATTTCGGGCAGCATATCCGTATCGATACCCAAGATTCCGCAAAGCTCTTTTGACCATGACAAAGTGGTATAATCGAACATCATACTGCCCTCTGCTTCAATAAAATCGGTGACATAATCACCTGTCAGCTTATGCCGAACATAGTCTTTTGCAAACATAATTTTCTTTATCTTTGAAAAAACGTTCGGTTCGTTATTCTTTATCCACATAAGCTGTGGCAAAGTCCAAATTGTGTCGGGTTTATGCAAAACCTGTCTGTCGATTACATCGCTCATATTATCTTTAAGCCATTGAACCTCGGCAACCGAGCGTGTATCCGTCCAATATATTGACGGGCGCAGGACGTTAAAATTCTCATCGGTCACAACCGCCGTATGCGTTGCCGCATCAAGCGCAACACATATTATATCCGCCGCCGATATTCCGCTTTTTTCGATTACCGCCCCAATATTCTCACGCGTTGCCGCATACCAATCATCGGGGTTTTGTTCCGTCCAACCGCTTTTGGGATAGAGGGTCGGATATTCCACCGTGTTTGTCGCTTTTATAACGCCGTCCTCGCCCAAAAGCGTTGCTTTTGACGCGCCGCCGCCGAAATCGATACCAAGCAAATATTTCATACCTATCTTCCTCTCAAACGTAATACACATCAGCCTTTTCCGCATTGCGAAAAAGGCTGATTAAAAGTCTTAGTCATTGAGCCATTTATGTTCCTCATCGGTTGTCATATAAAAGCCCCTGTTTTTTCCTGCCATTATCCAAAGGTAATAGTTTTTATACCCCGGCGCACAGTGTTCGGGGTGGTAACCCCTCGGCATCTCGACCATATCGCCCGACTTAATTGTATAAGTTTCGTCAATGTCGCCCTCCATGGTATAAACCTTTTGGATACCGAATCCCTGCGGCTTGTCAAACTCATAATAATAAAGTTCTTCCGTTGCCGCCTCGGTCGGCATATTGTCATCATCGTGCTTATGCGGAGGATAGCTCGACCACATACCGCCGTCAACCCATGCCTCACCGATGTACAGGATGTCGGCGTCAACTCTCTCATCGAGAATAAAGTGCGCCTCTCTCTGCCAGCCTTTTTGACCGAGGTTCTTGCATATTACGTCCTCGGGTTTTATAAGAACGGGCTTGTGTACATTCCAAGACGGTGATTTGGCAACACACATTGATACCTCGCCCACGCCCGTAATACTGAATTTTGTATCTTTGGGTACATATACACAGGTACAAGGTCCGTCAAATACGTCCTTTCTCTTGCCTATCTCGCCGAAATCAAAACCATCGCCCGAAATTTTGCATTTTCCGCCGAAAATTACTATTCCGAACTCGGTATCTTTTTCGTCATAAGCCTTTGTCTGTCCATCGGCAAGTCTGACCATATCTATCTCAACATTTTTAAGTGTACTGTTTTCTTTTGTGATAATTTCGGACTTACCGTACTTCTTATTCCATGTTTTCTTTAAATTCATTATATCCACGCTCCTTTAAAAATTCTTTTACTTCGTCCAATACGGGAACGCCGTCTCTCGCACCGATCTTTGTGCATTTAAGTGCCGAAACGGCACTTGAAAAGATACACGCGTCCTCATACTTCATATTTTGTGTCAGTGCATACGCAAACGCACCGTGAAAAACATCGCCGGCACCGTTTGAATCAACCGCGTCAACCGTAAATGCAGGGTAATGAACAAACATATCCCCACCACAGTATAACACACCTCCGCGCTTTCCGCAAGTCACGGCGACCATATTCGGGCAATATTTTTCAAACAAAGCCTTTGCCGCATCCTCGGGTGTCGTCTCGCCCGTATGCCCCATCGCAAATTCCTCTGACGGAATAAGAATGTCCGCATAGGGCAAAAGCCGCTCGATTCCGTCATAAAGACCGCCCGCGTCATAGAGAACCTTTGTTCCGCTCTCTCTTGCAATTTTCGCCGCATCAACCGCCGCATCAAGCTCGTTGCCGTCAACCATAAGTATTTCGGCATTTTTTATCGCTGTTTTTTGGCTTTCGGATAACTCAAGCGGCGGCAGATTGCCTTTATTAAACACACAGGTTCGGCTCGCCGTATCATTTGAAAGCCAAATAAATGACGAAAACGCCGAATATCCTTTTTTTACATCAACAAGGTCGTCCGATACACCGAACCTTTGCATATCACCGAGCAGGAACTTTCCCGACGTATCATCCGACAAAACGCCGATATAGGCACAATCCGCGCCCAATTTTGACGCCGCGACCAAACCCGTTCCGCATGGGCCGCCGCCGCATTCGATTATATTATTCGCACGCATTTTTGTGTCCTCGGTCGGATACTTGGGAATGGTTATCAGGGTATCGTGCACATTTGCACCGATACCCACAACCTCAAATGTATGTGAAGCTTCGGGAATATTTTTTGTTCCGCATTTCGCATCATTTATACTCATGCCTTGTTTTCAGCTCCCAAAAGTCTGATTTTTTCCAGACCGAATTTTTTAACGTTTGCAACAGCGTCTTTCATAAACAAATCAATCGCAACCAAATCACGCGATGTCGCAAAAACCTGGTCGAGGAATGAATAACATACATCCGTACCGAAATTAATCTTTCTGATACCGGCTTTTACCGCCGCTTGAATTTGGTCATCGGGAACGCCGCTTCCGCCGTGCAAAACAAGGTGAGCATCAACCGCGGAATGTATATCCGCAATCCTTTGTATATCAAGTTTCGGCGCTTTTTTATATCTTCCGTGAGCCGTACCGACAAGGATAGCAAGAGCGTTTACCCCTGTTGCATCAACATATGTTTTTGCCTCTTGAACGGTTGTAAACTCACCCATACTGTCATCGTTTACCGAGCCGACATGACCTATTTCGCCCTCAACGGGAATACCCACGGCCGAACACATCTCGACAATATCCTTTGTGTATGCGATATTCTCGTCCATGTCGCACGCCGACTTGTCAATCATTATTCCCGTTGCGCCCCAACGCAGCGCTCTTGTCGCTTCGGACTTTCCTGCGCCGTGGTCTAAGTGAAAGCAAATCGGAACGGACGCTTTCGCCGCCGCGGCAAGAACCATCGGTGCAACATAATAACCTTCTTCGTTGGTAAATAGCCTGCTGTAGCTCTGGATAATCACCGGGGCTTTTGCTTCCTCCGCCGCCGCAGTGATACCCATTACCGTTTCCATATTATACACATTAAATGCCGGAACGGCAAAACCGCCCTTTTCCGCCATATCCAAAATTTCACCAAGGTTTACAAGCATTCGAGTACTACCTCCTCAACAGTCTTAATCTCAACGCCCTCGGGCTTTTGAGCCTTTAACAATTCGTATTCATCGGGGCTTTCGGTTACCAAAATCTCGGTATCCATATTAACCGCATTAATCCAGCGGTCACTCGCAACCCTCGCCATAACGTCGGGCATATACTCGTTCATAATCAAATCGCCGCCGAGCATTGTGTCCTTGCCGTTCAAAAGCATTTCGGAAACATTGCCGCAAGCCGCCAAAATATCACGAATCGGCTCAACCTCATCGAGCGAACGCGAAAGCCAATGCGAATCCTGAGGCGTATACTTTTTGCCGCTGTTTTTAACGCTGAGCTTTCCGTCAGAGATGAGTTCCGCAACCGCCGCCGTAAAGGTTTTAACCTGTGCCGCAACGTCTATGCCCCACTCTTTGTAATCGCGCAAAAGCGTCCGCGCGTCAGCCGGGTCATATGCAATAACGGTCTTATACTCCGAGAATACTTTCGCCGCGCCTGTCATAATATTCTTTGTTTCCTCTGCTGCGCCGACAAGCGTTGACATTGCAAAGCCCGTGTCGGGTTCATCGGACAGAACCGTGAATTTCAAGCCTGCCTTTTCGAGCAATTCAATCGCATTTTTTGCATTCACACAGCTTTTATACGTTGCCGTCTTGCCCAAAACAAAGAGGACATCCTCTTTTGCACCGTGCTTGTCGATTGCCGCTTTTAAATCGGGGCAAAATTCGGTTTTGCCGAAAACGTTGCCCGTCTTTTCGATATTATCGAGCATCGCATTTATGTAACCGGGTGTTTCGCCGTTCAGAGCAAGCTCCAAGCGAACCTCTCTTACCGCGCGAACAGGATCCCAACCCGTAACGCACTCTTTTGTACAAGCCTCACAGAGCGCACATTCATACACGTTGTCGGCAACACCCGACAACGGTTCTGCACCTCTCTCAACGAGAGAAAGTGCAAGCATTCTTGCTCTCGCCGTGTTTCTTTCCTGACCTGTTGCATTGCCGATAGGACAGATGTGACGGCACATCCAGCAAAAACGGCAGCTATCTATTATTTCTTTGCTTTTTTGAGAAATTAACATTTGCCTTATACCTCCACTATTATAATCCAAGCTTGAACGGGTTCATTATTCCGTTCGGGTCAAGCTGTTTTTTAAGTCCTTCGAATACCTGCATAGCAGGACCGTATTGTTCTTTCATCAGCCTTCCGAGTTTAATGCCGACACCGTGGTGGTCATTTACCACACCGCCGTTTGCAAGAGCGGTTCTCACGCCGCAATTCCAGATTGCCTGGTGCAATCTCAGCGCCTCGTGCGGGTCTTTGGGAACTTTATCGCCGTCAACGATAAATCTGTCATAAATCATACATCCCCATTCATACCAATGTGAGAAATGTGCAATAAACTTTGCCTGGGGGAAGTTGGTTTCGATTGCCTTTTTCATCTCCCAATAGATTTTCTCTATCTTGTCATACGGTGCAATTGTGTCCATTGTACCGAAGCATTGAGGTAAGTCCATCATATTTCCGGGATAGAAGAATGTAATCTTTTCATCCCACCATTTTTCGCCGTATTCCGAACCCAAATCCTCTGCGCCGTACTTTTTGAATGTATCCATCAAAATCTTGTGTTCAACATCAACAAGCTCTTTCACACCCTCATACGCAATATTCATAAACGCGCCTTTTTTCTCAACACCGACAATCTTTTTGATAAGGGTCGATGTTTCCGCCTCATCATAAAGGCGCATAACGGACGGCTTGAATTTTTGCAGCAATTCGCGGCTTGCATTAAATGCGTCAGTCATATTCTGGAACAAAAATCCTCTGAAACGGCGCACTTCGGGCTGTTCATAGATTCTCATTTGTGCCTTTGTCATAACACCGAGAGTACCCTCTGAACCTATAAAAATCTGGTTGAGGTCGGGGCCTGCCGCGTGTTTGGGTGCAGGCGAGGTCTCTATTATATCACCGTTGGGAAGAACAACCTCCATTTGAAGGGTCATATCGTCAATCTTTCCGTACTTGGTCGATGAAACGCCGATGCCTCTGTGCGCCAAAAATCCGCCGACCGTTGAACAGGTAAGCGAACTCGGATAGTGCATCGTTGCATAACCTTTTTCGTTTGCCGCCCATTCGATGTGCTTATAAATCGCACCCGTGCCGCACTCTATGTACATTCCCTGTGTGTTCACGTCATAGATTTTGTTCATTCTCTTTGTATCAAGCAATATTCCGCCGACAACAGGCAGGGCGCCTCCCTGTGTTCCGCCGCCGCCGCCCCATGTGGTAACGGGAATCTTATAATAGTTTGCGATTTTCAAAACCGCGGATGTTTCTTTTGCGTCCTTCGGCGCAACGATAATGTCCGCCTCGGGCATACGCTCTCCTCTGTCTGCCCACATACGGGAAAGCCAGAAATAATCAACCGAATGTGTCAATTTATCGATTTCCCTTGTGGAACAATTCTCTCTTCCGACAGCGTCTTCGAGTTCAGACGCTATTATGTCTGTCATAAAACTGTTAAGCTGCATTTTGCTCCTCCTATAATATACATTTTTAATAATTTTTACGAATTTATATCATCATATTCAAGCTCGGGGATATACTTACAAAATTCCTCGAGAACGTCCGCATAAGTGCCGTAAATCTCACTCATATGATGAATGTACGGACCGTTTATAAGCTTTTTCTCGAGATGCGACAAATCTTCAAACTCAGCCCAAAGATATGTGCCGAACGTATGCGGTCCGTCCGTTGTTTTAAAGTTTCCGCCGAGAAGGGTATACTTACCTCTGTCGCCCTGGAATCTCGCTATTGTATAATCGCCGTCTTTTGCCCTAAAGCTCGGCTTTGTGTTATAAAGCTTTGCCTTGACACCCTCTTTTTTGATTGAATACGGGAAAGGTCCGCAATGCCACAAAAGCTCTGAATTTCTGTTTATCGGGTTGCGGACGGTGAACTCGCCGAACAACGGCTTTTGCTTTCCGCGCGCCGCACAGATAAGCAACGCCTGTGACACAGCACCGTGCAGGTCGGATTCACACGTTACTATATACCCCATATCATATAGAATGCTCATCGCAAGACACGGGTTTGCGCCGAACGCCTGCGGCATACACGTCCAGCATTCGCTGAGCATTACATCCGCGTCCGTGTCCTCAAACGCCTCGATATACGCATACACAAACGCAAGCATCTTTTTGAGCAGCTCGTCATCGAGACCGTCAACGTCATACTTTGACTTTAAGTCCGCCAAGTCTTTATCCAGCTCCGACGACTTATCCTTTAAAAGTCTGTTGAGCTTTTCGGTCATAACCGCCATATTCATTGTCGAAATGTTTATGCCGAATTTTTCGGTTATTTCAAGTTCGTTTGACATAACGCTTTTAAACGGATTAAGTCTTGTTCCGATTTGAGTAACTTTAAGATTTTTAAAATTCTTTACCATACAGGCAACGGACAGGAATTTATTCAGTCCGTCCGTAAAGATGTCATCCGTCACACGGCAATTCTCTATGTAAGAAAACGGCACATTCAATCTGCGCAGCTGTTTGCTTATCGCGAACAATCCGCATTGACAGTCGGTATAACGCGTTCCGTCCTCTTCAAATACGGTATCCTGGGGACCCCAAAGCAGTGTCGGAAGGTTCATCATCTTTGCAATTTGTCCCGCCGCTTCTTCGTTTCCGAAATTACAATTGATAATAAAGATTGCATCAACGCCTTGTTTTTCAAACTCAGCCTTGACCTTTGGACATTCCGAGGTTTCAATCAGCAAGCCCTCATCGTTTAAGAATTCCAAATCAACAAATTCGGTGTTTTCGTCCGAAAAGTTGTCCTTGATATACTTGACGATTTCGTTTTTGTTGTCAACAGCCTTGCTCGGTTGAAATATTCCGCGCCTGGTTGCCGCATCGGCAAGCCATCGTCTCTCGGGAACAAGTCCGATTTTCAGCTTATAATCAAGCATTTTTGTCAACTCCTATAATTTTTGAAAATTATTTTTATTTTCAAATTATTTTTAACAAGATTATAATATCATAAATGAAATAAAATTTCAATACCTTTTTGCAAAAAAATTAAAAAAATTTTTAAAAAAGTCAAAAAACAGCAGCGGAATCTGTCAGGGGGATTGACAGATTCCGCTGCTTTCGATATGTTGGGGTGTTTATAGCAATTTAAAATGTATCAATAAATTATTTTGCAAAGGCATATTCGCCCATGAACAAAATATCTTTTGTCGTGTTATCCATAATAACATAGGTAAAAGGCTTGTCAAACTTAACCGAAACGGGTTCGGGCGGCATTGAGGTTGCCCCTGCCATTGCCGCGGTTACCGCTGCTGCCTCTGTTCCTTTTTCATCAACATTTATATATGTCTTATGCAAAACATCGGTAAGCTGAAGATTCTTTTCGCCGAGCATCTTGTCAAAATCCGCCATTTCGGTAAAAGCGGTATCAATGCCCAATTCGCCGAGCATTCCTTTTAGGCTTGTGCCGTATTCCGTTTTGAATTTGGGAAGGGAAAGCCTTACATAGTTCCTGTTCATTTCGGCGGAATTTAAAATCTCCTCCGCGTTTATGTCTTTGTCGGATTTTATAAGATACATACTTATATCCATATCAATCTTTTTGCTGCCGTCCGAGTTTTCATCATATGCAAGATACGGCATCTCGACAACCTCGGTATCGTTTATGCGAGCATAGCTAAAATAGTCGGTTTGGTTCATAAACGGAATCTGTACGTTATTACCGTCTCTGTCCGTAAATGTATCATCCGCCGTTGCCGCCTCGCTAAAGTCTTTGAGCCACGAACCTTTAAAATACACTGCGTTAATCAGCATCGCCATAAAGTCAAGGTTATTCTCGTCAATTATGTTCGAAATTTTATCGTTTGTCTTATCCTTAACCCAACCGTTGATTTTATCGAGAGCGTTTGCTCTTGTGACAACATCGGATTCGGCAGTGAAAAATTCTTTCATCTTATCCGAAAAGTCCTTTACAAACTTTTCTTTTGTGTTGTCGCTGTTGAGCCAGATTGAGTTTGCGACATTTAATTTAAGAGCATCGGATTTTGAATATCTTTCAAGGGTTTGTTTTACATTCTTGTTATACGCGTCCAAATCATCAATATCCAAAGCCTTTAATATTTCGTCTTTTGTTGCTCCGTCCGCTCCGTTCGCTGCCATGGCAAGCGCCATTTTTATCGAGAACGGCGAGAACATATAATTTTTGTCCTGCGGCATTCGCTCGTTTAACTTATCGGCAAAAGATAAGTTGGAAGTATCTTTCGTTCCGTCCGATTCCGCACCGATATTGGCGCAATTCTCATATACTCTGACCAGCGTAGCAACAGCTTGTTCCGTTGTATAATTATCCTTTGGCGCAAACTTATTATCTCCGACACCTTTCATTATACCCATATTACAGATTGTCTGAATCGCATTTGTTGCCCAGTCGGATATATCATCGCTGTCCCCAAACGCAAAATACATCTCTGTTGCCACCGTGTTCGGATGCAGCTTTCTTATAAGGCGAATGATTATACTTGCGGCTTCTTCACGAGTGAGCAGGTCGTTCGGCGCAAACTCGGTTTCGGATTTACCGTCGATTATACCCATTAAATGAAGATAGTCAATATGCGGATTTTCTGTATCTTTAAAAGGATTTTCCGCAGCATTCTTCTCTTCGTTATTCAATAATTCAACGTAATTATAAATCAATTCGCAAAAATCATTACGGTTAATATTTCCCGGGAAATTATAATTTCCGCCGATATTTATAAGACCTGTTTTCTTCGCTTTCTCAATATATGTTTCAGCCCAATCACTCCCGGGCACAGATGTTGCGGATGTCTTTCTTTCCTCCGAAACTTTCGGCGCATCACCTGTTACAACCGGTTCAGCCGCATATGCACACGGCATTACTGCTATTGCCAACGCCAAAGCCGCGGCAGCTATCTTATTTTTTGTTATATTCATTTTTGTATCACTCCTGTTATAATTCATCAACAGCTATCGATAACTTATCTTTTATATAAGATAAGACGAAATGAATTTCAAAAAAGTTCCATATTTTTTAAAAAACTATTTTTCTGTCCAAATTATGTCGGGGTTGCGCCTGAACCAGGTAAGCTGGCGCTTGGCATATCGGCGCGATTCGCGCTTTATATCCTCTATCGCCGTTTCAAAATCGCAAAGCCCGTCAATATATCTCACAAGCTCTTTATACCCTATCGCCTGCATTGCGGTCGAGTCACGTCTGATTCCCATATTCAAAAGCTGTCTGACCTCGCCCTCAAGACCTTGTTCAACCATAACATCAACACGCCTGTCAATCCGCTCATACAGCTTTTCTCTCGGCATATTAAGTCCGTAGATTATCGGGTTATATATCGGTTTTCCTATCGAGAGTTTGTCCGCCTCGGTCTTTGTCATTCCCGTTGTCTTGCAAATCTCGATTGCGCGGATAACTCTTTTTACATTATTATAATGTACTTTATCCGCTTCAATCGGGTCAAGCTCTTTGAGAATCTCATAAACCGACTCCGCACCGTCTTGCTCCGCCTTTTTCCAAAGCTCATCGCGGAGCTTATCATCACGCTTTTGCGGTGAAAATTCAACCGATTTTAGCACGCTGTCGATATACAGACCCGTTCCGCCGCAAAGCACAGGCATTTTGCCGCGCGACAATATCTCGGCGATACACGCCCTTGCGTCCGTCACAAAATCCGCAACGCTGTAATCCCTGTTCGGGTCAACAAAGTCTATCATATGATGCGGAACTTCCGCACGTTCCTCCGCTGTTGCCTTTGCCGTGCCGATATTCATATATTTATAAATCTGCATCGAGTCGCAAGATACTATTTCGCCGTTGTTTTCTCTGGCAAGCTCAATGGCATACGCTGTCTTGCCCGATGCGGTCGGGCCGACAACGCACAGTATTTTCGGAAGGATATTTTTGATATTTTCCACGATTGCCGACCTCCTTTTAATTTGATTTTACAGTTATATAAATAGGTATTTCGATAAACATTTCCGCCAATCAAACACGGCGTTTGAACATTTTTTCTATCTCGGTTTTGGTAAGTTCAATCTTAATCGGCCGCCCGTGAGGACAGGTGGTTATTCCGCTTTCGGCAAGACGGATAACAATATCTATTACCTCTTGCATCTCGGCATAATTCAAATGCCTGTTCGCCTTTATTGCGTATTTGCACGCAATCATATCCAAAAGGCTCTCTTCGAATTCCGCAACGGAATGCCTTCCCGTATTCTCCAACGCCGCAGCAATCTCCAAAACCAAATCGCGTATTTCGCTCTCGGCCGAAATTATCGGGGTGGCGTTGATTATTATGCTGCCCGAGCCGAAATCCTCTATATCAAAGCCGAACTTTTTATACTCATTCAAGTTCGACAGAACAGTTTGAACCTCGTTATAATCAAGCTTTAATATAATCGGCGACATCAAGACCTGTGACATACGCTCTTTTGAATAATAGTCGGCTTTGAGCTTTTCAAACCTCGCCCTCTCGTGTGCGGCGTGCTGGTCTATCATCCAAAAGCTGTCGCCTTGGGCGCACAAAACGTATGTATCAAACACCTGCCCTATCGGTTTTGGTTTTTCCGCCTTTTCGGCATTTTCAATTTCACCGATATTCTCTATGTCTTGCATAGACTCTTGAGGCGAACTTTCGGTTTGAAAGCCGTTATCGGTAAAATTATCACCCCGAACACTGTCGTTTACTGACAGAACTGTGCCATTCGGCTCTTGCATCGGTTCACTTTTCCGCATCTCATATATCTCGGCTTTTTCACCGCCGAATCCGCCATCGCGGCTCTCAAAATCCGCTTGTATTGTCGGCGTTTCGGGTGCTTTCGGCTCGTCCTCGTCCAAAAAGTTAAAATCCGAATAAATCATATCTCTTGCCGCATTCAGCTTTTCGCTCTCTTGCTTTGTCGGAATAACCCTGTCGAGATATTGCCCGACAAGCTTTCTGTCAACGCTCTCACGTTCGCGCATTCCGCGCGAAGAGCCGCCCGAATATGTATGCGCCGCCGATGTTTCGCCGACTCTCGGCGAATTATTCGGATTTATGCCATTATCAGTAATATGCGGCTGTGCGTTATCAGCGATATTTGAATATTCATGCGCCGAACCGCCTCTTACTCCGTTGCTGACCGCGTGATACAAAATCTCGTACACGCGATTTTCATTCGCAAATTTTATCTCGGTCTTTGCCGGGTGAACATTCACGTCCACGCACTCGGGCGCGATATGAATATTCAACACAAAAAACGGGAACTTGCCTTTCATTATCGCGTTTCGATAGCCCTCGGCAACAACCTTTGACGCGGCATTGCTCTTTATATACCTGCCGTTGACAAAAAGGGTTTGGCGGCTGCGGTTGCCGCGCGCAAGCTCGGGCTTGCCGATTACACCGGTTATCCGCACATTATCCTCGGTATAGTCAATCGGAATAACCGCCTTGGCGTGGTCAACTCCGTAAAGCTTTAAAATAACGTTTTTCAGCTTTCCGTCACCCGTGGTCGAAAAAATTTCTTTATCGTCACAGATATAGTCAATCGCAATATCGGGTCGCGACAGCGCGATTCTGCTTAATATATCCGCAACATAGCCTGCCTCGGTCGAATTCTTTTTCAGGAATTTCATTCGTGCCGGTATATTTTCAAAAAGGTTTTGAACCACCATAACCGTACCGTCCGCACAGCCGATGGGCGTGTTTTCGCAAATCTTTCCGTGTTCCGTTCTTACGAATCGTCCTTCTTCGTTATCCGCCGTCTTGGTTATAAGCTCAACCTCAGCAACGGCGCAAATGCTCGCGAGGGCTTCGCCGCGGAATCCCATTGTTCCGATTTTATACAAATCATCGACCGATTTAAGCTTGCTCGTTGCGTGGCGCAAAAACGCAAGCTCGGTTTGTTCCGGCGCAATGCCGCAGCCGTTATCGGTAACGCGAATGTATTCTATTCCGCCCTTGCGTATCTCGACCTCTATTGCGGTCGCGCCTGCGTCAATCGAGTTTTCCGCGAGCTCTTTTACCACCGCAGACGGGCGTTCAGCCACCTCACCCGCCGCAATTTTATCGGCGAGTTCCTGAGGTAATATCTGTATATCCGCCATTTTTCACACCTCTCTTTTAACTGTATTTTAAATCTAATATCTACTCTTTGCCTTTGCCTGAAGGTCATAAAGCGTTGTAAGTGCCTGCATCGGCGTCATACAATTCAAATCCATATTTTTGAGCTCTTCACAAACCTCGTTTGTTGCCGCCAAAAATCCAAACTGATTTTCGTCCGAATCTTTATGCCGTGCGGTCTTTATATCAACCTCTTTAACATCGCGGCCGTCCTCGGATTCGAGCGATGCAACAATTTCACGCGCACGCTCAACAACCGATTTTTTCACACCGGCAAGAGCCGCAACATCAACGCCATAACTCTCGTCCGCCCCACCTCTTATAATCTTTCTCAAAAAGCTGATTGTTCCGTTGTGCTTTTTTACCGCAATGCAAAAATTCTTAACATTCGGAATTTTGCCCTCGAGCGATGTAAGTTCGTGATAATGCGTTGCGAACATCGTCTTTGCTCCGCACTTTTTGGCGTCGGCGATATACTCGACAACCGCCCACGCAATCGCAAGTCCGTCATATGTACTCGTTCCCCTGCCTATTTCATCGAGAATAACAAGACTCTTTTTCGTTGCGTTATCGAGGATGTACGAAACCTCGTTCATTTCAACCATAAACGTACTCTGACCCGAGCTTAAATCATCGGATGCACCCACACGGGTAAAGATTCTGTCAACAATTCCTATCTCTGCACTATCGGCAGGAACAAAGCTTCCTGCCTGTGCCATAAGCACGATTATCGCCGTCTGGCGCATATAGGTTGACTTACCTGCCATATTCGGGCCGGTGATTATCGAAATCTGGTTATCACGGTTGTCAAGGCTCAAATCATTGGGTATAAACTCGCCCTTGCGCATAAGTCTTTCGACAACGGGGTGACGGCCGCCCTTTATCACAATTTTATCCGACATATTCACGGTCGGCATCACATACGAATATTTTTCCGCCGCCGCCGCAAAAGAGCATATCATATCGACAAGACCGACAACAGACGCGGATGCGCAAATTCTCGAAAACGCGTCTGCCGTCTTATCGCGCACACGGCAAAAAATTTCGTATTCCATATCAACGAGTTTTTCACCTGCCGACAATATTTCTTCTTCAAGCTCTTTAAGCTCCGGCGTGACATACCTCTCGCCGTTCGTAAGGGTCTGTTTTCTGATAAAATATTCAGGTACCGATTCGATGTTGCCCTTGCTGACCTCGATATAATAACCGAAAACACGGTTATATCCGAGTTTCATATTTTTTATACCCGTCTTTTCCTTTTCTTTTTCCATAATATCCGCAAGAACGGATTTTCCGTTGCTGACGAGATTTTTAAGACGGTCAAGTTCTTCGTTCGCACCGTCACAAATCATATTTCCGTTTCTCAGCGTTGCCGGCGCGTCATTTTTGATTGTGGTATCAATCAAATCATAAATATCCTCGAGGGCATCGAGCTTTTCGGCACAGCCCGACAAAAGCTTTGACACCGTTCCCAAAAGACATTCTTTAAGCGTAGGCAAGCACCCGAGCGAATTTTTGAGGTTTATCAAATCCTGACAATTCGCATTCTTATAAACTATTCTGTTGATAAGCCTTTCCATATCGCGAATATCGTGCAGAGCCTCGCGCATTTCTTCGCGCATTATCGGGTCGGACACAAGTTCTCTCACGGCAAGCTGGCGGTTGGTAATCGCCGCACAGTTACAAAGCGGTGCAGTAAGGCTCTTTCGCAATAGTCTTGCCCCCATGGCGGTCGAGGTCATATTAAGCGTATGCATAAGCGACCCTTTTACGTTGCGGTCACGCATCGTTTCCAAAACCTCGAGATTTCTAAGGCTGTACATATCGAGCTGCATCTTTTCAAAATCGCGGTCAACCTCTATCCCCGTAATGTTTTTAAGCTCTGTTTTTTGGGTTTCTTCGAGGTATACCAAAAGCGCACCGACCGCGCGGATGCTGTGAGGTTTGTCTGACGGAAGAACCGTTTCGACACCGCCGAACCGCCGTTTTATTACCTCCTCGGCATACGAGGGTTCAAACGCCCAATCTCTGAAATTCCTGACAAAGCCGCGGCTTTTATCGCGGATTTGTTCCATAAATTCGGAATCCTCCCAGCCTTCGAGATTGACGATAATCTCACGCGGTGTGTATTTCGCCATTTCGTTTAAGAGTGAGTTTTTTATATCATCTTTGGGTAACTCGTTCACGGCGCATTCGCCCGTTGTGATGTCGGCAAACGCCGCGGCGGCACCGTCTTTGTCAATGCAGACTGAGCACAGATAATTGTTTTTTGTGGAATCGAGTGCCCCCGAATCCATAAGCGTTCCCGGGGTTATCACACGGATAACGCCTCGCTTTACTATCCCCTTTGCCTGTTTCGGGTCTTCGGTCTGTTCACACACGGCAACAGAGTACCCTGCAAGCACGAGCTTTGATATATACGAATTCACCGCGTGAAACGGCACGCCGCACATCGGCGCACGTTCATCAAGACCGCATGCGCGCCCCGTTAGGGCAATATCCAAAACCCGCGATGCGATTTCGGCATCCTCAAAAAACATTTCATAAAAATCGCCGAGCCTGTACATCAATATCGTATCGGGATATTCATCCTTAACCGCAAAGTATTGCAGCATCATAGGCGTAAGCTTTTCTCTGTCTATATTCGCCAACAATTATCACTCCGTTTCTTAATACCTGACGTTAGCTGTCCGAATCCGCTCTAATCGGCGAAATTTCGGAATATTTTGATTTGTTGTCCATAAACTCAAATACGCTCAAAGCTATCCGCGAAACCTTGTCACAGACAGCTTTGAGATAAACATTCTTAAATTATTAATGATGACAGCCCGAACAGCTGTGGCACGAGCCGCTGCAACCGCCTTGGTCAACCGACACGCCCTGTTTGATTATGTTATCCATTTGTGTAAGTGTCATCTCAAAAACCCTTGACGCTTTAACATACTCTTTTATTATGGCGTTTTCCATAATCTTGTTAAATTCGCCCTGAAGGTATTCGTTTATCTTTTCGATTTCCGCAGGGGTCGGCTTTTTGTCTTTGTATTCGGCAAGTTTAGCCTCACGCTTTTCGTTATAGCCGCTTATCAATTCGGACGCCTCTTTGTCCTCCATAAGCTGACGACTTGCCTCTTGCGCCGCCTTTTTTTCATCGCTGTGCGCTATTAAATCCGAAAGCTCTTTTGCTTTCTCAAAAATCTGTTCTTTAGACATTTATTCTTTTTCCTTTCAATTCTGAATTTTAAATTTAATTTACTTTTAACATATTTTATTTTTGATTGTTTTTATCAGATTTACAGAAATTTCTTCCATACCTCTTGCGTTCGGATGAACCGAGTCCTGTGACAAGAAACGGCTTCCGCACATCAATTCCGTTCCGCGTATATATGTGACGTTTTTAAAGTTCAATTCGCCGATTACGCATTTGACTATCTCTCTGAATGCGCGCGGCTTGCAATTCGGCGCGTCCTTTTCTTCCATATCTTGATACATATAAAATACATCTATGCAAAATATCGGTTTGTCGCTGTGCGCCTTTGCTATCGTGCTTACAAAATTGCGGACGCGGTTTTCAAAATCGGCACACGGAATATCCAATATATTTATACCCATTTCTATTGTCGCAAAGTCAAAATAACAATCGTTTGCTATATACTCCGCCATATCCGATTCAAGCCTTGCATTGCCCGCAAAGCCCATATTCGTCACATCGGCATTAAACGCCTCGCCGACCCTCGACACATATGTGTTTGGCTGAACCATACCTAAACTTCCGTGGGTTATCGATGACCCGTATGCCAAATATTTGCGTTGGGGAACTTCATCATCTCTCGGCGGACGGCAATCGCCGATTACATCGCCAATTTCATATATCCCATTGGTAAGTATGACCCTTACCACGTTCGGCGAAAACGGAAAGTCGTTTTCATTGGTTATTCTTTGCAAAAGCTTGGTATTCTGCGGCTTTTTTATAACTATTTCGGTCGGTTCGGGGTTTATTGTCTTATAAAGCTGTTCCCAACCCGACTGAATCGAGCCGAAGTATATGATTGCACGCACCGCGCAATCTTTTTGGGTACGCAAAACTATCTTTATCTCATCATCGTTCGGCACAAATCTAAGCTCAACGCCGCTGTTCTGAAAGGCGTTGCCCTCGATTTTATCATTGAGCTCAACCGGGATTCTCGACATCATATAAAGACCCGTTTCATCGTTTTTTAAAATCTCTCTGCAGTTGTGTATATCAATATTTTTATAAATCATATCAATTCCTCATTATGTTTATATCGGTCAAATTATCTCTCCGAAAAGTGACCACGTTTGAGCCGATGTGATTTTGACATCAACCATTTCTCCGATAAGTTCATCGCCGCCGACAAAGTTTACAACCTTGCCGCCATCGGTTCGACCCGTCATTGTGCTGTCGTTTGTCTTGCTGTGGCTTTCGACCAAGACCTTTTGAACCGTGTTTAAATACGCGTCATTTTTGCGTTTTGAAATCTCGTTTTGAACCGCAAGCATTCTGTCAAAATTCTTATGCTTTTCTTCATCGGTCAAAACATCGGGCATCTCTGCCGCAGGGGTTCCCACGCGCTTTGAATATATGAACGAAAAAATCGTATCGTACTCAACCTCTTTTAAAACGTTCAGCGTTTCTTCAAAATCCTCGTTGGTTTCACCCGGAAAACCGACAATTATATCGGTTGTCAAGACAATGTTCGGCATCGCATCGCGAACCTTTTTTACGGTTTGCAAATACTTTTCTTTTGTATACTTTCGGTTCATAAGCTTTAAAACCCTGTCCGAACCGCACTGAATCGGAAGATGCAGCTGTTTACAGATTTTATCCTCGCTTGCCATAACCTCAATCAGCTCATCGGATATGTCCTTTGGGTGCGAGGTCATAAACCGCACACGTTCGATTCCGTCAACTGTACAAACCTCTTTTAAAAGCTGTGCAAAAGTTATCTCGCCGTCCGTGTCATTGCCGTATGAATTCACGTTCTGGCCAAGCAGCATAACCTCTTTGTATCCCTCGCTTGCAACGCGCCTTACCTCATCGATTATGTTTTTGGCGTTACGGCTGCGCTCTCTGCCGCGGACATACGGAACGATACAATATGTACAAAAGTTGTTACAACCGTACATAATAGGCACTTTGGCAAGCGGAATCGGGTCGCGCGAATAACTTATGTCCTCGCACACCGAGCCATCCTCGTTCTTTATATCAAAAACCCTCGTTCCCGTTATAACCTCACTCAAAAGCCGAGGAAAGCGATAAAGAGCGTGCGTTCCGAACACCAAATCAACGTGCTTATACTTTGACTTTATGCGCGCGGCGATATGCTCTTGCTGCATCATACAGCCGCACACCGCAATGATTACCTCGGGGCGCTTTCTCTTTATATTTTTAAGTGCACCCAAGTTACCGAAAACGCGAAGCTCGGCGTTTTCGCGCACCGCACAGGTGTTATACAGTATAAAATCCGCATTGTCGGGCTTATCGCAAAACGCAAAACCCATATCGGCAAGCATCCCTTTGATTCTCTCGCTGTCGCTGTTGTTTTGCTGACAGCCGTATGTTTCGACAAATGCAAAAGGTTGTCTGCCGCGGCTTAAAAACTCCGCATTGAGCCGCCGAATATATTCGTGTTGTCTGCGCATTTCTTCATCGCTGACAACGCGGGTCTTTTTTTCGCTCATTTAACCGTAACTCTCCTATCGAAATATTATTTTTCTTTGTTTCTGTATTTATCCAAAATTCTCTCTATTCTCGAAATAGGCGTCAAAAGGTTGCTTATAGATGTCTCGTCATTGAGCTGTTTTATTATAAGCGCAATATACTTTGACATATCAACCTCATGATACCATTTCGCCTCTTTAAGCTCGGGCGCGCGATAGATAAGATTCGTTGTGAACACAGCGTCAATCAAGCCTTCTTCATGTGCCTTATCAAATTTCGCAAGACCCTCGGTGAAAAGTCCGAACGTTGCGAACACGATAACCTTTTTGGCGTTTCTCTTTTTAAGCTCGCGCGCAACGTCAATCATCGATTCGCCCGACGCAATCATATCATCAACCACGATTATATCCTTGCCCGAAATATCGTTACCCAAAAATTCGTGTGCGACAATTGGGTTCTTGCCGTTGATTATTGTCGAATAATCACGGCGTTTATAGAACGTTCCGAGGTTCATACCGAGAACCGATGAATAATACATACATCTTCCCATTGCACCCTCGTCGGGCGATACAATCATTGTGTTTTCTTTGTTTAATATAATATTCTCATCGTATTTGAGACACGCCTTTATCATCTGGTATGTGGGGTGAACGTTCTCAAATCCGCAAAGCGGAATCGAGTTTTGAACCCTTGCGTCATGCGCGTCAAACGTGATGATATTGGTAACGCCCATACTCTCGAGTTCCTGAAGCATCATCGCACAGTCAAGAGATTCGCGTGCGACTCTCTTATGCTGGCGTCCCTCATACAGCATCGGCATAATAACCGTTATGCGGCGTGCCTTTCCGCCCATTGCGGCAATAATCCTCTTTAAATCCTGATAGTGGTCATCGGGGCTCATCGGACGTTCCTGACCGTACATATTATATGTTACGCCGTAATTGAACGCGTCCATAATGATATAAATGTCATATGTACGAATCGAGTGCAAAATCATCGCCTTTGCCTCGCCCGTTCCGAATCTCGGACAATTTATCGGAATGACAAATGTTTCAAAATTGCTGTCTATTGTGTCCTGATTAAAGTTTTTAAGATGTTCGTTTACTCTGCAGGTAATCTCCTCACAGCCTCTCATTCCGATGACTCCAAGCCTTCCGAGTCTGTCGAGCTTATTTGTCTCGCCTATATTGTTCATCCTTTTCACCTTTTCCTTTCGCCGTTTATAAATTTTATGCTCTTTTGCTGTTCTCAGACAGCATTTTGTATCTTATATCCCAAAGTTTTTGCGACATATCAACATAGTATTCGTGCGGATTTTCAAAACGCTTTACCTCATCCCAAATCTTGTCTGTCTCGGCCTTACAATATTCTTTTATTTCGCCGAGCGGCGGCAGGTCATATACACACTCTCCGTTTTTGAATATCGGAACAAGCAGTTCCCGCGTTTCAAAATTCGATATTGTTTTTCTCTTCCACGTGTTGCCCGGGTCGAATATTTCATACGGCTCATCGTCATTTATCTTTTCGTCATAAGTCGTAAGAACATCGGCCAGCGCCATTCCCGTCTCTTTTGAGAAAAGACGGTATACCTTTTTAAAATAAGGAGTGGTAATCTTAGCCACATTTTCGCTTATCTTAATCTTCGGTACGATTTTGCCGTCATCCTCTATCGCGACAAGCTTATAAACGCCGCCGAAAACGGGTTCGGATTTAGAGGTTATAAGCCGCTCGCCCACGCCGAACGAGTCAATCGCCGCGCCCTGGCGCAAAATATCGCGGATAATGTATTCATCGAGCGAATTCGAGATAACTATGCTTGCCGACTCCCAACCCGATTCATCGAGAATCTTGCGGCATTTTTTTGTCAGATACGTTATGTCACCGCTGTCGATTCTGATTCCGCATTTTTTGATTCCCTTTGGCTTTAACACCTCGTTGAATACGCGAATCGCGTTCGGAAGGCCGCTTTTTAAAACATTATAGGTATCAATCAAAAGCACACAGTTATCGGGATAGCTTTCGGCATACGCGACAAATGCGTCATACTCGCTGTCGAAAGACTGTACCCAACTGTGCGCCATTGTTCCGAGTGCCGGAACGGAAAACATCTTATCCGAAATTGTACACGCCGTACCGCAAACACCGCCGATATACGCCGCTCTCGCGCCGTATATTGCGCCGTCATAGCCCTGTGCGCGTCTTGAGCCGAATTCCATAACGGGAATATCACCCGCAGCACGGACAATTCTGTTGCTCTTTGTTGCGATAAGACTCTGATGATTTACGGTAAGCAATACCATTGTTTCCAAAAACTGTGCCTGAATCAGCGGACCGCGAACCGTAACAATAGGTTCGTTCGGGAAAATAGGCGTTCCCTCGGGAACAGCCCAAACATCACAACTGAACTTAAAATTCTCGAGATACTTTAAAAAGCCTTCGTCAAAAATATTTTTTGAACGAAGAAACTCAATATCCTCGGGTTCGAATTTAAGATTTTTCATATATTCGACAAGCTGTTCAACCCCTGCCATAACGGCAAAGCCTGCACCGTCGGGAACCTGGCGGAAGAACATATCGAAATATGCGATTTTGTCACCCATACCTTCACGAAAATAACCGTTCGCCATTGTAAGCTCATAAAAATCGGTAAGCATCGTGTAATTCATTATCAAATCAAGTCCTTTATAATTTATTGTTTGCACATACTTCACATTGATTTTAAATACAATTTATCTATACTTAGTATAACATTTCGGGCGACAAAAAACAAGCATTAATATAAAAAACTTGACAAATTTTTATAAATTCGTTATCATTTGATTATGAACAATATATTTTCGTTGGATTTTCATTAAATTTTACCATAGATTTTTGAAATTCACCGATAATGTTTGGGAGGCTAAACCCTATGACGCACAAAAAATTCGCAATTATTCTCGGCTCGGTCATAATTGCGGCATTTATTTTCTTATTATTCGGCGCAAAACCGAACAATAATTCAAAAATCGCCGAGGTTTTCAGTGACGGAAATTTAATCCGCCGCATCGATTTATCCGCGGTAACCGACGAATACGAATTTACCGTTGATTATAACGGTCGCTCAAACACCGTTGCGGTCAAACACGGCAGTATCTCGGTTGTCGCCGCCGACTGTCCCGACCGCATATGCGTACATACGGGCGAAATACGTGACGGGTCGACCCCGATTGTGTGCTTGCCAAATAAACTTATGATAAAAATTGTCGGCACAGCCGATGAGAATATACCAGACACTGTAAGCCGATAAAAAAACAAATTAAGGACGTGAATTTTTTGAATAAACAAAACCGCAAGGCATTATACTCCGCAAGGCGGCTCGCTCTGTGTGCGATGCTCTGTGCCGCCGCCCTCGTTATATTCACAATCGAGGCTCAAATTCCGAGCATTGTTCCCGTTCCGGGGGTCAAGCTCGGGCTCGCGAACATAATAACTCTTTTTGCACTGATTTATCTCACCCCGGGCGAAACTCTTATGATTTTGGTTGCGAGAATCCTGTTCGGCGCGGTCTTTGCAGCACAGCCGATGCTTATTCCGTACAGCCTTTGCGGCGGCGTTTTGTGCCTTTTGGGCGAATATGTTCTTATAAAACTTTGCGGAAAGAAATTCATTGCGGAAATCAGTATTGTCGGTGCGATTTTGCACAATATCGGGCAAACCTGTTTTGCCGCCTTTTCCGTCAAGAGCCTTTCGGTTCTTACGTATCTGCCGATACTTATTATTTCCGCGGCAATAACGGGTTTGTTTTGCGGTCTGTGCGTTATGTTCGCCGATAAAAAATGCGGCGCAAAATTCGCCGCATTTTTAAAAGGATAGAGACCGTCACACGGGAGAGAAAACCACCCCTGCATCACGTATCTGCATTTATATTTAAATTTGTGTATACGGTTAACCCTGTAGGGGGACGGCGTCCTCGACGTCCCGCAAATACGAACAAATCATAACGTATATGATTATTTTATTCTAATTCACTTTAAGCACAACCTTACCTACATTTTCGCCGCGATAAAGTATATCGTGTGCCGCCTCTGCTTCGGTAATCGGCAGAACCTTATAGATTGTCGGCTTAACCAATCCCTGAGAAACCTTGGGGAACACATCTTTAACCAATGACGCAAGGATTTGTGCCTTGACCTCGGGTGTACGCGAACGCAAAGTGCTTCCGACAATTCTCACGTTTCTTACATAGATATTTTTAAGGTCGATTTCGGTCTTTTGACCCGCAAGAGCCGCAATCATTATCCAGCGTGCGCCGTGGGTAAGATAATGAATACACTTGCCCATTACTTCGCCGCCGAGACAATCTATCGCCACGTCAACGCCGTGACCGCCGTCAAGCTCTCTCTTTAGCACCTCAACAATATCTTCTTTTGAGGTATTGACAACGACATCGGCATTCAGATGCGCAATCGACGCCGCAATCTCATCGGACAGAACGGTTGTGATAACTCTCACTCCAAATGCCTTTGCCATAGGTATAATAACGCTTGCAAGACCACTCGCTCCCGCATTCATAAGCAGAGTGTTGCCCTCTTTTATTTTTCCCTCGTGGAAAAGATTGAGATATGCCGTCGCGAACGCCTCGGGGATTGCCGCAGCCTCAACCATCGAACAATTCTCGGGAACGGGCATAAGCATATCGTATTTAACCGTTACGTATTCGGCGTATCCTCCGCCGCCGAGCAGGGCGCAAACCTTGTCGCCGATTTTCCAATCCGACTTTTTCTTTGCCCCGTCCGCAATATCCACGATTTCGCCCGATATTTCAAGACCCATCCAATCGGGACAGCCCTCGGGCGGTGGATAGTCGCCCTCTCTCTGCATCAAATCGGCACGATTAAGCGCCGCATATTCGATTTTTACCAGAACATCATCGTCTTTCATAATAGGGTCGGGAACGTTGTCCCATCTCAAAGTTTGGTCGTCATTTACAAGTATTGCTTTCATTTTTTATATCTCCTCTGTATTATCTCGTATATTAATAGCCACAGCCGAAATCTAACTCAAGATTTTGCGGCATCCGTCAATCTGAATAACCTGTCCCGATATATAGCTCGCCTCTTCGCTCGCCAAGAAACAAATCAAGTTTGCGTTTTCCCTGTCCGTTCCCGTTCGTCCGATAACCGATACGTCGTTTTCGGTATAATAATCAATATCTGGATTATCCGACGGACTTACCGTTCCCGGGCAGATACTGTTGATTAAAATTCCCTTTTGAGAAAACTCTTTCGCCAGTGCTTTCGAAAGTGAGTTGACCGCGCCTTTTGTTGCCGAATACGTTGTCATATTTCCGTTTCCGTATACCCCTGCAACAGAAGAAACGTTCACTATTCTTCCCCACTTATTCTCAATCATATACGGAAGGACGGCTTTTGAGAAAAACACCGTTCCCATAACATTTATGTTAAAGTATGTATTCCACTCATCCGTCGTCATCTCCAAAAATCCCTTGTACGCTCTCCAAAGTGCCGCATTATTTACAAGTATATCGATTCCGCCGAAATGCTCCGACGCGGATTTAACAACCGAATTTACATTTTCTTCATCGCTTACATCGCATTGGTATATAAGCGTATCCGCGCCGAGCTTTTCGGTCTCTTTTTTTACATCTTTAAGCTTTTCGTAATTCATATCGACCAAAACCAAATTCGCTCCGCGTTCGGCAAAAACCAATGCCGCCGCTCTGCCTATTCCTACTGCCGCTCCCGTAACCAATGCTGTTTTTCCTTTGAAATTCATAATAATCTCTCCTTGCATAATAACTTTGCGTTTCTTTTTATTTATTTCTCATTATATTTCTTCCGCCGTCGGCAAGCACGTTTATTCCGGTTATAAACGCCGCCTTGTCCGAGGCAAGATACATAATCAAATCAACAATTTCTTTAGGTTCGGCGGCTCTGCCGATTAAGGTTTTCATCGCCGCCATACCCGGCCGCGTCATAACAGGTCCGGGCGATACACAGCACACACGAACGTTATATCTCGCACCGTACAGGGCAAGCGACTTGGTAAGTCCGTTCATTGCGCCGCTCTTTGCGCTTGAATACGCAACATTCGTATCACAGCCTTCCTCGCCTGTGATAGAGCCGATATTTATAATAACTCCGCTCTTTTGCTCTGCCATTTGTTTCATTGCCGCATGATCAAGATATAACTGTCCTTTAAGATTTACATCTATTCCCCAATCATAAACATCGATCGGAATATCCTTAAATTCACCATAATGATATGCGTTGCACATTCTGACCTCCGCACCGCCCGCACAGTTCACAACCACGTCAAGACTGCCGAATTTTTCAACCGCCAAATCCCTTGCCGCGCACACCTGTTCATAGTTCCGCACATCGACCACCGCAGCCTCGGCTTTTCCGCCATCTGCACGTATTTCGCCGACCTTTTCGTCAAGTGCCTCTTTGTTGATGTCGGCAAGAACAACCGCCGCTCCTTCTTTTGCAAAACATTTTCCGCACAAAAAGCCGAGTCCCGATGCACCGCCGCTTATCAAAATCGTTTTGTTTTCAAATTCCATTTTTACAACCTCACATTCTTTAATTTTTTATAACGTTGCCGCAGATGTCCCCCGACTCATAGGCGGCGGGGGACATTCCGGAATTTCAGTGGGAGTCATAATCTCCCACTGAAACCCTGAGGAGCCAATGCTCCCTGCGACTATTGCAATCTGTCGCAAGCTCTGCTCTTTACAAGCAAAGCAGAAGCGTTGCTCCGATTTAAAATTTATGTAATAGATTACGAACGCTCATTATCCGCCGCAACAAAAATATTTTCGTCTTTATTATACGAACACAGTAACAAAATCGCCGTCTACTCGCCGTACACAAGCTCAACCGCCGCTTTGGCATCACTCAAAAGCGGCTGTACCGGGGTTGCAAGCTCGTCATGCTCGATAACGCACAAAAACATTCCACCGCAAATTAACGGTGCAGTTATTCTGTGCCGCTTGCAAAAATCGCCAACGCACAAAAACAGTGCCGGCAGATGATTATCCTTTGAAAGTTCAGCCGAAATACTCATATTTTCCGCAAGCTCATAATCATCGTTTGCCGCCGAAACAAGCTTTGCAATATCCGCGCCGCGGCTGTGCTGTTCGTTTATGTATTCAAACGCACGCTCTTTCGGCATAAACCTAAATGTATGCGATGACATCAAAACCTCTGCACCCAATCTATGTATATCCGAAATAAATTGTTTTTGCTTTTCGACCGCCGCCGTGTCAAACGTCAGCTCGCCGTTCGTCTGATTATACCAATCACCCGTTATGTCAATCAGAGCCGCTCCGCACTCCGCCGCCGAGATAAGCTCTTTCGCCCTGTCCTCATCGGAAATTCCCTCATTTATGCCGCTGCGATAGTTCGTCACATACACGGGTTTTCCGTCTGTTGCCGAAAAAATCTTTTTCATCCAATCCCTTGTTCTGTACTCAAATTCAAGCTGCTCAAGCTGAACACCGAAAGCGTCCGCACCGCCGTCCAGACCTTTTTCAATAAGTTCAAGGATTCTCTCTCCCGTCCTCGCCTGAACCATGCAGGTAAGCGTGGGACGGTCTTTTCTTAAAAATTTTGCAGTCATTCTCATTTTTATATCCTCGTTTCCGAATTTTGAAAGAAAATTTTTAGATTTCTCTTTGAAATAAATTATAGTACAGTTTTAAGTCTTATTCAATATCAAAAACAATACTCAATTGATGTTTTTGATACTATTTTTAAAATTTCACTTGACTGATTTAACAAATCTGATATAATTATAATAAAATGATTCAAAATGGTGATGAATTATGAAAAGGCTTGAAAAAATAACAATCTCAGACATATCCGACATAATGACCGTCTATTCGCCGAAAGGCCGCCGTTATCAATCGCATAACCGCCACGGCTTTGGACTTTCGTTTTGTCAAAGCGGAAAAATCGTGTATACGATAAACGGAAAGGATGTCATATCCGACCTAAATCACGCCGTTATCCTGCCGCAATACGCAAGCTATCGCCTTTACGGCATCGAAACGGGGTACTTTCCTTTGGTGAACTTTAACGCAAGCGGAATTCCACCGATAAACGATATTTTGTGTATTCCTATTTCCAATACCGAATTTTATATGCACGAATTCTCGCGGCTCAAACAGTCCAAGCTGTTCGGACACAGCCGCCTTGAAGCAATGCATATTCTGTACGGCATATTAACCGCTCTTTCAGGCGAAACGGAACGGCTTCACCCCTCTCTCGCCGCGGCAATCGCATATATTGAGGAAAATTATACCGACCCGACCTTATCCAACATTCGGCTCGCAAGAGATGCAAACATAAGCGAGGTATACCTGCGCAAGCTCTTTTCCGAGGAACTCGGCACAACACCGAAACAATACATTATAAACATAAGATTAAAAAAGGCAAAACAGCTACTTTGCGAATCGACCGACACAATAGGCGATATTGCGGAGCAATGCGGATTTACGAACTCATATCATTTTTGCAGGACGTTCAAAGCCGCCGTCAATATGACTCCGACTCAATACCGCCTGTCCGCATACGCCGCAACATCTCGGTTTTTGATATAACCCTATATCATTCCAAGTTCGGTCAGAGCCGCCGCAATGCCGTCCTCGCCAACGCCCTTGGTGAACATATCCGCCGCCGCGTCCAAAACCGCCGCGTGCGGCGTCATTGCGATTCCGCAGCCCACGGTCTTTAACATATCGACATCGTTTCCATCATCACCGAAAGCATATGTCTCTTTGATGTCAAGTCCGAGATAATTCACTGTCTCTCTGACCCCGACCGCCTTTGTCATTCCGACAATATCTATATCCGCCGACAAGTTCTCATGGTGTCTTGTCACGATAAACTTACCGTCCAAATCCGCTTGCATCTTTGCAAACCGCTCATTGCTGTCAAACACGCACATAACTTTGTTCGCCGAGATTCCGCGAACGCTCTCAAACGGAAAATAGTGTTCGGTGTTTATTTTAAACCGTCTGAACACAGAATCCAAAAGAGGTTTTTTCTCTGTATTATAATAGCACTTTTCGTGACAGTCTATGCTGAATGCCATATTGTTTGCCCTTAAATACTCTATCAGGCGTTCGAGTTTATCCTCGGGAACGGTTCTGTTCGCAATCACGGTATCGCCGCACTCGGCAACCGCACCGTTAGACGTAACATAACAGTCAAAATCTATACCGAGTTTCGGGATATAACACTTTGCCCTGCCCGTTGCAAGCGATACCGCATAGCCGTTTTGTTTAAGCTTTGAAATCGCCGCCTTTGTTGCCACCGTCGGCTCAAAAATCCCCTTGCGTTCGTCAACCAAAGTTCCGTCAGCGTCAAAAAACACAATTCCTTTGTAATCCGTGTTCGTCATAAAACCGTTGCCCCCTGTACAAAAATTTCGTTCTTTATTTATTATTTTACCGTTTTTAAAACAAAAAATCAAGCTATTCCTTTATTTTGCTTGCATTTTTGTGAAAAGTATAGTATAGTTTATATAGCGCATTTTTATTTGTAAGCAATTTAAGATAATCGGTTTCGGAGTATGAATATATATGACAGAAAATAACACAAACCAAAATTCAAGATTTTTGCCACTTTGTCGCAAGGATATGCAAAGCCGCGGCATCGACCGCCTTGACTTTGTATATGTATCGGGTGACGCATATGTTGACCACCCGGGTTTTGCGCACGCGGTGGTCTGCCGACTTTTGGAAAGTCTCGGTTATACCGTCGGCATAATCGCACAGCCCGATTGGCACACCTGTGACGATTTTAAAGAATTCGGCGAGCCGCGACTCGGCTTTCTTGTCGGCGCGGGGAATATCGATTCTATGGTGAATCATTACACCGCCGCGAAAAAACGCCGCAACACCGATTTATACTCGCCCGGCGGCAAGTCGGGCAAGCGTCCCGACAGGGCGACAATCGTATATTGCAACCGAATAAGAGAAGCTTTCGGAAATTCCGTGCCGATTATCATCGGAGGAATCGAGGCAAGCCTGAGACGTTTTGCGCACTATGATTATTGGTCGAACAAGGTTCGGCGCAGTATCCTAATCGACAGCGGTGCAGACCTTTTGATTTACGGCATGGGTGAGCATCAGACCGCTGAGATTGCCGAACTTTTAAACCTCGGGGTATCGGTTCACGATATAAAATCAGTCAGAGGTACGGTATATAAAGAGGGCGATTGCTCACAACTGCCGCCCGATGCGGTTATCGTTGATGACTATGACGCGGTATCGGGCGACAAGGTCGCCTATGCAAGGGCAACCGCCGCACAATATGCCGAACAGGACGCGGTGAGGGGCAAAACAATAGTCCAACGTGACCGTGACAAGTGGATAGTACAAAATCCGCCTGCCTTTCCTTTGACGGCGGACGAGATGGACAGGGTTTATGAACTTCCGTATATGCGCGATTATCATCCGTCATACAAAAAGTTCGGCGGCGTTCCCGCAATCGAGGAGGTAAAATTTTCGATAACATCATCGCGCGGCTGTTTCGGCGCGTGCAGCTTTTGCGCTCTGACATTCCACCAGGGGCGAACGATTTCGGCGCGGAGTCACGATTCGATTATCCGCGAAGCAAAGGCTATTACCCGTCTTTCGGGGTTTAAGGGTTATATTCACGATGTCGGCGGCCCGACCGCAAACTTTCGTGCGCCATCATGTGAGGGACAGCTCATACACGGCGTATGCAAAAATCGGCAATGCCTTTTTCCAAATCCGTGCAAGAATATGAATATTTCGCACCGCGACTATCTCGAATTGCTTAAAAAGCTCAGAAAGATTTCGAACATAAAGCGCGTATTTATCCGCTCGGGAATCAGATATGACTATCTCTTTTATGACAAAGACGATGAGTTTTTCTATGAGCTTTGCAAGTATCACATAAGCGGACAGCTTAAAGTCGCGCCCGAACACATATCGGACAACGTCTTAAAGTATATGGGAAAGCCCTCGGCGGATGTATATGACGGATTTTGCCGCAAGTATGAACGGATAAACAAAGAACTCGGCAAGGCACAATTTGTCGTACCATATCTTATGTCATCACACCCCGGCAGCAAACTCGCGGACGCGATTGCTCTTGCCGAATACCTGCGTGACCACAGGCTTAACCCCGAACAGGTTCAAGACTTTTATCCCACCCCGGGAAGTCTTTCGACCTGTATGTATTATACGGGCATCGATCCGAGGACAATGGAGAGTGTTTACGTTCCCGATTCATACGAAGAAAAACAGATGCAGCGCGCGCTTTTGCAATACAAGCGCCCCGAAAATTACGAAAAGGTTTATACCGCGCTTGTTCGTGCGAACAGACGCGATTTAATAGGCAGCGGCGCAAAATGTCTTATTCCCGACAGACCGCCGCGGACAAATACAAATAAACACAAAAACAACGGAAAAACAAAACCGAGAGGAGATTTTAAAAATGGCAAAAATTTTGAGCGGAAAGACGGTTTCCGCAAGGGTAAAACAAGAACTGAAAATCGAGGCGGAAAACCTGACAAAAGCAGGAACAAAACCGGGTCTCGCCGTGGTAATAGTCGGTGATGATTCCGCGTCAAAAGTGTATGTCGCAAATAAAGAAAAGGCGTGTGCCGAACTCGGAATATATTCCGAAAAATACGCACTTTCCGCCGACACAACCGAGGACGAGCTTTTGAATTTGATAAAAAAACTGAACTCCGATGATAAAATTCACGGAATATTGGTACAGCTCCCTCTGCCAGAACATCTTGACGACAAGACAATCATAAATAACATACTGCCGTCCAAAGACGTTGATGCTTTTCACCCGACAAATGTTGGTCGGATTATGATAGGTGACTTTGACTTTGTTCCGTGTACCCCGGCCGGCATTATGGAACTTATACACGAGAGCGGCGTTGAGGTCGGCGGCAAGGAATGCGTTGTCATAGGCAGAAGCAATATTGTCGGAAAGCCGATGTCAATGCTTTTGCTGCACGAAAACGGAACAGTCACCGTATGCCATTCAAAAACAGCGGACTTAAAAGCACAGACGCGCCGTGCCGATATTTTGGTTGCCGCGGTCGGTATTCCGAAATTCGTCAAAGCGGATATGGTAAAGCCCGGGGCGGTTGTGATAGATGTCGGCATGGACAGAGATGAAAACGGAAAGCTTTGCGGCGATGTTGATTTTGACGAGGTCGAAAAGGTCGCATCGGCAATAACGCCCGTTCCGGGCGGCGTAGGCCCGATGACGATTGCGATGCTTATGCGCAACACGATAACGGCGGCAAAGCGTGCACACGAAAACAAAGCGAAATAAGGAGCAAAGTATGACAAATTGCGAGGAATGTATAAACTATTATTATGACGAGGAATACGAATGCAATTCGTGTATGATGAACCTTGACGAGGATGAAATGTATCGATTTGTAAAGGGCAGCTTTTCGGATTGCCCTTATTACCGCCGAGGTGACGATTATACAATCGTCCGTAAACAGAATTAAAATTTGTGCGTATAACCATAATGGCAAATCAAAATAATTTTTACGTGTCAAGTTTTAAGTGAAACAAGGCAGTAGGGGCGGGCGTCCCCGACCGCCCACACGGATGAAATATTAAAATATGCGGCATACCTTTTATATTCGGTATGCCGCAATAATTTTTTATTCAAACGGTTTAAAAAGGTTTAATCTCAAGGCGTTTGACACAACGCAAAAACTCGACAGGCTCATCGCCGCCGCTCCGAACATCGGGTTCAGAGTAAGTCCGAGACCGACAAAGCACCCTGCCGCGAGCGGGATTCCTATAATGTTATATATAAACGCCCAAAACAGGTTTTCGTGTATGTTTCTGAGAGCGGCACGGCTCAGTTTTATCGCGCCGCAAACATCGGTCAGGCGGCTTTTTACAAGCACAACGTCCGCCGCGTCAACCGCAACGTCCGCTCCTGCGCCTATGGCTATGCCCACATCGGCTCGGGTAAGTGCCGGTGCATCATTGATTCCGTCACCGACCATTGCGACGCTTCCGCTGCGTTTTAATTTTCGGATAACCGCCTCTTTGCCGTCGGGCAATACCCCTGCTATTACCTCGTCAACCCCGGCTTGTTTGCCTATCGCGTTCGCCGTCCTTTTGTTGTCACCGGTCAGCATTATAACCCTTATCCCCATTTTTTTAAGTTCGGCAATAGCACGTCCGCTCTCGCTCTTTATAGTGTCCGCAACCGCGATTATTCCGACAACCTCATCGTCACGCGCAAAAAGCATCGGCGTTTTTCCCTGTTCCGCAAGGCTTTCGCACTTTATCCTAAGCTCGGACGGCAATTTCGTTTTTTCGTCTATAAACTTCTCACTTCCGCCGATTACGGTCTTTCCTCCGATTTTCGCCGTCAGACCGTTGCCGGGCATAATTTCAAAGTCCTCTGCCGATTCTGCCAAAACTCCGTCTTGTTCGCCTTTTTGCATAATCGCCTTTGCGAGCGGATGCTCGCTCTTTTTTTCAAGAGATACCGCAAGCCTTATCAAATCACTCTCGGCGTTTCCGCCAAACGGAATCACATCAGTTACCTTAGGTTCGCCCTCTGTTATCGTGCCTGTTTTGTCAAGCGCAACAACCTTGACTTTTCCGCAATTTTCAAGCGCTGCCGCAGTCTTAAAGAGTATGCCAGACCGCGCGCCGACACCGTTGCCTACCATAACGGCAACGGGTGTGGCAAGCCCGAGCGCACACGGACAGCTTATGACGAGAACAGAGATTCCGCGTGCAAGCGCATATGCGAATTCACGCCCGATAAGCATCCAAATTATAATCGTCAATATCGATATTGAGATGACAATCGGCACAAATACCCCCGAAACCTTATCGGCAATCTTGGCAATCGGGGCTTTTGTCGCCGCCGCGTCACTCACCATTTTTATTATCTGAGATAACGTTGTATCAACACCGACACGTGTTGCTCTGCACTTTAAAAATCCCGATTGGTTTGTTGTTGCCGCCGACACCGAATCCCCGACAGCCTTGTCAACGGGAATGCTCTCACCGGTCAGCGCCGCCTCGTTCACCGCACTTGACCCCTCTAAAACAACGCCGTCAACGGGAATATTCTCACCGGGGCGGACAACAAAAACATCGTCTGTCTTTACCTGTGCAACGGGAACGGTTACCTCTTTGCCGTCACGAACCAAAACCGCGGTTTGCGGCGCAAGTTTCATAAGGCTTTTGAGGGCATCCGTCGTCTTGCCCTTTGACTTTGCCTCAAGCATCTTTCCGACAGTGATAAGCGTTAAAATCATTGCCGCCGATTCAAAATAAAACTCGTCCATATACATCATTACGGCGTGCACATCACCCGATACCTGCGCCCCCGTCATAGCCAAAAGCGCATAAACGCTCCAGCCGTAAGACGCCGCCGAACCGAGCGCAACCAACGTATCCATGTTCGGCGCACGATGCCAAAGGCTTGTAAAACCGCTTATGAAAAACTGTTGATTTATAACCATTATCGCGGTTGTCAAAAGCAGCTGTATAAGCCCCATAGCAACGTGGTTGTTCTCAATCGATTTCGGCAAGGGAAAGCCGAACATCATATGTCCCATCGAAAAATACATCAGGACAACCAAAAGCACAACCGATGAAATAAGCCTTTTTTTGAGTTTCGGCGTAACCGTGTCCGCAAGAGTGTCATCGGCGGATTTTGATTCCGCTTTATCATCGCCTTTGAGTGACGCGCCATAGCCTGCCGCCTTAACCGCTTTTATTATTGCGCCGCTGTCCGCCGTCCCCTCAACGCCCATTGAGTTCGTCAAAAGGCTTACCGAACAGGACGTTACGCCCTCTACCTTTGACACCGCCTTTTCGACCCTTGCGGAACACGCCGCACAGTTCATACCCATAACATTATATTGTGTCATATCAAAAACCTCACTTTCTCAATCGCCGCATAATATCACTTTTGATATTTTTCGTCATATACCTGTTTTTCCCCAAATTTATGACTTCTATTTCATTAATTTTTGAATTGTCATGACAAGCTCGTCAACAACCGAATCATCACCGTTTTTAATATCGCGGACAACACAGGTGTGTATGTGATTCGCCAAAATTTCTTTGTTAAAGGCGTTGATTGCCGCGCTGACCGCCGCGGATTGAATCAAAATATCGTTGCAATAACAATCACGCTCAATCATCGATTGGATTCCGCGAATCTGACCCTCAATGCGCTTTAGCCTGTTTTGCATCTTCTTTTTTTGCTCATCGGTGCGCAAGGTTCGCTTTTCGCCCGAGCAACAGCACTTTTTCTCGCTCATTTATATCACCGTCCCGTTATTTTAAATTATGAAAGTATTTCAAACGCAAAATACCCCTTATGGGTATAATTATATACCTATATGGGGTATTTGTCAAGGGGCTATTTGAATTTTTCAAACATCGATATTTTTAAAACAAAATATCCTTAAAACAAACCATCGGCTCATTTTTGTCATAGTCCCAGCTGTGATATGCTCCGCCGCGGCAAAAAGCATTTTCGCTGCATTTTAAACATTTATCGTTCTTCTCACATAAATCACTGCGGAATATTCTAAACTTATTTTCCCACACATCTTTGAGATTGTCTTTTAAAATATTGCCTTGAATCAACTCGGAACGGCGCTCAATGTCCAAACAAGCACCTATATCTCCGTTTGACATAATGCTCGCTGTATACAGACCTGCATTGCAAAGAAAATACCAATCTCTTACCGCGCGTTCATACTCAAATCCGAGATAATGACTACAGCCGTAAGTTACGGGATACCCCTCCATGCGCTTATCTCTTATAAAGTTCATCAAGTATTTGTACTCATCCGCATTCAATATAAGTTCTGAATGTTCCTTTGCCCTGCCTATCGGTTCAATATTTACAACTCTCCACGATGTTATGTCCACATCACAAAGAAATTCAAACAGCGCGTCCAGTTCGGATATATTACGATGATTTATCACGGTGGTAACCTGAATATGCTCAAAGCCCTCGTTTCTTACCAGAGCATTTATGCCGTTCATCGCAGACTCAAAAGCTCCCTTTCTGCCTCTTAATTTATCGTGCGTGTCTTTAAGCCCGTCAATACTTATTGATATGGTTCTCATTCCACACTCCCACAGCTTTTGAGCGACCGTATCATCAATCAATGTTCCGTTGCTTGTCATTCCCCATATGTAGCCTAGGTCGTTTGCATATGACATAATTTCAAAAAAATCTTTTCGCAAGAGCGGCTCTCCGCCCGTAATATCAAGCATAATTTCGGAAATATCAAAATCACGTTTGACATCATCGAGAATCTTTTTGTATTGCTTGGCGGTAAGTTCGTTATATTTACTGTTTTCTTCACAGTGGCTTCCGCAATGGATGCATTTTTCATTGCACCTCAATGTTAATTCAAGAAATAAGTTTTTCAGCGGAGGATTGTTCAGTATGCTTTTTCTGTATGCTGACAAAATATTAAGCTCATATTCCTTTAATTTATCCGATTTGGTGTTTATATCGGTTTCACCGCCCGAATTCGTTTGTGTTATTTCGGCACATTTTTTCAAATCACCGTTATCTTTTGCCTTTGACATTTTTACTCCCTCTTTTTACGTGCTATTTCTTTGTTTCCGTTTTCGGCTGCTCCTGCTGTTTCTGCTCCTGCTCTTGTTGCTTTTCCCGTTCTTCTTGCCCTTGCGGTCCCTGTGCCTTTCTTTCCCTCTCTTCTATTATGCTCGGTGGTGGTGATGCGTAAAGAGGCGGCACGACATTTTTTTCCGCTTCAAATTTATAACAACCGCCGATTATGCTTGCCGCCAGACTCTTCACCACTATTCCACCTATGATTTTGTTTGTTTTTTTCATGTTAATCTCCCTCCTGCCGTCCGCGCGTCTGCACAAACGGAAATGAATATGCCGACAAGCGGCTATTTTTTACCATCATAAACTTTTTTAAGATTTTATCCCTTTTCTTTATATCGCACAACGGTGCGCCGTTCAACATCGATTCTCGTATCATCATCAATATCAAAATCATTCGGGTCATCGGTGTCCCAATCCGACCAGTCCGTCCAGTCGCCCCACCACTGATAATAATAGAGCCAACCGATTGTTCTGTAACGATACATCGTATATTCGCCACCGCTCTCATCCATTACATAATACCGATAACAACCGTTCGAACAGCGGTTTAGCTCTCCGTCCGAATTATACGTCACATATCCGCCCTGTCCGTCGGGCGCGGCAGGCAGCATATAATCAAACCACCCAATATCGTGGCGTATACATTGGTCGTGAAATTTATAATCCGCCGTCATGTACCTGTTATTCACATCATCGATTGCACCGGTGCAATAGTGCGCAAATTTATACCGCTTTGGTTCATACTCGGTTTTTGTTTCAACCTCACGTGAGCTGCTTTCGCTTACGCTCTCTCTTTGCCAATCGCTCCATTCGCCGTAAATTTTCTCTTCTTTAATCGGCCAATGTCCGAGATATACTCCGTCCTCGCTCGTCTTATATTCTCTCCTGCACGTTCGGTATCTGTATTCATCTCTTTTTTCGATATAATACAAATCATCGTCAACGTCATTCGGCAGCTCGTCCGTCCACGCCGACCATTTGAACTCTTTCGGCTCTATATCGACCGTGCTTGTACGCTCTGTCCAATTGACATCGCACCCCAAGCCCTCGGCAACCGCCCTGACGGGAACGAGTGTTCTTGCCGACACGACAATCGGTGCGGTATCAAGGGTGATTTTTTTGTTATTGACATACATCGTCTTGCTGTTCACCGTCACCTTAACCGTGCGGTCGCCCTTTTTGCCCGTTGCCGTCTGTTCAGAATCGTTCCAGCTCACGTCCGCGCCAAGCTCCTCAAAAATCTTGCGCATCGGAACCATTGTCCTGTCATTGTACAAAATCGGCTCGCGATCGAACCTTATTCTCTCGCCCGAAATCCTTACCGTTATATCATCATACGGCTCGCGGATGTATATCGGCACTTCTTTTGCAAGGGTCTCGCCGTCACTGAACGAAGTTATTGCCTTTAGGGTATGCCGCCCGCCGCCGAAATCCGACGCATCTATATATTCCATATACGGAATATCGCTTGACTGTCCGACATACTCGCCGTCTATAAAATACACGGCCGATTTTGGTTCCGCTCCGAATTTGCGCGCATAGCACGCAACGGGAAAGATACTCTCAACCGTCTCGCCGCCCTCAAATCGGCGATAATTCATATCCGTTTCGCCGTTATAGCTGCCCTGTATGAACCGCGACCCCTTTGTCATATTCAAAAACTCGTTTTGCATCTCTGAGTTTTCCGAAAGCCGATAATCATACTTTTCATCAGGCGAATCAACATACCAGTCAAAGTATGCCATAAGCTTTACCTGGGGATAGACCATTGGGATATAACCCAAGTATTGTTTAAGCCTTGTCAAGGCGAAATCGGACATACTCTCGCCCGTCTTGACAAGAGTGTGACCACTTCCGAATTCGGATAACATTATCGGCTTGCGGTTGCCGTAAGTTTCGACAATCTTTTGTATTGCCCTCACGGGTTCAGAGCTGTCACCGGCTTTAAACGCAATCTGTGAGTTCCACGGCTGAGTCTTATCGCCCCGAAAATATTTATGCGCATATGACGAGATTCCCACCCAATCGACATATTCATCACCCGGGTAATAATCGTCCGTGTTTATATACCAGTTCGACACCTGGTTCGGACTCCGATTTAAGCCCCCAAAATTCCGAGGGAAACTCATACGCGAACACGCAAGGCACAGCACCGCACACAACCGCTATGCAAATAAAAAGACTTATTATTTTCTTCATATAAACCTCCTGTATCTCTATATGTTTATACACGCAAGAATCGATTTTGTTACACTTTTTCGAAAAAACTTTAAAATTTTTAAAATTTTTTGTCTTTCCGCCGTTTTTTGAAATATCCGTCCTCTTTCATAAGCTGTTCGAACGTTCCTTCTTCTTCAATCTTTCCGTTGTTTAAAACAATTATCCTGTCGCACCCGATAACCGTGCTTAACCAGTGTGCGATAACAACACGGGTTTATCATCATATCCGAACCTTATGTTATTGAGTTCAATTTCACCGCTCAAATCCCCCGGTATTTCCATTCTGTCCTCAAATTCGGGAACGTTTTCGAGAACAGGCTTAATCCGCTCGTACCGCGGCTTTAGCGATGTGAAAAGCTCCGCCTTATCCGCAAGGCTCATAACCGATGCCGAAAACATTCCGAAAAGCGATACGAACGCCATAAACGTACCAACCGAAATTTCGGGCGACTTAATCATAATTCCGTATAACACCACAGTAAATACGCCGTCGGCAAGGACGGAAAACGCCGCCGACCGCAAGTATAATTATCGATGTCACCGCCGACATTACCTGCGGAATAACGGTTATCACCTGTTGAAAGCGGTTCGTTTTTTGTTCCGCCGATATGTTTCTTGCAAAATATCCCAAAATTCGGGTCGCGTATTCGTTTTCCGCACCCGACGCCTTTAACGTTGAGATAATGTTAAGCCCCGAACACAGCGCACCCGTCAGCTTTCCGTTATCCTGACGCGTTTTCATCGAAATATCCGACAGATATTGTGACCCGAGCTTTAGCGTGAGCGCCGAAACCGCCGCCGAGCACAGCACGATTAACGTTAAAATCGGGCTATATAAAATCATAAGTGTCAGATAAAAGACGCTTATGATTAAATTCAAAACACTTTCGGCAAGCTCGCCGCTCAAAAAGTTGTTGACATTGTTATTATTCTCAACTCTGTCCGCCAAATCGCCGGCATAACGCTGTTCAAAAAACGAAATCGGCAGTCTCAAAAGATGCGAAACAAATTCATATGCGGATTGTAAAATCATCTTGTTTTGAAGGCATATCAAAACGCGTCCCCGATAAAAGTTTAAAAACACCTTTATCATAACAAAGGTCACCATAAAAACTATTGCGGTGTTTAGCCGCCGCATATCCGCATTTGTGTTCATATTATCGAGAATAAACCGAGTCGCCGCGGGAATCGCCAACCCCGGTATAATCAACAAAAGACCGATTAAAAGCAGCTTTAATACCGTGCCGCCCCGACCCGAAAGCCTGTCTTTCATAAACCCGAATACGGTGTTGTTTTCAGGCTGTCTTTCAAATTTATCCGTTGGCTTAAAAGTCAAGACTATTCCCGTGAACGCCTCGTCAAGCTCATCGAGCGAAAGCCTGCGCCTGCCTTGCGCAGGATCGTTTATGTACGCATATCCTCTCTTTATCCCCTCGAATACGACAAAGTGGTTAAAGTTCCAGTGGATAATGCACGGCGGCTTTGTCTTTATGAGCGAACCCGTTTCCTTTCTGTAACCGTGACATTCCAAGCCGTATTTTTTTGCACAGCGCATAAGATTCCCTGCGTTACATCCGTCACGCGAAACGCCCGTTTCTATTCTCATTTTCTCCGAACTCATATACCTTCCGAAATACCCGAAAATCATCGCAAGCGATGCCGCGCCGCATTCCGTGGCTTACATCTGATAGACGGTCGGGGTCTTTACATATCTTTCTCTCACGTTATGCCGCCTTTCCGTATAGAATTGCAGCAATGATTAACAATATCATCCCGACAATAACAAGCCACCGCCCCGGGCGCAATATTTCAACGGGCTTGTCGAGCTGTTCGGGTGACGAAAGTCTCTCTATCGCTGTCTTTCTGTAAATATTCTTCATCTCAATCACCGCTCCCCCAGCCTTTTTTCGCCATATATGACCCGATTTTTTTGAGCGAACGCGTAATTATGACCCTGACATTGACGGGGGATATATTCATAATTTTTGCAATCTCTTCGGACTGTTTACCGCCGAAAAATTTAAGAATGAGAACCATTTGATTTCTCTCGGGAAGCTCTGTTATCGCCGAGGACAAGACGTTTCGGCAATCATCGAGATATACCGCGTCACAGATAGCGTCACCCGTTGTGAACTTATCCGTTTCCTGTAGGATATTTTCATAAAATGCGTCAAGCGAAATATCGCTTTTCTTTGCACGGTAATAATTTTTGAGTTTATTATTGACAATGACATAAAGCCATGTTCCGACCGAGCTTTTCTCGGGATCATAGCTGTCGAAATACTTATAGCACGCACAAAAAATATCCGCGGTCAGGTCTTGGCTCTCTTCTATATGATTCAATCTTTTAAATACATACCAATACACACGGTCATAATATTTGGTATAAAAACTTTCGAACACGGCGTCGCGCGAATCACCGCCGCCCCCATTTGAAACAAATAAATCATCATCGGCGCTCTCGCTTTTGAACTCAAAAAAATCATCCGCCGCGATGTCCGCATCATTGAAAATTTCTTCAAAAATGTTATTTAGTAAGCTGTCATTTATATTTTGTGTTATTTGCATCTTGTCCGCGCACCCCTATCTCCCATATTTTACTAATGATTAATCAGCCAAATCAGACAAAAAATCCGACCGTTTTTAATCATCAATATGCTTTTGTTTAATTTCCCTGAATGCCCTCCCTGTGATAACCATAAAACAGATTGTGTCTTATCCCCGGTTAAATCAGAACAGACTATCAAACATATGATTTTTGAATAAACGAACAAATTTATGAAATTCAAAAATTATTAACTTATTCAAAAACCTTGCTATCAAACATAACTAATATTATGTGACGCAAAATATAATATTCATATAGATTTACTAATAGTATAACACATCATATTACATATGTCAATATTTTTTAACAATTTATTACTAATTTTTTGCCAAACTATTTCTTTATGGAAAAAGCAGATACAAAAAAAGCATTTGTGATTTAACACAAACGCTCAGTAATGTCAACAAACCGTATTTCACGAAAAATTTCATCTTGATTATATCGCCGTCCCCCGGTTCCGCCATGCCTGCCGCGGCGGCAAAGAAATGAAATTTTTCGTGGATTTACAGTACTTTTGGCAAGATATTGTTACATGCCTTAAATAACTTTTTCTGCAGCTTGAAGCAATTTGTGATTTAACACAAACGCTTTTTATTTTATTCACCGTCCGTTTTATCGGCGCGTGAATCAGTATTTCGTTTTTCTGTCGGTGCGAAATCGGACGCTTTTTTTACAGATTTTGCTCCCCTTTTATCGAATTTTTTATATCCGCCGCGTCTTTCGCCTTTGCCGCCGCATTTTTCCGACTTTTCGGCATTTTGTTCCGCATCGTTGCCGCGGTTTTTGTTATTTCGAACCGAACGGCGATTTTTATTCTTGCGCTGACCTTTATTTTTATTCGGACGTGCGCCGCCGTTACTCTTGCCGACTTTGCCGTCAGGCTCGGCGGATATGATTTCGCCGCTTTCTTCGTTCATAAGCGCCGCGAGTTCCTCTGACATTTCGACGAGTTCATCTTTTTCCTCTGCGGCGGCGTTATTATACCGTCCGCCCTTTGTCTTTATATCCTCAACCTTGTACATTCCGTAACGCGTAATGTCACCGTCATCAAACTTGACCCTTACCTCGCCTTTAAGCGTGGCAACGTCAACGATAATGCCGCGCCCGTCGGGCGTATCGGCAACCGTACCCTTTGACGGAAGTCTTTTGAGCATATCTTCATACGCATTCTGTTCGTATTGCAGACAGCACATAAGCCGTCCGCACACACCCGAAATTTTGGTCGGGTTAAGCGACAAGCCTTGTTCTTTCGCCATTTTGATTGACACGGGCTTAAAATCATCGAGAAATGTTCCACAGCACACATAACGTCCGCATATTCCGAAACTTCCGAGCTGACGCGCCTCGTCACGCACGCCTATCTGTCTGAGTTCGATTCTTGTATGGAATATCCCTGCAAGAGACTTGACAAGTTCGCGGAAGTCGACTCTGCCGTCAGCCGTGAAATAGAACAAAATCTTGGAACTGTCAAACGTGTATTCGACATCGACAAGCTTCATCTTTAAACCGTGTTCCCTGATTTGTTCGTTCGCAATGATAAAGGCATCTTTTTCTTTCTCTTTGTTCGCCTTGACCTGTGCGAAATCTTCTTCCGTTGCTACTCTCAAAATGGGTTTGAGCGGAGCAACAACCTCGGAATCATCGATATTTTTGTTGCCGATTACTATGTGTCCCATCTCAACGCCGCGAGCCGTCTCGACAAGAACACTTGTTCCGACTTTAAGTTTTTGTCCTTTGGGGTCAAAATAATATACTTTTCCTGCGCTGTTAAAGCGCACTCCTGTAATTTCTACCATGTATTTCCTCCCAACATTCCATCGCCATACACTGTACCGCAACGGAATAGTTTGCATTTTTATCTATCGCAAGCGAATATTTTGTAACCGCATCACATAACGCAAGTGCCGACGACTTTGTTATCGCCCTCGAAAACTTTTGAACCTCGAGGGCCTTGTCAGCGTTTGTTATAAACTCGGGCGAACCCCCGAATTTTAAACGCATAACATCCTCAAACCATGTTGTTAAAATACTGCTTAAATCTTTAAACCACGCATTGTTCTTTTTTAAAAACACAATCAGGTCATAAAGAGGTTTCTTTCGGCTTTCAAGACACGCAATAAGTTTTTGTATCAGCTCGTCTCTGAGCCGCGGTATGCTGTCATCGTTTTCAAGAGCCAAAGCCTTTCCGATACTTCCTCCGCTTATTATCGAAAGAACCTCGGCACGTTTTTTGTCCGCCATACCGTTGTCAATCAGGTATTTTTCAACCTGTTCGCGCGCGAGCGGCGATATGCGAACAAGCATTGCACGCGAACGGATTGTCTGCAAAAGGCTGTTGGCGTTTTTGACAATCAGAATTATTGTGCAATACTCGGGCGGTTCTTCGAAAACTTTAAGCAGGCTGTTCTGTGCCGGTATACCCATAAAATCGGCATCGGGTATGATATATACCTTTCTTTCGGCAAGATACGGCCTTGTATAAACATCGGTTTTTATCTCTCTGACCGCGCTTATCGAAAGCCCGGGCGTTTTCTTTTTGGTATCGCCGAATCGGGCGGGCGTGGCAATCGTTATATCGGGGTTATTCTCAATATCGCGGCTGCCGCCCGTTATCTTTGCAGCGAAAGCCTTTGCCAGCGAGAGCCGCCCTATACCTTGTTCGCCCTCGAATATATACGCATGGCTGACGGTGCCGCCGACAACCGCACCGCTTAAAATCGCTTTGACCTTTTCGTGGCCGATTACATTCTCCATTTCGCACCGTCACCCACTTTCAACATCTCGTTATCAAATATCAAATATATTAAAACTTGATACCGTTTCTTATATACTCAACCAAATCGCTGATTTTAACTCTTTCCTGTTCCATCGAATCCCGATGACGAACGGTAACACATTTATCTTCTTCCGAATCAAAGTCGTATGTTATACAATACGGCGTTCCTATCTCGTCCTGTCTGCGATAACGCTTTCCGATGCTTCCCGATTCGTCATATTCGCACATAAACTCTGACGCAAGGTTTGAATAAACCTCTCTCGCCTTATCCGAAAGCTTTTTGGAAAGCGGCAGAACCGCCGCCTTTATCGGCGCAAGCGCAGGATGCAGGTGCATAACCGTGCGAACGTCATTCTTTTCGGGGTCAACGACCTCTTCATCATACGCCTCAACCAAGAAAGCTAAAGCAACGCGGTCTGCGCCGAGCGACGGCTCGATGCAGTACGGAATATACTTCTCGCCGCTTTCGGGGTCGGTGTATTCCATCTTTTCACCGCTGAACTCGCTGTGCTGTTTCAGGTCAAAATCGGTTCTGTCGGCAATTCCCCACAGCTCGCCCCAGCCGAACGGGAACAAGAATTCAATATCGGTTGTTGCGTTACTGTAATGCGAAAGTTCTTCTTTTTCGTGGTCGCGAAGTCTGAAATCTTCCTCTTTTATGCCGAGCGACAACAAGAAGTTCTTACAATAATCTTTCCAATATGAGAACCATTCCAAATCGGTTCCGGGCTTACAGAAAAATTCGAGTTCCATCTGTTCGAACTCACGGGTTCTGAACGTAAAGTTGCCCGGGGTAATCTCGTTTCTGAACGACTTTCCGACCTGTCCGATTCCGAACGGAATCTTTTTTCTCGATGTACGCTGTACACTCTTGAAATTAACGAATATACCCTGTGCGGTTTCGGGGCGCAGGAATATCTCGTTTTTGCTGTCCTCGGTTACGCCCTGGAACGTCTTGAACATAAGGTTGAACTTACGGATGTCGGTAAAGTTGTGCTTTCCGCATTCGGGACAGGAGATATTGTTGTCCTCGATATACTGCATCATCTTTTCATCAGACCAGCCGTCTGCCGAAACGCCTGCCGCGTCCTCGATGAGCTTGTCCGCACGGAAACGTGCCTTGCACTCTTTACAATCCATAAGAGGGTCGGAAAAACCGCCGACATGGCCCGATGCCACCCATGTTTTGGGGTTCATAAGGATTGCCGCATCAAGACCCACGTTATAGGGGCTTTCCTGTATAAACTTCTTCCACCACGCGCGCTTTACATTATTCTTAAACTCAACGCCGAGAGGACCGTAATCCCAAGTGTTTGCAAGTCCGCCGTATATCTCCGAACCCGGGTAAATAAAACCTCTGCCTTTACACAGCGCAACGATTTTTTCCATTGTTTTTTCTGTATTTTTCATTTTTTTCAACCTTTCTTAAAGTTAGTTTTATCTTATAATATTGATTAAACCGTTCTAAATAAGTTTTGAGATACGGTGTATAAAAATCGCAACCTCGACACGGCTCGCATAACCCTTGGGGTTCAGCGTTCCGTCACCATAGCCGCCCATAAGTCCCGCATTAATGCACGCCGCAAGCGGCTCTCTTGCGTAAAAGTATATATCGTCTTTATCCGTAAAGTTGTTGAGCACCGTTGTGTTCGGGATAGAGGTCAGCTTGCCCTCTTTGCTCAAAACGCGGTACGCAAGGCTCGCCATATCCTCACGGGTTATCTTTGCATCGGGGTCAAAACAGTTTCCGCCGACACCGCTCGCTATACCGAGGGCTTTCGCCATCCCGATTTCGTTATAATAATACTTGCCCGGATATACATCATCAAAGTTATCGGTGAATTCAGCCGTCTTGTTCAAAACTCTGAGCAGCAAGACAGTATTGTCAGCACGGGTAATCTTTGCATCGGGGTCAAATTCGGTTTCGCTTCTGCCCTTGATAATGCCTTTTGCCGCAAGCTCGTTTACCGAATCCATCGCCCACCAATAATCATTCATATCGGTGAATTTATTCTTATATTCGCCGCTATTTTCGGACGGCTTGTCCGCACTCAATGACGAATCCTTATTCGAAACGTTTCCCGTTACGCCGCTCTCCTCCTCAAGCGCAGGTGGTGTATCCTGCGTTTGAGATGAGTTATCGTTTTGTCCGTCACCGTTGACGAGTATTGCTCCGCCCGGTGCCTCTGCCGCTTCGCTGTTTACCTCTTTCATCAAAGCGTAAATCGCATTGTTCTTTATGAAATTGTTATAGGTAAAGCAGCAATAACCGCTTATATTCGGGTTTGCCCGTCCGTTTAAGATATGCGTGCGCAGCTCGTTCACTCCGTTTTCGCCGCGCCATGCTTCGGTTGTACTCGATACGGTTCTGTATGCCGCCTCGCCTATGTAAAGGCGAACGCCCGTGCCCGCAACAACGTCCGACCACCAATCGCAAAGCACGCTGTAATCGGCAATTTTATAGCCTATGTTCCAATAAATCTGGGGCATAATATAATCAACCCAGCCGTTCTTGACCCAGCCGCGCGAATCGGCATATATTGTCGTATAAGAGCCGCCGCCGTTGGTATCGCTGCCCTCTGCCATATCGCTCTTGTTCGCCCAGATACCTCTCGGGCTTATACCGAATTGGATGTTTGCCTTAATCGAGTGCAATCTCTCGTCCATTGTCTTAACGAGCTTATCGACATTTGAGCGTCTCCACGCCGCTTTATCGGGGTATTCATCTTTATAATACGCATATGTTCCGTCATCGTTATAACCGCCGTCGGGATAGAAATAATCGTCCATATGCAAGCCGTCAACGTCATAGTTTTGGACAATCTCTGCCGCTCCGTCAACGATAAGGTCTATTGACGCTTGGTCGCCCGGGTTATAATACATCTTGCCGTTTGAATCTTGGATAACAAGATTCGGGTTCAACACCGCGGGGTTTTGCTTTGCAAGATACGGATTGTCCGCCGATGTATTTGTGATTCGGTACGGATTTATCCAAGCGTGGAGCTGCATACCTCTCGCGTGTGCCTCTTCGACCGCGAATTGCAGGGGGTCAAAGCCGTCATTGGGCGCAAGGCCTTGTGTTCCCGTCAGATATTTTGACCACGGAAAGATGCTCGATTTATAAAGCGCGTCACCGCAGGGACGAACTTGAAAGAACACCGCGTTAAAGCCCATATCCTTACAGTTATCCAAAATATTTATCAAATCGTTTTTGAGAACGTTCGAATCGGTGGTTTGCTGAGACGGATAATCAATATTCGCCACGGTCGAAATCCACACACCTCTGAGTTCCTCATTGCCGTCGGCAAACGCCCTTGTTCCGTTCGGGGCATAAAACGCCGATGTCGAAAAAGCCGCACAAACGACCAGAATCAGCATCTTCATCAAGAACGAAAAACCTCCGTTCGCCTTTGTACCAAAGTTTTTATTCATACAAATCCTCACCCTTTCTAAAACTTGCGACAACGGCTTGTACCGCTGTCTGTTACAGTTTATGAACAAACTTTTTTGTTTAAAACCGGTATTATGTATTAATTTTAAAAAAATCAAAACACCAAGCAAATACCGACATAATCAACATTAAAACTCATCACATATATTAAATCAGTATTTACTCAAAAACATAAACCGTCAACAGTATATCATATTTTTGTCCGAAATGCAAGTAATTTCGCATAATATCCGTCAAGTTGTATTCCAAAGTAAAAAACAATGCCGTTTTTCGGCGATTGATTGTCGGCATACACTAAACCGATTCGGCTGCCGGCACCCTAACCGAAAGAGAGTAACCCGAACCCGCCTGAAAAGGCATAATTTCGGCATCTTTTGG
>URAN01000014.1 GCA_900545865.1 uncultured Eubacteriales bacterium
CCGCCATATTATAAAGCGAAAGTTCAGGAACGGCGCTTATCGCAAAGCGTGTCGGCTCTGCGCCGAGCAAGAGCGACACCGCGTATGCAACCGAGGCGCAGGTAAGCCCCGGCAGGAATCCCGAATAATAGATTACGCCCACGCTTATAACTTCAATCGAAAAGATTGCGGCGGTCACGGGTGTTCCGAAAAGAGCCGAGAACACGCCGCTCATTCCGCAGATAACGAGAAGGTGTTTATCCTTTTCGGGGATTTTTAAAAGCCGCCCCGTCTGAAAGCCGATACTTCCGCCGAGCTGCAAAGCCGCCCCTTCACGACCCGCAGAACCTCCGAAAAGGTGAGTTATCACCGTTGTTATGAATATGACGGGCGCAAGCCGCATCGGCACATATTCGCTTGTGCGGACGGACGATATGACATTATTCGTGCCGGCGTTTTTTATCATTCCCGTTTTGCGATAAATAAACGCAATCAATACACCGGCAAGCGGCAAGAGATATAAAAGCCACGGCGTTCCGAGACGCAGTTCGGTTGCAAGCTCAACGCATTTGTGAAAAGCCGTGCCGACAAGTCCGCACAGGATTCCGATAAGCGTCGCCGATATAACCCATTTTGAAAAAAGGTTAAGGTATTTGAGCGTTCTGTTTATATAATATTTTATGTTCTTTGTCAGCAAGGAATGCTGTTCGTCCCGATACATAAAGAGACCTCCGATTTGTTGGGATTTTAATGTTTATAATATCTATATTATAAGTGGATGTTCGGGTGTTGTCAACCGTCCGAGCTGATTTTTGTTGAATTTTATGGGTTTCGGCGCGTATTTGCGAGGTATCTTACGGTGTATAACCAAATTCCGACCGAAATTGAGCATAATTTCTATAAGTCTTTAATATTGTTATTTTTTTCTGTTTGTGGTAAACTATTTCTAACGGTTTTTTATGATGAATTTCTATGAGGTGAATAACTTTATGCTAAGTCTTTTAAAATATCTTAAGGGATATACAAAACAGTGTATATTGGGGCCGCTTTTCAAAATGCTTGAGGCGTGCTTTGAACTCACCGTACCGATAATTATGGCAAAGATAATCGATGTGGGTATAGCGAACAGCGACAGCGGATATATACTGCGTATGTGCGGACTTTTGGTGCTTATGGGTGTATTCGGGCTTATAAGCGCGGTGACGGCGCAATACTTTGCGGCAAGCGCGGCATACGGGTTCGGAACGGCGGTTCGCCGTGATATGTTCAAAAAGATAAACAGTCTTTCGATGAATCGCCTGGACAGTATCGGTGCGGCATCGCTTATCACAAGAATGACGGGGGATATAAACCGCGCCGAGTCGGGCGTGAACCAGTTTTTGCGCCTTTTTTTGCGGTCGCCGTTTATAGTAATAGGCGCGGTGATTGCTGCTTTTACGGTTGATACACGCTGTGCGATGATTTTTCTTGTTGCCGTGCCGGCTCTTGCACTTATCATATTTATAATAATGAAAGTTTCCGTTCCGTTTTACAAACGGTCGCAAAAGAGCCTTGACAGGGTATCAAAGATAACGCGTGAGAATTTAAGCGGCGTGAGGGTTATACGCGCTTTTTCGCGCCAGAAAAAGGAAGTCGAAGATTTTTCGGACGCGAACGCCGAGCTTTTCGGAATCAATATGAAGGTCGGCGGTGTTTCGGCTTTGCTCAATCCTCTGACATACATCGTTGTCAATCTTGCGATTGTTGCGGTTATACAACAGGGCGGATACAGAGTTTGGAACGGCGAAATGCTTCAGGGCGAAGTGGTCGCTCTCGTGAACTATCTGACCCAAATTCTGATTGCGCTTATCGTTTTGGCACAGCTTATCGTCACGCTTACAAAGGCGGTTGCGTCCGCGACAAGGATTGCGGCGGTTATGGAACTCGAACCCGATATGAGCGAGGGCAGTGCCGAGAGCGGTGACAAAAACGCACCCGCTTTGGAATTTGACAATGTTGCGTTCAGATACGGTGATTCCGCCGAGGCGGCTTTGGAGGACGTGAACTTTAAACTCGAAAGAGGACAGAGCATAGGAATAATCGGCGGTACGGGTTCGGGCAAGAGTACGCTTGTCAACCTTATTCCGCGTTTTTATGACGCGACCGTCGGCGAAGTTAAAATATTCGGCAAGAATGTGCGTGATTATAAGTATTCCGCTCTTCATAAGATGATAGGCTATGTTCCCCAAAAGGCGTCGCTTATCTCGGGAACAATCGGAACAAATATGAGGTGGCGTGACAAAAACGCAAGCAATGCCGAGATTGAGAGGGCGCTCAAAACCGCACAGGCATATGATTTTGTCTTTGAAAAGGACGGCCTTGATACAAAGGTTTCACAAGGCGGCAGGAATTTTTCGGGCGGTCAGAGACAGAGGTTGACCGTTGCGCGTGCATTGGTTAAAAACCCTGATATTCTCATTCTCGATGACAGCTCATCCGCGCTTGACTTGCTGACTGAGGCAAGGCTTAAAGCCGCGATAGCTGAGAACGATGAGAATATGACAAGGGTTATTGTTTCACAGAGAATATCAACAATCCGCGATACGGATACAATCCTTGTTCTTGATGACGGAAAGCCTGTCGGAATCGGAAAGCACAGCGAACTTGCTCATAATTGCGAGGTATACCGTGAGATATGTATGACTCAGATTCCCGAGGAGTTTGAGGACGAGAATACAGAGGGGGTGAGCGGCAATGAACGCTAAAGAAAAATCATCGAGAAAAGATACCGCGATAAGAATCGCGCGGCTTATAAAGCCGTATAAGGGTACGTTTATCATGGCACAGATTATGGCGGCGGCAAGCGTTGCCCTGACCCTTTATGCGCCGGTGATAATCGGCGAGGGCGTTGACCTGATTGTCGGAAAAGGCAATGTCGATTTTGACGCGCTTGTGCCGCTTATGATAAGGCTTGCGATAGTCGCCGTGCTTACGGCGGCGGCACAGTGGGTTATGAATATGTGCAACAACCGCATAACATACGGAGCGGTGAACGATGTCAGACTAAAGGCGTTTGAAAACCTTCAGAACGTTCCGCTCAAATATATCGATTCGAGAAATTTCGGTGATATAATAAGCCGTATAACAACCGATGCCGACCAGCTTTCGGACGGTTTGATAATGGGATTTTCACAGCTTTTCACGGGGGTTGCGACGATTATCGGAACATTGATATTTATGTTTTCGGTCAACGTAATCATATCTCTTGCGGTGGTTGTAATAACGCCCCTGTCATTCTTTGTTGCTAAATTTGTGTCGGGTCACACATATGAAATGTTTAAAAAACAGACCGAAATCCGCAGCGAGATAACCACTCTTACCGAGGAAATAATAGGCAACCAAAAAGCCGTGCGTGCTTTCGGATATGAAAAAGAGGCACAGAACAGCTTTGACGGAATAAACAAAAATCTGCAAAAATTCGGGTTAAAAGCGGTGTTCTTTTCATCGCTGACAAACCCGTCAACACGATTCGTCAACAACCTTGTGTATGCGGCGGTCGGCACAGTGGGTGCGTTCGCGGTAATGGGCAGCTTCGGAGCGGGACTTGCTTTGACGGTCGGACAGCTTTCGTGCCTTTTGACCTATGCGAATCAGTACACAAAACCGTTTAACGAAATTTCGGGAGTTATAACCGAGCTTCAGAACGCATTCGCATCGGCGCGGCATCTGTTTGACCTGATTGACGAGCCGCGGCAATCCCCCGATTCGGCGGACGCGCGAGTCTTGGTTGACGCGGACGGACGTGTGAAAATCGAGAACGTAAGCTTTTCATATACCCCCGATGTTCCGCTTATAGAAAACTTTAACCTTGACGTAAAGCCGGGACAGAGGATTGCTATCGTCGGACCTACGGGCTGCGGAAAGACAACGTTTATAAACCTGCTTATGCGATTCTATGACGTTACGGGCGGAAAGATAAGCATAAGCGGCACGGATGCCGACAAAATAACGCGCAACAGCCTTAGAGGAAGTTTCGGGATGGTCTTACAGGACACATGGCTCAAATCCGCAACAATCCGTGAGAACATTGCCTACGGCAAACCCGATGCAACGGAGGAAGAAGTTGTTGCGGCGGCAAAGGCGGCATATGCGCACGGATTCATAAAAAGATTGCCTCACGGATATGACACCGTTATATCAGAGGACGGAGAGAATATTTCACAGGGTCAGAAACAGCTCTTATGTATCGCGCGTGCGATGCTGTGCCTTCCGCCCATGCTGATACTTGATGAGGCGACAAGCTCAATCGATACCCGAACCGAGATAAGGGTTCAAAGCGCATTCGAAAAAATGATGCAGGGTCGGACGAGTTTTATCGTTGCGCACAGGCTCTCTACCATACGAAACGCCGATGTGATTCTGGTTATGAACAACGGACGGATAATCGAACAGGGCAATCACAGCGAGCTTATGGCAAAAGACGGCTTTTATGCCCAAATGTATAACAGCCGAGTATAGCATGGTGACAACAGGAGCAATGACAATAAAAATGATGACAATAAAAACACGCCGCGTCGGGATTTATGACGCGGCGTGTTTGATTTTTTATTACTCTCGGTTTTTGAGGATTTCGGTCATCTTTATCTTTCTTAAATATTTCACAAGCATAAGACGTGTTATAAGGTATGTGCCGAGTTCGATTACAACGATGATGAGATATTGAATCGGCGTTATAACCGCGTTAAAGCCTGCGTTTACATTTGAGACGCTTTCGTCAGCCGCAGTCAAATGATGATATGAAAACCGATACAGCCGCAACGCAGCAGACCGAAAAGCCTAAATCCGCTGACGGAATTGATGTTGATTTAACCACGCTCAGCAGCACGGCGGTTTATGCCGAGGTCTGGAATATGATGGCCGAACCCGAAAGCTATATTGGAAAAACGGTTAAAATGAAAGGAGTATTTGCGGTTTATGAGGACGAAACAACGGGGCAGCAATACTTTGCCTGTATCATGGCTGACGCTCTCGGCTGCTGCCGGCGGGGTTTGGAATTTATCTTAAAAGGCGAGCATAAATATCCTGACGATTATCCGACCGTTGATTCCGAAATAACGGTCACCGGAACATTTGAAACGTATACGGAGGACAAATTCACGTATTGCAGAATAAAAGATGCGGTAATGAATTAAAACCACACAACAATTTAATATTCCAAAAAGACAGCAAAAGCATAAAATGCAAATTTGCTGTCTTTTTGTGCGTCAAGAGTGGCGATGAATTTGGCAGTGAGATCTACTTTTTCATATTTTCAATATTGTTTTCACTCTGCATATTGCCGAGTTGCTTTTCTATTTCTGATTGCTTTTTCAAAATTGCCGTAACCTTATCAAAAATATCTTCTATCATAATTTCGGTTTTAAGGTTGACTTTATAATCGTTTTCAGCACGGTGACGGTCTTTTTCCTCTTGTCTGTTCTGACTCATCATAATAAGCGGTGCTTGAATGGCTGCCACACAGGACAAAACCAAGTTAAGCAAAATAAACGGATACGGGTCAAACGCTTTGGTCGCAAGCACAACGTTTACTGCCATCCATAGTATAAGAACGCCCGTAAATGAAAATATAAACGCCCAGCTCCCGGCAAATTTAGCGATTTTATCGGCGGCACGCTGTCCGAGAGTATATTTCTCCCTTTCGTTTTTGGGGCTGATTGAGATTTTGCTGTCAGCCAAAAGATTCAAAACTTCCTCGTTGGTCATATCGTGTCTAATGTCCCTCAGTACTTCTTTTAACAGTTTTCTGTTTTCTTTCATAATAATCATTCCTTTTTTAATTATTTTTAATGTTCGCAAAGAAAGCGGCGCCCTTGACTTCAAACAGCAACAATGCGGTGCCGAGCAATAATTCCGTGTGCATCGCAGCATCATCAAGAGGAATTAAAAAATCTTCCTGTATCCTGCGGATACGGTACAAAACGGTATTGCGGTGTGTGAACAATGCGTCACAGGTTTTCTTTAGCGAGCGGCTGTTTATCAGATAATAATAAAGCGTTTCCAAATACATTGTGTCTTTTGATTTATCGTGCTCCGCAAGATTTATAAGCTTTGGCGGAATAAGGTCTTTTCGGTGCGATAAATTTTTAAGCATCAGAGGTGTCCTCAAATTCGCGACAGAGGATACGAACATATTACCCAAGTCAGCTTCAATAAGCATTTCAAGTGCTTCGTGCGCAGTCCGATACAACTCCGGCAGTTCAAATAAGCTGTTTATCGGGTCGGATATAATTACTTTTAATCCAAATTCATTTGCAAGTTCGGCAAATATATTTATATCGTGCTTACTGTGCAGAAAAAGGAAAACATCTCCCTTATACACAAAGTCGTGTGAATTGGCAAAATACCTTCGGATTTCCTCTTTCAGCTGCCGCTTTCCCGCATATTCATTATTGTAAACCGTAAGGTCAATAAGGGCAAAGGCTGTCGGCTTGAAATCCGACAAATAAGTGTTTGCCGTTTGAAGCCGAAAATACGGTTCGGACGGGAAACCGCCGCCCAGCAAATGCATAAGTATTTCCTCTGTTGTTTCAAATGGTTTGTCCTGCCTGCTTGTTTCGATAAACAACTGCTTGGACAGTATCATTTCGATTTGCTGCCAAATCTCCGTCGGAATTTCCTGCAAATGCCCGTCGGTATCAACGCAGATTAAATATCCGAGTCTTACGCCTGTGCTGATAAGCGGTGCGAAACGCCTCTTATATATACTTTCGTCCAATTTAATATAGTCGGCTTTCCCGACACAAAGAGCATCATTTTTGCTTATAATCGCACCGAGTTCATATGTAATCATACCATAGGAAACCGCATCCCCAAAAAGTTTGTCGGAGAAATCGGGCGGACTGAAATGTGCGGCAATATGAAATGTTTCGTCTATTATCAGCAGAGGACATTCAAGCAAAATTCCTGTATCTTCGGCAAGTTTGTGCAAATCATCCTGTTCAAAAAACTCATTCACAAGCGCTTGAACACTGTAATTCGCCCATTTGTGTTCGTTCATCGGCAACACTCCTTCTTGGCTTTTTGTTTGTGCTGACAGCACAATACATCACATATTTATTGTACCACAAGATTATTGTTTTTTCAATAGAAAGTTGTATAATATAGTTAAAAGATAAGAAAGAGAGTGAGTCCGATGAGTGAGTAACAATACAGAGCAAACAGCATACATCCTGTGATACGGGTTGACCGCAGCACAAGGTTTTAATAATATAATAAATGGAGGAATGACTTATGTTACCGAGTATTTTTGGAGAAAATATGTTTGATGATTTCTTTGACGGAGGTTTCTTTGGAGCACACAATCCGCTGTACGGAAAGCACGGCAGAAATTTGATGAAAACCGATATTCACGAAAAAGACGGTGCATATGAAATCGCCGTTGATCTGCCGGGTTTCAAAAAAGATGAGATTAGTATTGATGTGAAAGACAGTTATCTCACAATCAGTGCCGAAAAAGGTCTTGACAAGGACGAAGAAGATAAGAAAGGCAGAGTTTTAAGACAGGAACGCTATGCAGGCGTTTGTAGAAGGAGCTTTTATGTCGGTGATGTTACTCCCGAAGATGTAAAAGCAAAATATAAATCAGGTGTTTTGACCATTGTTCTTCCGAAAAAGGAACAGAAAAAGCTTAATTCGACAAGCAAAATTGCTATCGAGTAATTTTATTAAAGAAAGGCTCATTGCCGCAAAATACGGCAACGAGCATTTCTGTTTTTTAAACAGTTCCAAAAATAATACCAAGCGCTGCCGATAATATAATCATTAAAATCGGTGACGGTGTTTTCTTTTTAACTTTTTTGAAGATAATATGTATACACCAAAGCGATGCAAATATAATAACCGATTCAATATCCGGCTCAGCGGCAGTGTTTAAATCAACAAATCCCAAGAGCGATGACAATGCCATAACGCTTGCCGTTGCAAGAATCATACCCACAACACAGGGGCGTACGCCTGATAAAAAAGCATTTACCGCAGAATATTTCAAAAGATTTTTCAAGACCGCCGAGATTAAAAGGATTATAATGAACGATGGCAAAACGACGCCTGTTGTTGCAAAAAGCGATCCTAAAATACCGCCTTGCGTTGAGCCGATAAAAGTTGCCATATTTATCGCAAGCGGTCCGGGGGTTGATTCTGAAACCGCTATAAAATTCATAAATTCACTTTCGGACAGCCAGCCGTTTGACAAAACTGTTTCCTGCACAAGCGAAACCATTCCGTAGCCGCCGCCGAAGGATAATGCACCTATCATTAAAAAACTGAAAAACAACTTTATATATATCATTTCAATCGCATCCCTTCTTAAGCTTTTTCAGAAAGAATGCTGCCATACCCAATACGCCGCATATCAATATATAACAAACAGAAGAAATTGATACGGAAAATACAGTGCAAGACACCATTGCAGCAATGACCGATAGTAAAATGGCGATGTTAAATGCCGTCTTTTTTATATTTTTCAGCATTTTCAGTCCGGCAGACAGGATAAGATAAATCACACAGACTTGTATTCCGCGAAATGCATATGAAACATATGTTAATTTCAAAAATTGCTCAAAAAAGAGCGAAATGCAGAAAATCACGGCAAATGACGGGATGCAGACTGCCAGAGTAGAGACTGCCGCACCCTTGAAGCCCGCTATTTTATATCCTATGTATGTGGCGCTGTTGACAGCAACGGGTCCCGGCGTGGATTCTGCAATCGCAACCATATCAAGAAACTCATTTTTCGTTATCCATTTTTTCTTTTCCACAAACTCATTCTCCAAAAGTGCAATCATAGCGTAGCCGCCGCCGAATGTAAATGCACCTGTTTTGAAAAAAGCCAAAAATAGGGACAGTGTTTTTTTCATCATTTTTTAAATCTCCTGTAATTACAGACTAACAGATAAAACATAAACCTTTGTGCTATTCTAATCAACCCTCAGCATTCGGTATCCTATACCTATATGCGTTTGAATATACTGAGGGCTTGTTTTTTCCGGTTCTAATTTTTTTCTGAGCGTAGCCATAAAAACACGCAGCGAAGCAATGTCATTTTCCCGGCTGCTTCCCCAAATTTGCATAGTGATATATGTGTGCGTCAGCACCTTTCCGACATTATGCGATAAAAGGCACAAAAGCTTATACTCAATCGGCGTAAGATGCATTTCTTCACCCTTCAGATAAACGCAGCCCGCTGCATAATCTATTTTGAGTTCACCGTTTTGAAAAACAGGTTTTCCCGCATCATTACTGCTTTTCAGCAGCAGCAATCTTCTTTGTGTTACCCGAAGCCGTGCAAGAAGTTCTTCAACAGAGAAAGGCTTTGTCAGATAGTCATCCGCTCCGGCATCAAGTGCAGTGATTTTGTCGGAATCCTCGCTGCGTGCGCTGATAACAATTATCGGCATATTTGACCATCCTCGGATATTCGTTATTACCTCCGTACCGTCTATGTCCGGCAATCCAAGATCCAGCAGAACAATATCCGGATTATGCGATGATGCCTCCATAATCGCGGTTTTTCCGTTTTCTGCCGTCAGATATCTGTAATCGTGGGATTTCAGAGTTGTAACAATCAAGTTGCGGACGGGGCGGTCATCCTCAACAACAAGTACAAGCGGTTTATTCATTAAGAGTCACCTCGCTAATCGGTAAATTAAATTTAAAACTGCATCCGTGCGGTATGTTGTCCGAAAGCTCCAGGTTTCCGCCGTGCGCATCTATTATTGATTTACAAAGCGTAAGACCGAGACCGAAACTCCGGCGGCTGTCGGAAATCTTATTTTTCCCGGTATAAAACATCTCAAATATATGCGGCTTTACATCATCGGGTATCCCGTTTCCGTTATCCGACACGTTAAACATTGCATAATTTCCTTGTTTTTGAGCGCTTATGCGGATTTCAGAACCGGCAGGTGTATATTTTATTGCGTTATCAATCAAATTAACCAAAACCTGAATAATAAGCTGTGCGTCCATACGAACAAGCAATAAATCCTCACACTGAACGGTTATTGTATGCTCCGCCGATTTTCGGCATAAATGAGATACAGCCTCAGCTATAACCTCATCAGCAAGCTGGTCGCTCAGATTTAATTTCAGCCTTCCGTCATTGAGTCTTGTAACATATAAAAGATTTTCAACAACGCCTGTAAGCCACTCGGAGTCATCATAAATGTCGGTATAAATCCGATGCTTGGTGTCCTCGTCCAAGCAATCGGAATTATGTAAAAGAGTATCTGCATTCCCGGAAATTGAACACAAAGGTGTGCGGAGATCATGAGAAATTGAACGCAAAAGATCTGCACGCAGTTGCTCGCTTTTTGCAAAATCGGCAGCCTTTTCTTTTTCCGCTGCATTATGTGCGTTATCCATAGCCAATGCACATTCATTCAAAACGGACAGCAATACACTGTTTTCAAATGAATCTGCCGAGTTTTTATCCATCGGAATCCCAATTACGCCGTATATCCGCTTTTCAATGCGTATTGAGAAATACAGACATTCGGCATTGCCGAAATGTGAGGTTGTCGCACCTGCACACCGCCCGTTTTTATACACCCACTCAGCAACTTTTCGTTCGGAATCATTTAATATCCGCTCTGTATCGTCTGTGCCCTTTTCAGAAAAAATCTGCCCTTTTGACAAGCTTGATTTATCGGTTTTATATGCTGCAATACAGCGGTCAAGAAGCTTTGAAAGCTGCATACAGGTTATACTCAATATTTCCTCGCTGCCTTTTGCATTTTGCAGCAATCTGTCGGTATCAAACAAAATCTGCATACGAAAAGCTGCTTGTGCCGACAGCTTTGCATGCTTTTTTAATTTTGAAGCAAGCGTTCCTGTAAGAATTGATGACGCAAGCATAACGGCAAATGTCACAGGATAGCCGACGGCATATGTTTTGAGCGACAAATGCGGTTCTGTCAGAAAAAAACCAAACAGAAAAACGCTGAGCAGCGAACTTGCAATGCTGCAAACATATCCTTTTGTCAGAGCGGAAATAACCAACACGCCGAAGATATAAACGGTAACGATGTTTGTGTCGTTAAACCCGAGGTGAAGAAAAAGGAAGCCTATAGCCGTGCATAAAGCAAGAACACCGCAGGCAGTCAAAATATCCTGCACTGTCGGCAGTTGGGTATTCGCAAATAAACTGCTTTTGCGTGATTTTTTATAAAATCCGGCATCGGGAATAATGTGAATATCAATGTCGGGTGCATACGATATCAGTTTTTCTGTCAGAGTGTATCCTCCCCAAATGCGGCTGCGTTTTGCGTTGCTTTGACCTATTACAATTTTTGTTACATCGGACAGCCGCGCGTATTCCGCTATCTGCATAGCCACATCCTCGCCGTGGACAGTTACTACATCGGCTCCGATATTTTCCGCAAATTGAATATTGTTATCAAGTTTTTTTTGATCGCTTTCGGTTAGTGCAAAATCGTTTTGCACATAAATCGCCGTAAATCGTGCATCGAGAACTTTTGCCATTTTTGCAGCAGTCTGCACGATTTTTTCATTAGACGGCGAAGCGGACAGACATACAAGTATGTGCTGCTTTTTTTCAATATATGTTATTGTTTTTTGAGCGCTCATATTATTCACCGCCATTATCTGTTTTATATTATTATATCATAAATCGCACTAAAAGTCCACATATGTCAATAAAAAGTATTCATATTTTTATCATAAAGCAATATCCCGGTCTTGCTGTGATTTTTCTTAAAACCGTGTATTTCTTTTAATATCTCATCATCCGTCAAATCCGATGAAAGCAGTATTTGTGAGCTTTTAGAGTCGCTTTCGTCATTTTGAATCGCCTTTTGGTTTTTACACAGAAATCGGTCTATTCGATCCATTAAGAAGTAACCGAAAGCGAAAAAGGCAAGAACAGCTGCCGTCAGCAATACATCTTTCAAAATGATTCACCTCTTTTTTAGATACGGAAACATTTTTGCAGCTCTTTATATTCTCCCAAAACCATAAGTGTTACGTTTTCGCCGAGAGCCGTATCCGAAGATATTGCCATATCAATATTTCCGTTCTGTTTAACAGCCAAAACATTAATATTATATTTTCGGCGGATATCTATATCGCCTATTGTTTTTCCAATCCACTGTTTGGGTGCTTCAACCTCAAAGATAGCGTGGGAATCGTCAATTTCTATATAATCACGAATATGATCCGCAGTATATCGAATAGCAGCCCATTTTGCAATTTGTTTTTCGGGATAAACCACTCCGTCCGCTCCGTTCCGCAAGAGAAACTTTTCCTGCACATCCCGTTCCGCTCTTGAAATAACCTTTTTTGCTCCGAGCTCTTTAAGTAAAGAGGTTGTTTCAAGTGAATTTTGAAAATCCCCTCCGATTGTAACAATGCAAACATCATAATTTCCTATTCCGAGAGATTTCAAAAAATCCGCATTTGTACTGTCACCGATTTGGGCATTGGTCACAAACGGCAGCACGCTGTTGATTCGTTCTTCATTGGAATCCACCGCCATAACCTCGTGTCCCAATTTGTTAAGCTGCAATGCAACATGCTTTCCGAATCTTCCGATACCTATTAACAAAACATTTTTCATAATTCAAAAACTCCTTTTTATCCGACTGTTATTTTTTCAAGCGGCAGTTTTGCTCCGCCTTGATTTTTGCTTGCGATTGCCGCATATACCAGTGTCAAACCGCCGACTCTCCCAAGGTACATTAAAAGTATAAGAATAATTTGCGATGCGATACCGAGCTTTGGCGTAATTCCAAGCGTGAGTCCCACAGTTCCGATTGCCGATGCGGTTTCATAAAGGCAATCGGACAAAGGAAGGTTTTCAAGTACGCTTATCGCAACTCCGCCGACAAAGAAAAGTGAAAAATAAATTGTTGCGATTGCCAAAGCATTTCTTACAATTGTATTGTCGATTCGCCTTCCGCAAACGCAAATTTCTTCTTTCCTTTTAATCACTGACACGGCGCTTAATATAATAACCGCAAAGGTTGTGGTTTTCATACCGCCGGCAGTGGAGCCGGGCGAGCCGCCAATCAGCATAAGCAATGTCATAATCGCTTTTGAGGCGCCTGTCATTGCGTTAAGGTCGGCAGTATTAAATCCGGCAGTCCTTGTTGTCACAGACTGAAACAAAGATGCAAAGATTCTTTTCCCAACCGGCATACCGCCAAAATCACAAAAGAAAAAGAAAGCGGCAGGTATTGCAATTAAAAGCGCCGATGTGAACAGAACAATCTTGCTTTGCATACAGTAACGCCTGAAATGATGTTTATGAAGGCAAATATCGTCCCACGTAAGAAACCCGATACCTCCGACTATAATCAAAAGCATAATTGCAATGTTCACAGAAGGATTTCCTATATATTCGGTAAGAGAAGGATATGTATGAGCGCCTGTTCCCAAAATGTCAAATCCGGCATTGCAAAAAGCCGATACGGAATGAAACACAGCCTTCCATATTCCGCTTGCACCGTATTCGCCGTAAAACGACGGAAGCATACATAACGCTCCGATTAGTTCTATTAAAAGCGTGCCTTTCAAGACAAACCTTGTCAGACGGACTATTCCGCCGAGCCTTGGCGCTGAAATAGCGTCCTGCATTGTGCTGCGCTGCATAAGTGATATTTTTCTGCCCGCAAGCATTGCAAATGACACCGCTGCCGTTACAACTCCGAGTCCTCCTATCTGTATAAGCAGCAAAATCACTGCCTGCCCGAGCGGCGACCAATAGCTGCCGGTATCCAGCACAACCAGGCCGGTTACACAAACGGCAGAGGTTGATGTAAATATCGCACTGTGAAACGGTGTTACTATGCCCGCCGCAGACGATATCGGCAGCATTAATATAAGCGCCCCAAAGAGAATTACACCGGCAAAGCTCAGTATAATAATTTGAAAGGACGAAAGATGCCGCCTGAAATGTATTTTCTCTATCATAGGATAAACCTCCTCCAACTTGCTTTTATTTATTATAACATATAACATATAAAAATGGAATAATAAGTTGCAACGAGGCATTAAGATTGTATAAAGATAAAACGGAAACGGAAATTGCAAACAGAAATTCAAGGAAAAATATGATTGCGGCATTCCTTGATGAATTGGAAAAGCAGGAGCACTTGATTACGGATTTTGATACCGGACTTTGGAATGCGGTGATAGAAACAATGACGATATACTCCAAAGAACATATCGTTTTTAAGTTCAAAGGCGGAACTGAAATCAAGTGGTCTATTGTATAGAAACCTCACAGAAGAACCAAAACGGTGCATCTGTGGGGTTCTTTTTTGCCTGTACATTGAATTTTTGTGCAAATGGGAGAAAGCAGTCGGAAACGATTGCTTTTTTGCCGTTTTTGTGTTAAAATACTCAAAGTTATGTATTGGCATATCGCTAAAATTTTGCACACTTTAAGGAGCTCTTTTTATGGCAACAGCACTACTTATTATAATATACATCGCCTTTATCGGTTTGGGAATACCTGATTCACTTTTCGGTACAGCTTGGCCTGCAATATATTCTGAGTTTGAACTGCCGATTTCGTTTGGAAGTTTTGTCACGATTATTATATCTTGCGGTACTGTTCTGTCGAGTGTGATAAGTTCAAAAATAATTTCACGGCTCGGAACAAACAAGGTTTCTGCTTACAGTACGCTTTTAACGGCTTTGGCTTTGCTCGGCTTTTCTTTTGCACCGAATTTATGGGTAATGTGTTTTTGGGCAATTATCCTCGGAATAGGTGCAGGGGCAATAGATGTAGCCCTTAATAACTATGTGGCGATTCATTATTCGGCAACACATATGAGTTTTCTGCACTGCTTTTACGGAGTCGGCGTATCCGTAAGTCCTTATATATTGTCACTTGTTATTGCCGACAATTTCGGTTGGCGGGGCGGATACAGAATAGCTTTTGCCATTCAGCTTATCATAACTTTGCTTTTGTTTTTATCTCTTCCGCTGTGGCGCAAGGCGCACGGCGGTGAAAATGAGTCTGAGGAAAATACACACAAAGATTTATCGTTCGGAAGTGTATTGAAGATTCCGGGGGTAAAAATGATGTGCAGCCTTTTTATTGCCTCCTGTGCCATAGAATGTACCTGCGGCGGTTGGGGCAGTACATTCCTTGTGGAATATAAGCATTTGCCGGCAGAGAAAGCGGCGCAAATCATAATGATTTACTATATTGGAATGACACTCGGACGATTTTTATCGGGTGTATTGGCAGCAAAATTACATAGCTGGAAAATAATAAAGTTAGGTCAAATTGTGTTGGGACTCGCTTTGTTGCTGCTGATTCTTCCCGGAGGAGTATATATGTGTGCGTTGGGAATGTTTTTGATAGGACTCGGAAACGGTCCGCTGTTTCCGAATTTTAATTATTTGACGCCCGAAAACTTCGGCAGTGATATTTCGCAGTCGATTATCGGTATTCAGATGGCATCGGCATATATCGGAATTATGATTGCTCCCACAGTTTGCGGCTTGCTCGGTCAAGTATTCGGAATGGTTATTTTCCCGTTTTATTTGATAGTGTTCTACGCTATAATGATACCGGTAACAATTCGTATAAAAACGGTGTTAAAAAGAAACGCGAAATAGTGCTTATCCTCAAGAATTAAACATATGTTTTAAGGCAACCTGCACGGGTTGTCTTTTTATATGTGCCGAGCATATCAATTATCCGCATTCTGTTTTGCTGTAAATATATGCATAAATCAATCGATATCTGCAATACTAAAAACATAACGATTAGAAGGAGTTGATATATTTGTTTAAACACGAAAAAATTCTGTTCCATCCGGTAGGCGTGGAACGTCCCAATCCGCAATATGCCGCTTTACTTCAGGAGCAGCTCGGAGGAGCAAACGGAGAAATGAAATCCGCTATGCAGTATATGTCCCAGAGCTTTCGCATAAAAGACCCGAAAATCAAGGACTTGTTTATGGATATAGCTGCTGAAGAACTTGGGCATATGGAGATGGTTGCTCAAACAATTAATATGCTCAACGGTCACGATGTTGATGCCGAAAAGGTTCAATCCGGAGAAATTCAGACTCATGTATTGCTCGGATTAAATCCGGGGCTCATAAATGCCTCGGGATATTCGTGGAATGCAGACTATGTTACCGTAACCGGTGACTTGTGTGCCGATCTTCTGAGCAACATCGCATCAGAACAGAGGGCAAAGGTTGTATATGAGTATCTCTATCGGCAGATTGAGGATAAAAAAGTACGGGAAACGATTGACTTTTTGCTTAACCGTGAAGAAGCACATAATCAGATGTTCCGTGATGCCTTTAACGAAGTGCAGGAAAGCGGTTCAAACCGTGACTTTGGCACAACCAAAGCCGCAAGAATGTATTTTTCTCTGTCAAATCCCGGGCCTAATGCATTTGCAGGTAATGAAGTTACTGCGCCGAAATTTGAAAATTAAAATTAAAAGCTGAATTCTCGGTTTGAACTTCCGGGTATTCAGCTTTTTTAGTTGCTGATGCTACATATGTTCGGCAGCGGAAGACAAAAAAATTCTGTTATTTATCCGTATTAATCATTAAAATTTATCGATACGCTCTTGACAATTCATATAAATTGTGATACAATACTTCAAAAATGAACAATTCAAATATGAAGTATGAGGTGACAGAGTGTGAATTTAAGCATAGAAGTTTCAAGAAAGATTTCCCGGGCATACAATGCGATGTGCAAGCCACTATGCAAAGAGTTAGAACTGTCGCAGACAGCATTTGACATTCTGATGTTTCTCGGCAACAACCCGAACTATAACACTGCCGGCGAAATAGTGGAAATACGGCGGATTAAGGCAAATCTTGTATCGGTAAATGTTGAAAGGCTTGTCCGAGAAGGGTATCTTCTCAGAAAGCAGGTGGAAGGAGATCGGCGTAAAACGGGCCTTATATGTACCGATAAAGCAAAGCCGATTATTGAGCGCGGGCGAAAACTTCAGAAAGCCTTTACAGAGAGAATGTTCTTGAATATGGATGACGATCTGCGTAAAGCGTTTTCGGAGGCAACGGATATTATTGAGAAAAATCTGAATGAGATTTTGAAGGCGGAAAATAAATTATGAGTATTGCATTAACCGTTTTGATAACATTTTTTGCAGGTATGGGCGCAGGTCTCGGCACAGGCTTTGCGGGAATGAGCGCCGCTGCCGTAATCAGTCCGATGCTGATAACCTTTTTGGGAATGGATCCTTATATGGCGGTGGGAATCGCACTTTCTTCCGATGTGCTTGCCAGCGCGGTTTCGGCATACACCTATCATAAAAACAAAAATCTGGATGTGAAGAACGGCTTGATTATGATGGTCAGTGTGTTAGCGTTTACCATTGTCGGAAGTTATATAGCAAGCTTTGTGCCGGCGGCAACGATGGGCGGCTTTTCGGTGTTTATGACATTTCTGCTCGGAATTAAATTCATCGTGCGCCCCGTTATGACAACCAAGGAAAGTATGGGAAAAACTTCAGCAAAAAAGCGGGCAATTCAGTCGATAATCTGCGGTGTGATGATTGGTTTTATCTGTGGATTTATCGGTGCGGGCGGCGGTATGATGATGCTGTTGATTTTAACGAGCGTAATGGGTTATGAATTAAAAACTGCCGTAGGTACAAGTGTATTCATTATGACCTTTACCGCGTTGACGGGTGCGATGTCACATTTTACAATAGGCGGATTGCCGGATGTTTTAACATGGGTACTGTGCGTTGTATTTACGCTTTTGTGGGCTCAGATAGCTGCGGTATTTGCCAATAAGGCACAGCCTAAAACACTTAACCGTGCAACAGGTGTAGTTCTCGTTGTTCTCGGCATCGTTATTATGGGTTTTCAATTGTTAAGCTGAATGGCTCTGTTCAAAATCCATTAACTAAAAACAAATCATACCTTTTACACGAAAGGTCGAACCTTTGACACGAAAGGGTAAACAATTGACACGAAAGGGTAAACAATTGACACGAAAGGTCGGGGGTAAAATTTTACGGTTTCATTTTTTGATTGAAACGGATATTTTCGGGCAATTTCGGCACAAAAATGTGCTGCCGATAAGGAGAAAACATTATCGCACAGCAGCACTTTTACACGATGTATTCCGAAAACCGCACAGGCAAAGGTTTTTTTGAAACCGAAATAAAAGAGAAGAACCCCAAGGTTTCTATCAACCTTGAGGTTCTTATTTGGCTCCTCCAGTTGGACTCGAACCACGTCCGTTTGCAACATCAATTCAATATCGCCGCTCAAAATGACGGCTCATTTCATTGTGTTGCGGCACAGCTCTCCGCGCTCCCTTAATCCGCCGCCGGCGGCGGTCGCTGCTCGATTCCCTGCGTCCGCAAGCGGCTCGCAGGCTCGTTGGTTCACTTGCATTTGCATAAAAAGGTTTACTCGGGTGCGGACGATATGAACCTTTCGGATATTTGTGCGCCGAAGGCGCCTGTATCGCAAAAAGGTGGTAGCGACAGTAAGCCGTTGTGAGTGCGTTTACAAGCGAACAGGCGAGCCGAGCGTGCCTTTTTGCGAAAAAGGAGGAACGACGGCACGTGTGACTGATTTTTCGCATAAGAAAAATCGGAACGAAGTAAAGTCCGTTCCGACGTGGCTCCTCCAGTTGGACTCGAACCAACGACCCTGCGGTTAACAGCCGCATGCTCTACCAACTGAGCTATAGAGGAATATTTAAATTTGTCTACCTTATCTATTATAACAGAATTTTTTGATTTGTCAAGGAATTTTTCCTAATTTTTTAAAAAAATTTTTGAATATGGGATTAATTTTACAATATATTTAAAATGAATTTGTTAAATTCGCATTTTTATTAATAAAATGTAAATAAATTGTTGACTTTTATCGGCTCAGATGTTATAATACGCTTGTAAGCCAATTATTATATCTTAAAGTAAAATAAGGACTTTGAGGATATTTTAAGTTTGGGCTTTTATAACATTTTTGAAATATATTTAAATTTATATAAGACGGAGGATTCGGATATGAAGTTAAAACGATTTTTCGGCGTGGCACTTACATTATGTATGTTGGTTGGAACGTTCCCCCAAAACGTTTTTGCCGGGGATAAGAGTTTCGGCGGCAGGTCGCAGGTGAAGTGGGATGATTCATCGGTCGAGAAGAAGAGAAACGGCACGGTTGCGCTTGAAAGCGGTAAAATCTTAAAGGCGGGTGAGGGCGATAAGTTAGAGGATATTAACTCGAGCTATTCGGTTTTTAACCAATTCAGATTTTATCGAGGACAGGATTATTATGACGGAACGAGCAAAAATGTTCAGTTCGTCTATGACACAACACAGGGTGACTATGGGGCAAAAATCGGCAATAATAAATATTTATATGCCGTATATAACAATTCAAGCGACAAAAATAACTATAAAGTTGATTTTGGCGCTTATTTTAGCTCCGATTTAAGACAGCTGATTTCAAAAGGTGATATAGAGGCGGCGGTTGTTGCCGAAACGGATAACTATAAGGGTACGACAAACAAACATCGCGGTGTGGCGAACCTTCGTTTTTATAATTATTCATCACCGATTCAGCAGGAAATAACAACCCCCGAGAATTGGTATGACGGAACGCGCACGGTTACGGCAGGCTGGCAAAAGCTGAACACTGACATCAGATATATGATGTTGAATCTGCGCTCGTCAAGAAAGGGACTTAAAAAATGGAACGGAAGTTCGGTTCAGAAGGTTCGTGTGTTCCTGCGCGACAGTGTCGGACCTAAAGTTAAATCGAGCGGAATCGAAAGCGGTCAGTTTAATAAACAGAAAAACGTGTACGGTTCTGACGTAAACGCATCGGCAATAGAAAGCGAGATTCGTTTTTACGTCCAGTTTGACGAAAAGGTAAAAACAAGCGATACGGGTAAGCTTAAACTGCGTCTTACCGCGAACCCGAGCAACAAGACGGACAGCGCGGCATATGATGCGGAGTTTGACGGCGTGAGCGGCGACAAGATGTATTTTAAATATAAGATTCCCGATAACACCGATAAAGATACCGAGCTTTATGTTTCGCTTACACCGTCAAAACTTGTCAACGGAAAAGCGTGCATAACCGATATAGCGGGCAACGCCCTCAAAGACGAAACAACGGGCGGATTTTCGAACAAGGCGTCGGACGGTACATATTATACGGTTGACGATACAAAAACGGGTCTGCACAGCCAACAGTTCACCGACAGAAAGTTCTATCCGTATGTAAACGAAAGCTCGCTGAATATCAGCGGCGTTCAGTATAAAACCATAGCCGGAAGTATGCCGTCCGAGATTTCTAACAACGTTAAAAAGAACGGAAAGCTACAGTACGGACAGGACACTTCGTTCGGAAAGAATAACGAGAACGCGCCGATATTCAGAATAGTTCTCGATGATGAGGTCGCAAAGGCAAATATCCAAAACGGCGACATAAAAAGAACAAAGCTTAAATTACAGGTATACGACACGAACAATAAAAAGATTGGCGGAAAGTATGTCTATGCCGACCTCGCTTTTGCGCGGACGGTGGGTGTTGATAACAAAGCCAACGAAAAAGGTATAAAAAGTGACGCGACAACCGAACTGTATTTCAGATATACGCCTCAGGACGTTAACGGTGTTTCGCGCTATAAAATAGATTTCGCCGGCAGCGATGACAATAAAGGAAACTTTGTCTTTGACGATGACGCGATTATGTGCGGCGGCGAAAAGCTCAGAAATATTTCGAATATGACGATTGACGGTTCAAGACTTAAAATCCCGTCACAGTATAAAGACCTTATGCCTTTGGCAAAGAACATAATTATTGATACAAAACCGCCCGAATTGAAAGATAAAACAATCGCAGGCGGCTGGGCGAAGGACTTTAATTCAAACGCAAAACTTGTGTTTGAGGACGAGGGCGGCTTTGACCTTGACGGCGCGTATGTGTCGGTTGTCTATTGGGAGGGCGGCAAAAAGCGGTATCTTCCGATAAAGCTCGGCAAGTCGGGTAACGGCTTGCAAAGCGGAAAGACGAACAATGACAACATTTCATCTCAAAAAATGGCAAGTGTACAGCTTCCTGTGACAACCGAGGGCAACCGTGGCACGGTTAAGCTAAACGAGATATTCCCACAGGACGCATACCCCGGTGATAAGGAATTGTACCTTGAATATTCGGTCAAAGACAGAGCCGGAAACGAACTTAACAATTATGATAACAAGGATATAAGATTATACCTTGATAACACGCCCCCGACGGTAACGGGCGTAAGCGAGCGCAATGACGGAACAAAGGCGGTTGTTAAATACGATGTGTTTGATAAGGGTATCGGAAAAATCGACCCGATAATAGAGTATCGTCTTAGCAATTTTGAGAATGCGACAAACGAGGATAAGATGATTCGAAACGATAACCAAGAAATAATGGTGACGGGCAAAACCGACAGCTATGACACATGGCAGGTAAGAGCGTTCTTCTCCGATACACTCGGCAACAGGGATAACGCAGGATACAGCTCAAACGTATTTTCGACCGCGCTGAGAACATTCACGCTGTCGCTCGATGACAGTGCGGAAAACATCGTGTCGGATAAGCATAAGATAACGTTTAAAGCGGAAAAAGCACCGACAAAGAATGCAAAATTCGAGGTGAAATACGGCTGGAAAAAGGGTGCGACCGCAACGGCGAACGATATGAAATCGAGCGCGACATTTAACAGTGTTGCCGAATTGACGGCGTTTGATTTTGCGAACGAAGATATTCAGAAAAAGTATAACGGCGGCGATTTGTTTGACGGCGAGTTTACGCTCAAAACGAGCATAACGATGAAGCCTGATAATGCAACACAGCCCGATTTGTGGAAGAGCTTTTATTTTGACACGGTTGCGCCGACGGGAACGATAGAAATAAGCGGAAACCGCGAGGGCGTAAACGAGAGCTATATGGTAAGCACATCGCTCGAAGACGATTCGGGTTCGTATAAGGACGGGGCGTATGTAAGCGACAGAAATATCGACTTTTCGGACGGCAACGCGCCCAAGATGACATTGTACATCGGCGGCGAGGCGGCAGAGACGCGCACACTCGATTCGGTGTGGTCGTGGCAGTCCTTTTCGTTCTATAACAAGTACGCGGCACAAGGCAAGTACACCGATGCGACCGAGGCGTGGGTTGAGGTTGAGTTTAAAGACAAATTCGGTCACGCAAGCAAAATCTCGAGTGACAAGATGAAGATTGACCTCAAAGCACCCGAGGTTACCGCCGTTACGGTTGAACCGTCGGGATTGCCGAGACCGCAATGCGATGAGACGGCGTACATAATCAACGGCTTTGACGAAATAAAGACAATAACGGCATCGATTAGCGACAACGTTGATGATAAGCTGGATATTGGCTATCGCGAGGGCGGCGTTTCAAAGCTTTCGAGAATTGCAGCAGCAGACGGAAGCTTTACCGTCAACAAACCTCTTTTGTGCGATGCGGGAGCGGTCTATGAGGACGGAATGACAAAGTATAATTATGTCTTTGACGTTATCGATATGGGCGGCAACTCAGCCGGCGGAAACGTAAAGTTTGTCATCGACCAAAGAGCGCCCGAAATACATTATACGGATATGTCGGAAATTTTAAATATGACAAATGCCGAGTATAAGACGGTTGAATTGCATTATTCAAACGATTCATATGAACGACCCGAGGATATTAAGGTTGATGTCAGCGGAGCGGAGGTTGCGGAACATTCCGAGCCGGGCATTATCAAACTCAAAGTGTCCGAGAACGGAAAGGTTACGGTTAAGCTTACCGATAAAAAGGGTAAGGTCGGCGAAAAGAGCTTTGATGTTACCTGTTTTGACAGAAGCGTTCCTAACATTGCTCTGACGAACTCAACCAAGATACCCGAGAGCGGCGCAGCAAAGTACGGAGAGATGAATATATCGGTTGACGATAACGATTCGCTGTCACTGCTCGGTATATCGATAACCACGGATGAGCCCAAAGATACAGATTTCTTTGAGGACGAAGCGGCAAGCCGCATAATCGGATATAACGGCGAGGGCGAAGATGCCGAACCTATATATTCCGAGAACGGATATTTCGGCGATGACAAGGGCAACGCATATGCAAAGCTGAGGTCACTCAATTCATCCGAGGCGGCGAGCGGCGTTAAGGCCGAGTATAAGCTGACATACGGCGCTCTTCCGAACGGAACATATAATGTATATGCAAAGGTTTCGGACGATGCAGGCAATATCACAAAGGTTCGAATTGCGACAATTGACGCGTCAAACGAAAACGCGGTTGCGAATGTCAGCTATACACCCGACAACACCCCCACGGGCGGCGCGGTATCGATGAAAGTCACAACGGATATTCCGACAAGGGTTCTGTTTAACAGAGAGACAGAGGAAAATATTGAGATAATGCAGGCGGCGGCAATGCAAAAACGTGCGGACGGATATACATATGTGTATGACGGACAGGTAAAAACCTTGACGTTTGACGATGCAATCGCCAAGTATAATGAGATACACAGAAAGTATGTAAACAACAGTACGGATTTCACCGATGAAGAAAAGCTGTTGGTTAAGTATGACCCGACCGATTATGAACAGAGGGGAATGTATCAAAACTTCCTTGTTGACAAAACGGCGGTCAAACCGATAGGCGACCTTTTGGATTATCTTTTGAACGATTGTCTGTGCGGAATAACGTATGACTATGAAACACAGGGTGACGAAATAGACAAGAATTATGCGTATAACGGATACCTCTATGATACGGATTATCGTGATGAGTATTACGGAACGGAAGATAAGGACGGATTGAGAGATATATTTGGAAAGCACTTTATCGAAAAGATGGGCGAAGAACAGGAGCAAGCGTTAATTCCTGTGCCGTTCCCTCAAGGTGATGAAAGTATAGATATAAAGAATTATCCCGAGGCGTTTGATAATTATTCTGTTCCAAACGATGTTGACAAAGAAAAACTCACCGTTCAGATGACGCTCGATGACGGCACGGTTTTGTATCAAGACCCGTTTACGGCTCCTTTTAAAGATGAAGAGGGTAACATACATTATTACGGCGAGCCAATGACATATGATCAAATAATCGAAACGTTGACCGCACTCAAACGCTTTCAGGTAATACGTGCCGAGATTATGGATGAAATTGCGAGCAAGTATGTTTCGAATTATACATCTCTGAACGGCACAACGGCGTTTGCGACAGAGCATACTCTGTCATTTGAGAATAATATCGATACAAATTATTCGCTTATCGATGAAATGGGACGTATGACGGACTTGCCGATAAAGATAAACTGGATTGACCGCTCTAAGCCTTATGTTCCCAACGAAAACATAAAGTTTAAGATAGGCGGCACGGAATTTGACGGCAAGTATACCAACGCACAAAGCGCGGATATAGAGGTCAGACTCCCCGATACGGGCGTGTTCAACGAATATGTTCTCTCGAACATTCCGAGCGGAGCTGTCGCTGACAGCGACAACAGGGGCTTTAAGATGACAATAAGCGATAACGGAAATGTTGAATTTGACGTTTCAAACCCGAACGGTACGGACACGACAGCTTATCGCCAAGTCTATGTTGTTGATAAGTTCGACAGACAGGCACCCGAATATACGGTGTTGTATTCGCCCTCAAAGCCGAGCGGCGGAACAAAGGTAAACACGGATGTAACCGTCAGCATTGACGATATAAAAGATAACCGTTCAGCAGTATCGGATATAAGCGTCAGCGCACAACAGTATACTTTCACCGAAAACGGCGATTATACATTCACATTGACAGACGAAGCCGGCAACAAGACCGAGATACCCGTCACGATAGACTATATCGACAAGAGCCCGACCGAGCTGACAGTAAAGTTCAAGAGCGGCAACACGGTTTTGAACGATTCGGTATTTACTTTGACGGCTGATGAAGCGGATTATAAAAATGCAAAATATACCTATATATATAATGATACAAAATATCTCAAAAATGATATAGAGGCAATCGTTATGTACAAGGGTATACAGGTCGGAATTTTAAAGATAAGTGACAGCGGTGAATATACGTTTAGTTATACCGCGTCAAACGGCAGTGTCGGAACGGTTTCGATAAGCGGCGCATTATTGGATAAAGAGGCGCCCAAGACTGTTACGGAATACGTATATAACCCGTCGGCGGCAAATTCAAAGGATTCGGTAACGGCAAAGGTTACCGTTTCGGACAATATCACAGCGGCGGACAGCATAAGGTTGATTTCCGTATCCGGCAGAGATAATGACGGCAACGAGTTTGCGCCAAAAGACATCGCAAAAGGCGGCAGCGGCGAATATTTGCTTACATTCCCGAATAACGGATTTGCGGATCTTGTATTCGAGGACGGGGCAGGCAATACGACTTCTGTCGGATTGAGTGTTTCGAACCTTGACAGAACCGCGCCGAGAGCGTTCATCAGCTATAGCACGGTGAACCCGACAAACAGCGATGTTGTTGCGACAATAACGTTTGATAAGTTGGCGGATTACCAAATATACGAACAGGGAAGCAACACCCCGACAAGAGATTATACTGGAACGTATTCGTCAAGCATAAGATATATTTTTGAGAACAACGGAACAAAGGTGTTTAAGTTCCGCGATGTAAGCGGAAACGAAACCGAGGGCTTGATTGCATCCGTCTCGAACATAGACAAGGATAAGCCAAAGCTGACCGCAAGGGTTGAGTATAATAAGATTGTCGATGACAGTGGAAATCTTAAAGATATGCCGGGCGCGGCAACAATCGTGCTTGACGCAGAGGCACCCGATGTATTGACGGGCGGAGAGAGCGACACCGTGTTTATTCAAAATTCGTCACAGTCAAGATACCATTCTGTAATGGACAACGGCGAATATATCTATAAATATATGGATGCGGCAGGAAACTTTGACGCTCTTACCGTTACGGTTGACGGAATAGACAGAACCCAGCCGACAGCGACCGATTCGGGTAACCCGACCGAGTGGACAAATCAAGTTCCGACCGTTACGGTAACGCCCAATGCAAAATCGTCGGGATATAAGACCTATATCGTACAAAACGGTCAAAAACTGGATAAAGTCGAATTCTCGCCGACCAAAAACGGCACATATGCATTTGAGGTTGCCGATGAGGCAGGAAACACGGGAACACACAACGTTGAGGTAACAAAGGTTGATTTGGACGCGCCGATTATCTCGATAAGTCGCGGAACGCGTGACATCTATATCAATTCGGGCGAATTCGACACCGCCAAAAAGGCCGAGTTTGAGGACGTAACGGCAGAGGATGAACAGTCGGGCGTTGCAAACGGCGTTGCGGTTGCGTATGACCCGTTGTTTGACGGCAAGACGGCAGGCAGATACCCGGTAACTTTCACCGCGGCGGACAAAGCCGGTAACGTGACGAATATGACGAGGTATATTCAGATAATCGGTCCGAATGACGTATTTGCGGCGATTAACGGAAATATTCTCGTTCCGGGCGAACAGGTCAACTATCTCAAGAGCGATGAGCTTAAACTTACATTCGTAAATGCGGATAAGGTCGGCAACAAAGTCTCGTATGCGTTTGCCAAAGGATTTTTGACGGGCGCACAGATGAAAGGCGCGAGCTATAAGGCGTTGGCGAATCCGAGCGATACGATAGAGTTAAAACCCGAACAAACGGGAATGTATACGCTCTTTGTTCAGACGGAAAACAGAAAAGTATTGGTTATGTATGTGTTCATAGCAGGATAACTAATATCAGGTTAATACAAGGCGGACAGGAGGATAATATATGGAAACCAAATCTAATAAATTAACAATAATAAAGCGAACATTATCCGTAATATTGACGTTGGCTTTGTGTGTCGGCATATTCCCGACAGGCGTTGTCTTTGCGGACAATGATAAGATAAGCGTTGATAACGATTATATCGAGGTTACGGCAAAATCCGACGGCTCGGCATACGGAATAAACACGATTAAGGGTGTTCCGGGCAAGCGTTTTGACAATAACAAGCCGCTCTTGTATGATGAGGACGACAAGTTCGCAACATCATACACAACGGTCAGGATTGTCAAGAACCCGAACGGAGCGGATGAGACAACAAACGATTATATCTTCGGCAGCTCGGCAGGACAGCTCGTCCTGCCGCCGACCGAACAACAGTTGGACAACGAGAACCGCGCGATTGTGACAATCTGGAAGGTTGACGGCGTTGAGATAACCCAACAGCTCGTCATAAACGGAAACACGGCGAGCGCAAACGGCGGATATGCAAATATTCGGTATGAGTATAAGAATACAAATCCCGATAATGTATGGGTCGGCATAAGAATTTTGCTAGATACAAAGATTGCGGATAATGACGGCGGACAATTTTATAAAAATGGCGGAAGTACGCCGATAACCAAAGAGACCGAGTTTGTCGGTGACGCAATCCCCGAATGGTACTCAATATCCGACAGCGTTACATACTCGACAACGACATCATACGGCTTGCTTAAAAACAGCCAAATGCGGCGCTATCCGGATAAAGTTCAAATGGCGCACTGGTTCAACCTTGCGAACACGCTTTGGGATTATGATGTTAATTCAAGCGTGAACTTTGACGATTATTATAATGAGTATAAATGCCCCGACAGCGCAATCTCGATTATGTTTGACCCCGAACAGGTCACATCGGGACAGAGCTGTTCGATTGACACGATGTACGGCGTGGGCGAGCTTAACGGAATGGAATCGACCTCGAATTACTGTGTTATGACGGTGACTCAAAAGGAAGAGCTTAAAGCCAACAGCGATAACACGGGTTATGAAAACAACGGCGAAATCACTCTTTATGCGACGATTGACAATTCAGACCGCGAATCAAAGCAAATCGTTGACGGAAAGCTAAAGCTTGTTTTTGACGATAAAATCGTGGATAAAGAACTCAATATGACACGAGAACCCGCGATTTGGGTTGCGACCGAAAAGGAAGAGGACGAAACAATAAGCGTGGGCAACATCGACCGCGGTACTATAAAGCGGAACATCCCGATTAAGCTTAAAGCGCGCCCCGTGTATAAAAAGAATAAGGACAATTCAAACGCGGACGCACCCGATATAGTTTATCAACCGACAGAGGGTTACACTTTGTATACGGGCATTGATACCCGAAAGATAAGCCTTCAGCTCACGGGCGTGGGAACGCCGATTCCGTCTGTCGCAAGCAAGATTGTCACCTTGCCGCCGCTCGGTGCGGATAAGATAGACCTTGCTTTTACGGGTATCGACCCCAAAATAATATATTATGAGGGGTATTCATACTTTTCGGCACAGGGTACGGGCGATAATTTCAAGACCCTTACCGACAAGTCGAACTGGACGGCATATTTGCGCAACGTGGTAACTAACGAAATCATCAATATCGACAGCTTTAACTGTTCTGTCGATACCGAAAACAAACAGCTCGGCTTGCTCGTTGATATGGGCGGTCGGCTCGGCGAGTTTGAGCTGACGATTGAGTACAAAAATACATTGGCGTATCTCGGAAAGCGTACTTTTTCGGACGCGGAGAACCACATAAGGACCACCGATGACGAAAAGTATAAAAACCGCGGTTATTCGATTGCTTCAATCGCGAGGATAAGCGACAAGAACGACTATGAAATGCGGCTTTTTACCGCGGACGCAGGTTCGGGCAAGTCGATAGAGGAACAGTTCTCGGAATATAAAGAGAGCGTCGAGGCGCAAGACGGCGAAATGCTCTTAGAGGGCAGAGGTGTATTCAAAGTCCTCTATAAAACGGGCAAGAATGCCGAAAACGCAGCAAAGGCACCGCTTGTTATAAGTACAAAATCGGGCGATAATAACCTTCAGACTCACAACCCCGATATTATGGGATTTGAAACTATCTCGGGTTCGGATAACATTAAGCTCAACCGCATAATGTATTATAATTCGATGACTCCGCTCAGCTTTAAGTCCGAGTTTGACAGCAACGGAAAGCCGAACGTTATGAAGGTCGAGGGTGACGGCGATTTAAGCATAATAAACGCGTCAACAATCTGGAAGCATAAGTTTATGATAAGACTTGTTATGTCGGATATCTATACATATGATACGGATGATGAGGGCGGTATGTCAAACAGCACCACACCTCAGCTGCAGCTCCTCGGCGGCGGATGGCTGCTTCAGAATATGGGTGGATTCATCTTTAATTTAAGTTATGGCGAACTCGGCTGCCAAGACGGCAGGTATACGATAAATTTCAGCGGTTCGGTTGAATTTCCGCTCGGAATGAGCAAGGACGATAAAGCACAGCCGACAGAGGGCAACACAGCATCGGGCGAGGCACCGCGGGAAACGCAGCAAAGAGTGTCACAGTCGAACGGAACAGGTACAAATACAGGAACAGGTTCAAATACGGGTACGGGAACCGGCGCATCGGGCAGCACTCAAACCACAACCGAAACACCGGCACAGACGCAAAAGAAACTGTTTAAAGACGGCAACGAGGCAACCGAAACCCTCGGTTCGTTCGGTGACGGCGGTTCTCTCGGCGTTTCGGTGGATTCAATCTTATTCGGTGAACACGAAAGCCGTAACGACGAAAATGTGATAGAAACGGGCTTTGTCGGAATAGCGGCGAACGTGTCGATAGAGCTTCCTGATTCGGTATTTCCCGCGGGTGGCTCACAAAACAACGATTCGAGACTATCGGATGGCGCAAGAGCGAGCAACCCGACCGATGCGAACAGCCAAATGGTCAGTGCACGCAACAGAAACGCAACCACGAGAGCGGGTCAGCAGAGTAATGCGGCGAATGCGAGAACGAGAAGCAAAGGTAAGCTCAACGGCTTTGAAATGGGCGTATCGTTTAATTCGTATGAGTTTAACGCAGGGGTCGATTTGGGTATAGGTATAGGTCCGATAAGCACGGCTTTTCGAATGAGCCTTGCCGAAACAAATACGGGAAAGATTTGTCTTGACACCATATATCTCGAAATAAAGGGATTCAGCGTCCCGATTGTTCCGGGCGTGTCGAGTCTGATAGGTCTTGGCGGCGGAATATCCGACCTTGCAAGCTCGATAAATTATACGGGTGATGCAAGACCGCCCGTTACAATAAGCGTAATGGCGGCGTTTGACCTTGTTAAAGTAATGGCGATGCAGGCGGATATGTCTGTGTCGGGCAACGGCCTGTCGTTCAGCATTACGGGCGCACCGAAAGGCTTTGACCAGATTAAATTTGTCGCACAGGGAGACTTTGACTGGACAACGGGATTCAGTATGCGGCTTTCGGGAACGGTGGATATGTTCTCGGGAATCGTCTTGGGCAACGTCACGCTTGCTCTGACAACCACCCCCGAATTCTTCTTAATGGGTAAGATAAGCGGAAGCCTGAATATTCCCGGTCTCGGTCAGCTCGCAGGGGTTGTCCTTGCCGTTACGAATAAGTATATTGCCGGCGGTGTAAAAATATTTATATTCAGCGGCGGTTTTGTATACTATTACGATACGAATAAATTCCGATTAATATCGGGCAGCGAGGTCGATGAAATCAGTGAGATAGACCTCGACAATACCGAAATGTCAAGCGGAACAACCTCCGGCGGAGGAGCATCCTCGGGAGGCGGCGCTTCGGGCGGTTCAACCTCGGGACGATCAATACGAACGCAAAGCTTCCTCGAAGTAAGAGAAGTTCCCGATGCAAACGGAAACATTCAGCTTATGGGTATCGGTGGCGGCGCAAAGGTTATCGGTTCGACAATCGACAATGCGGTAAGCACGCAATACAGCGCACCGCTCAAACTTTTGAGTGTAAACGCTTTTGACGCAGATGTAACGGACGCAATGATAAGCGGCAACGACGTTGTTCTGCGCGTATATTACGATAGCGAAACCGCACCGTCATTTAAGGTAACAGACCCGAACGGAGATGATTATCCGATAATTGCGTATGACTATAACAAAACCCAGGAGGGAAATAACGCGTTGGGCGCAAATATGCTTTTGTCAGAAAAAGAGGACGAAAATGGTGTTACCAAAAAATATGCATATATAACGGTTGACAACGCAAAACTGAAGTCGGGTGTATGGAAGGTTGAATCGACAAACGGCATAGAGATAAGCGACTATACCGTGTTCACACTTCCGTCCGCAAACCCGAAAACGGAAATTTCATCGGCTGAAATCAACGACAGCAACCTTGATATAAGCTGGAATGCGGACGAAAACGCGGATGTAACAATCGCGCTTGTTCCGTGTGACGATAACGGAAAGCCTTTGACCGAAACCCTGACCGATGAGAACGGAAAGGCAATAGCGGACGATGACGGAAACTCCGTCATAAACGAACATCCGGGTTATATTATACATTCCGCAAAGGGGTCGGGCAATGCTCAAACAGACCTCAAAGCCGTTCCGAGCGGAAAGTATATAGTAAGGCTCGATTCGCTTTTGAATCATATGGTCTATACGAACACATACACAAAAACTCCGCTTGTATTCACAAACCCGAATACATTGGAAACCCCAATGGTTACCGCTGCGGCAGGCGGTGACGGACGCTTGAATGTAACATCGACTGTTCCGTCAAACGCAACGGGTATTCAGTTCAACGTCTATAAGATAAACACGGACGAGAACGGCACGGAAACGGAAGAGCTTCTCCCGGCAATCGGCGGCTATGTTGCCGATGAGGACGGAAAATGCACGGTAAGCACATATTTCAAGGGTGAAAATACAATCCTCGATGAAAATGGTGCGGCAAAACAGACATCCGAAATCCGCCCGGGCGAGAAGTATCGCGTTAAGGCTTACGCCCTGAATATGAAAGAAAACAGTGGTTGGTTCAAGAGCGAAACCGCACAGAGTGAGGTTATAACCGTACCCGTACCCAATCCGCCGAAAGCGAATGTAAAAGTTGTGTCATATAATGCACAGAGAAAAACAGACGAAAAGGATATTCAATACTTACAGGCGAGCAACTCGAACGTGCTTATCGACTATACGATAACCAACTTCGGCACAGCTCCGAACGATGAGGTAACGGTAAGGTTCGATATTGACGGCAAGCAATACGGTGAGGAAATCGTGAACAATGCGGCAAGCGGCAAAAAAGGCTATGCGGCGTTTAATCTGACGGACGGCGAGCATTTTGTCGATGTTGTATTTATAAACAAAGACGGTGACGTGACGGTCGAAACGTGCAAGTTCGCAATTGACACAATCCCGGCGGATATTAAGATAGAATATCCGCAAAACGGAAGCGTCTTTGACCCGAATGTCGGAATCCCGATTAAGCTGACAACCGATGACAGCGTAACGATTGATGTTGAGCTTGATGGAAAAGCGGTGGTATCGGGCGAACAAATCGGATATACCAAGACCCAAAACGCGAACGGAAACAACGAGTATAACACGGTTTATGAAACAACCGTTCCGACCGTTGCACCCAAGTATTCGCACGAGGTTAAGATTACCGCGACCGACAAAAACGGCAACAAGACCGATCATATCGCAACGGTGGTAAACAGCCGCGCGTCAAAGATTGGCGGCATTAAGATTTTAGGCAGCAAAATAAGCACCGACACAACCGAGCTGACCGCGGTCGGACTCGATGCGGACGGAAAGGAACTCGGCATAGATATTGCCAAGGATAAGTTTAAGTGGACATTGCTGTCCGACCCGTCACAGACATCGATGTTTGTATCCGAGGGTAACGAGTCAACGGTGGTAATGCAACAGAACGCGTCACCGTTCTCGGTTATGGCACAGCTTGATTTGGGCAGCGAACAATACCTTACCGATATATACGATTCGGGTATTGTCGGAAACCAAGACTCGTCATCGGATGATGACAAAAAAGATAATAACAAGAATTCATCAAGCGGTGGCGGCGGAGGAAGCGGCGCGGTTTACGGCAGCGCAATCCCCGATGAGGTGAATGAGATTATCGAAAGGGTTAAAGCGTCAATGAGCGAAAGCGCAAAGGTTGACGCATACAAGATGTACTCGGGCGCGGATTTTGTTGCAAAACAAAACGGTAACGCGGCGTTTGTAAGCGGAAAGGACATCTCGAACGAGAATTATCTTGTCTTCGGCACGGACAGCAACACCGGTGCGTACACAAACGGCCTGCCCGAGGGCAGCACAATCCGTTCGGATGTGGTATGTGCCGAAACGCTTTCGCCTCAGGATAAGCTCTTGCTTGATTTTAAGGTAAGAGGAATAGGCGTTGATAAAAATCTCGGCGTGTATAAGTATTCCGAAAGCACAAACAAATGGATATACATCGGCGGCGATTATGATTCGGCAAGAACGATGATGTCGGTTTATGCAATCGGTGGAGGAAAGTACGCGGTGATAGAGAATCCAAGAATGTCCGAGGTTGACTTTGCGGATATTGATTCAACGTGGGCAAGGCTTTATATCCAAAGTCTTGGCTATGCAGGTCTGACAGACGGTTATATCGAGGACGGAGTGAGATACTTCAAGCCCGAAAACGAGATAACAAGAGGTGAATTTGTCAAGATGCTTGCGAGTGCAAAAGGCACGGCGATAGACGGCGCGGACGTAAGTATGTTTGCCGATTCGGCGGAAATCGAAAGCTGGGCGGCGCCGTATGCCGCAGCGGCATATCGTGACGGATGGCTTAAAGGAAGTCAAACCGACAGAGGTGTTGAGGCACAGCTGTCACAGCGTATAACCAGACAAGACGCAATGACCCTTGTGTACAGAGTGTTCTTTGACGGCAAGCCGACAAGCGGAACGATAGGATTTTCGGATAGCTCAAACGTATCCGAATACGCACAAACCGCGGTGGCATACCTGACCGAAAACGGTATCGTATCGGGATTCGAGGATGGTTCGCTCAGACCTCTCGAAAGCCTGTTGCGTGAACAGATTGCAAAGATTTTGTGGGTAAGCGTATTAAAATAAATAATGTATGAGCATAAAAAAGCTGTGTTCCCCGAACGGGGGAACACAGCTTTTTGTAATATAGAATCAAAGTAATTTTTTTAATTGCGGTTGTCCGCATAAAATACGGATATATGAAATATATCAAATAATACATATATGCACAATGTTTCGTGGGGTTGCCCACGTGTGGGTGACCGCATATATTTCTTTATTTCTCAACGTTCGGCAGGGTTGCAAAACTTTCTTCAAGCTCTGCGTCCGTGGGAATATAATCGTTCATCTTTCCGTCATGGAATTTTTCATATGCAACCATATCAAAATATCCCGTACCCGTCAAACCGAAAAGAATCGTCTTTTCTTCGCCTGTTTCCTTGCATTTGAGAGCTTCATCAATCGCCTTTTTGATTGCGTGGCTGCTCTCGGGTGCAGGAAGAATGCCCTCAACTCTTGCGAATTGCTCCGCCGCCTCAAATACGGAGGTCTGGGGAACGGAAACCGCCTCCATAAGTCCGTCATGATAGAGTTGGGAGAGGGTCGAACTCATACCGTGATACCTTAATCCGCCGGCGTGGTTCGGCGCAGGAATAAAGTTGCTGCCGAGAGTGTACATCTTTGCGAGGGGGCAAACCATACCCGTGTCACAAAAATCATACGCGAACCTTCCGCGCGTGAAACTCGGACAGGATGAGGGTTCAACTGCAATTATGCGATAATCGGCCTCGCCGCGCAGCTTTTCGCCCATAAACGGTGCGATAAGTCCGCCGAGGTTCGAGCCGCCGCCTGCGCATCCGATGATGATCTCGGGCTTGATTCCGTACTTGTCAAGAGCCGCCTTTGCCTCAAGACCGATAACCGATTGATGCAAAAGAACCTGGTTGAGAACGCTTCCGAGGACATAACGATAACCCTCAGTCGAGGTTGCCTTTTCAACCGCCTCGGATATTGCACAGCCTAAGCTTCCGGTTGTGCCGGGGTGCTTTTCAAGAATTTTTCTTCCGACAGCAGTTTCGGTTGACGGCGACGGAGTAACCGATGCGCCATATGTTCTCATAACCTCGCGGCGGAACGGCTTTTGTTCATATGAAACCTTAACCATGTATACTTTACAGTCAAGGTCAAAATACGAACACGCCATCGACAAAGCCGTACCCCACTGACCTGCTCCGGTCTCGGTTGTCACGCCTTTTAAGCCTTGTTTCTTTGCGTAATACGCCTGGGCAATTGCGGAATTTAACTTGTGGCTTCCGCTTGTGTTATTGCCCTCGAATTTATAGTAAATCTTAGCCGGTGTGCCGAGCTTTTTTTCCAAACAGTACGCACGCACAAGAGGCGACGGACGGTACATCTTATAAAAGTCGATTATTTCCTCGGGAATAGGGAAGTAAGCCGTTGTGTCGTCAAGTTCCTGTTGAATAAGCTCATCGCAAAATACGGGTGCAAGTTCTTCGGCTTTCATCGGTTCAAGCGTTCCGGGGTTCAAAAGCGGAGCCGGCTTGTTCTTCATATCTGCACGAAGGTTGTACCAACTCTTTGGCATTTCGCTTTCTTCGAGATAGATTTTGTAAGGGATTTTTTTGTTAGACATATTTCTGTCTCCTCTCATAAAAATTTTTTTATTCGCGGGACAAAAACAAAAAACCTGTCCCGCAACAAATAAAGTTGCCGGGACAGGAATAAAATTTCCTGCGGTGCCACCCTGCTTGGCGCAAATATTTAAAATTGCGTCCACTCTGCGCATACTGACATATGCCGACTTTTGTTTACGAAGCGTCATACTCCGTCGCCCCTACTCCAAAATAATTCTGTTTCGGTTTGCCCTCCAAAGTCCATTCGGCTAAGTCTTACTCTGCCGCAATCCCAGCGCCTGCGGCTCTCTTTGAGAGAAGTGTCAAAGCTTACTTACTCTTTGTCATCGGTTTTAAAAAAGATTAGCACAAATTTTTTGGTTTGTCAATCCCTTTTTTAAATTTTGTCGAAATTTTATATTTTAAAATCCAATATTCCAATGAAATGTGTGAAAGTTTGCGCTAAAATTTATCTATATTAGTTATCGTTATGTTTATGTATGGCTGTTAAATCCGTTAATTTTCTCAATCTTCGGAAATATATGCAACACCACAGGCATTTGGACCGATGTGCGCCCCAATGGTTGCGCCGATATTAATTATATTTTTGTCCGGCACATTAAATCCGGATTTTCTTAAGGCGTCTGCCAATAAATCCCCATTTTTGCGATTGTTTGAATATAATACATATATCGGGTATTTTTTATCGGGTGTACACGAGATAAGTTTTTTTGAGATTGCGTTTATTCCGCCTCTGATGCCCATGGCTTTGGAAGATACTTTTATTGTGCCGTCTTTTAGTATATGAATAACAGGTTTTATGTTCGCAATCATTCCGACAGTATACGCTGTTTTGGAAAGTCTGCCTCCTCGATGGAGATATTCTAATGTATCAAGGCACGCATATAATTTGATTTTTGTTTTTAAGATCTCCAATTCATCAAATATTTCTTTTGCGGATTTACCGTCATTGCGAAGCCTGGTTGCATAATCTGTCAAAAGCCTTTCTCCGGCGGCGGCGTTTAGGCTGTCAACTATATAACAATTTTCGTATGCGAGGATATCCTTAACCAAAGACGCGTTTTGATATGTACCGCTTAAAGATGAAGAAACGGTTATAATTATACATTCATCGTTGTTTTTCATAAATTCTTTAAGCAATACCTCAAAATCATGCGGTGCAGGCTGAGAGGTCTTTGGAAAGCAATCGCACTTTTCCAACAATTCATAGAATTGTTCCTTTGATAAATTTTCGTTTTCTTTATATTCAACATCATTAAATGAAATTTGCATTGGAACACAATAAATATTATTTTCCTTTAATTCGTGAGGCTCAAAATCCGCCGCCGAATCCGTTATAATTCTAATCATATTTGTTAAAACACCATCCTATATTTGAGTTATTTGAGAAAAAGATGTAAAAGTTTTTCGTACATCTTGTTTTTATATGGCTGATAGCGCATTGGCAGGTCAAGCCATGTCTTTTTGTCCATAATGGATTTATAGTGCGAAAATGCATCAAAGCCGTCCTTGCCGTGGTATGATCCCATACCGCTTTGACCAACACCGCCAAACCCCATTTCGCTTGTTGAAAGATGAACAACCACATCGTTTATGCATCCGCCGCCGTACGAAAGCTCGGTTGTAATGCGTTTGATTTGCCCTTTGTCGCTTGAAAAAAGATAAAGAGCAAGAGGTTTATCTTTGTCTTTAAGGTTATCGACCATTTTATCAAAGTCGTCAAAGGTAAGTATAGGCATAATCGGACCGAAAATTTCTTCGCCCATAACCGTATCGTTCTCTGTTACATGATCCATAACCGTCGGCGCAATGCGGTTTGAGCCGCGATCTGTTTCGCCGCCTATAATGACTTTGTTTTTGTCGATAAGACCGCACAGCCTTTCGAAGTGTTTTTGGTTAATAATTTTGCCGTAATCCTTATTTTTAAGAGGATTTTCACCGTATTGAATCTTTATTTGTGATGCGACCTCGCTTATAAATTTGTCCTTGACCGAACTTTCACAAAGTATATAATCGGGCGCAACACAAGTCTGGCCGCAATTTAGAAATTTTCCGAACACAATTCTTTTTGCGGCAAGAGCAATGTTGGCGCTTTTGTCTACAATACATGGACTTTTGCCGCCGAGTTCCAATACTGCCGGCGTCAGATGCTCGGCGGTATGACGCAAGACCTCTTTCCCGACAGCTTGACTTCCCGTAAAAAATACAAAGTCGAATTTTTGCTCTAAAAGAGCGGCATTTTCCGCTCTGCCGCCGGTGATTACCGCGATATATTCCGCATCGAAACACTCGGATATTATTTTTGAGATAATTGCACTTGTTGCGGGGGAGTATGCGCTTGGCTTGACAACGGCTGTGTTTCCTGCCGCAATTGCGTCAGCAAGAGGGTCAACGGTTAAAAGAAACGGATAATTCCACGGACTCATAATAAGCGTGTTTCCGTAAGGAACGGGCTGTTTAAAACAGTGGGCATGAAAATTTGTGATGGGTGTAAATACCGTTTTTCTCTTTGCAAACTTTTTTGTATGCCGAATCATATATGTAATTTCGGAAAGAACAAGACCTATTTCGCACATAAAACTCTCATAATCACTTTTTCCGAGATCTGTGTGCAGAGCTTGCAAAATTTCGTTTTCATATTTTTTTATTGCTGCATAAAGTTTTTTCAGTTGCTCAATGCGAAAATTCACCGGAACGGTAACTCCGCTTTTATAATATTCTCTTTGTTTATCAAGCAAAGATGCTATCTGTTCGTTTGTCATAATTACTTGCTCCAATCTGCTGTTTTATAATAAAAACTTTCAAGTTCCTTTTTTGTCATAAGTTTTGGGACGGGATATAGAGGATTTGCCTCTTTTTCAGCATATCTTGCCATTATCGGAATATCCTCTTTGATGATTCCGCCGATCTTATCCGGAATGTTCATTTCTTTATTAAGAGTTTTTATGGCGTCGATATATTTTTTTGCTCCGACCTCTATGGAATCATTTTCGCTGCATACCCCTGCCGCTATTGCAAGCCTATAAAGTTTCTTGTGAGCTTTTTTGCCGTAAGCCTCGAGAACATACGGCATTATTACCGAATTTGCGAGTCCGTGCGGTATTCCGTATTGTCCGCCGAGAGAATGTGCGATTGCATGAATATACCCAACATAAGATTTTGAAAAAGCTATCCCGGCTTTATATGCCGCAATCAGCATATTTTTCCTTGCAAATTCGTTTTCACCGTCCGAATAAGCGGCTTTGATATTATCAAAAATAAGCCGAACGGCATCAACAGCGAGTTGCCTTGTCTCTGATGTTGTCGAGCGACCTATATACGCCTCTGTGGCGTGGGTGAGGGCATCCATCCCTGTTGTGGCAGTTAAATTTTTAGGCAGGGAATACGTGAGCTTTGCGTCAAGCACAGCATAGCGCGGAATCAGCGGAAAGCTCATAATTGCGTATTTATGATGTGTATCCGAATCTGTTATAACAGACGCAAGAGTCGTTTCACTTCCCGTTCCGGCAGTGGTGGGAACAGCAATAAGAGTCGGTACCTTGCGCAGCACGCGAAGAATCCCTTTCATTCGGCTTATGGGTCGTTTGGGATAAGCGACACGCGCGGATATTGCCTTTGCACAATCTATTGACGAACCTCCGCCAACGGCAATAAGACAATCACATTCGTGTGATTTATAAATTAACAGTGCATCTTCCACGTTTTTTACGGTGGGATTGGGCTGAACATCACCATATATCGTATAGCGTATGCAGCCGTTTTTTAACGAATATTCAACGGGACGGATAAGTCCGTTGTTGATTATACCATTATCTGTGACAATAAGTACGGATTTGCTTTTTTCGGTTTTTAATATTTCGCCGATTTTTTCGAACGAATCGATTATTATAGGTTCTCTGTACGGAAGAAAAGGCAGAGCAATTCTAAAAGCCGTTTGAAATATACGGCAAAAAGCTGATTTTATAATAAACATAATTACCTCGCTTTATTCATATTCTTTTACTGCTCTATCGATGCTTTCGCTTATGGCGTTCAGACAGGAATAAAGAATCTCTCTGTCCTTGTCGGAAATAGCATCGTTTATTTTGTCGAGAACAAGGTCGATTTTATCTGCGATTTTTTTGCCTGCGATAAGCCCTGATTCGGTAAGCTCAAACGGCGAATTATATCTTTTTTTGCTCTGACATTTACAAAATAAGTATCCGTTTTTTTCAAGATAATCAAGACTTCGTGATATGGTGGCTTTATCTTCCTCGCATAGTTCGCACAACTCCGTTGCCGTAAGATTATTTGTTTTATAAAGATAATAAAGGCATGAGATGTGCGGACTTCTGAGATTATATTCCGCCATTTCTTTGTTTTTGATTTTTCGTATGTTCCTGTTTATGCGATTGATTAACGTGGTAAACGCCTCGTATCGGTCTGTCATATTACTTTCTCCTTTGCTTGTTGAAATTTCAACAAACAAGATTATAACACAGAAATGTTGAAATGTCAACAAGTTTTTTGATTTTATGCCGAAAAATTTAATTGCCGCACTTGAGGCCGGAATTTGCATAAATAACTCGTCCGTTACAATCGTACACGGGATGAGCCGCCCAATCGGTGCGCTTTTCCATTGTGATTCCCAAAATGACATCCGATGCGCTTGCAAGCGGCAGCCCCGGAAACACACGTAAAAATGTCAAATCGGAGGACATTGCGGCGATATATAAGGCGTTGATTTAGTTTTGCTGTATAAAAAGACTTCGGATTTTAATAAACTTGAAGTCTTTTTTTGATTCCTTGCGATTCCTGATATTCACAATGGAAGGTTATATATTTTCAAGATTATGTTAAAATATATACTTGAAAGGTTGTGAATACAGTGAATGAGAACATTATTACAAATGAACTAATCAATAACTTCAAAATTTATCTTTATGAAGAAGAACGGAGCGAAAACACCATTGAAAAATATATGCGTGACATTCGCTTCTTCCGTGAGTGGTTACAAGACAGATGCGTTGATAAATCGGTTGTTATCGAATACAAAAAAGAACTTTGCAAAAGATATGCGGTGAAAAGCGTAAATTCAATATTGTCATCGCTTAACGCATTTTTTGTATTTATGGGTTGGTATGATTTGAAAGTGAAAACATTGAAAATCCAACGGCGAATATTTGCTGATAAGTCAAAGGAGCTATCAAAAGCGGAGTATGAACGGCTGTTGACTGCGGCAAAGGATAAGAAAAATGAGCGGCTCTATTATTTAATGCAGACAATAGCAAGCACGGGCTTGCGCGTGTCAGAAATAAAATATGTGACGGTCGGCGCGGTGAATAAAGGACAGGCGGTTATAAACTGCAAAGGAAAGATAAGACAAATATTTTTGCCGAAAAGGCTTTGTCAAATGCTGAAAGAGTATATAAAATCCCGAAATATAAAAAGCGGAGCGGTGTTTGTTTCAAAAAACGGCAGACCGCTTGACCGCTCGAATATCTGGAAGATGCTTAAAGACTTGTGCAAGTCCGCCGGGGTGAACAAAGACAAGGTTTTCCCCCATAATTTCAGACACTTGTTTGCACGGACGTTTTACAGTCTGCAAAAAGATATAGTGCGGCTCGCCGACATACTCGGACATTCAAGTATCGAAACTACGCGTATATATACGATTGAAAGCGGAGAAGAGCATATAAGACAGCTGCAAAAGCTCGGACTTTTGCGTTATTAAAATAAAAAACACATAATCAATATTATGTGATGGATAGTATGATTATATTCGTATTTGACAGCTTTAGTTTAGCACAATTTGCTTTAAATGTCAAGAGAATAGCCTACATAAATTATTAATTTGTTAATATAACGAAAAATAAGCAACTCGAAATAAGCCAATTTGTTATTTTGACAAGAAATTGGCTTAATTTCGTGTGCCCTTTTTTAACAGAATGTCAGACGTTGGCGAAAAATCGCCGTTTTTTTGTATAGGCAAGACGAAAAAAGATTTAAAAATATTAATTTTTTACCACATAATATTGATTATGTGGTACGCGTCGGCAAAACAGAATAAATGCACGAATAAAGAGCATTGCCGATTTTTTTGGTTTATAAAATAAGTGAACGTTTGCTTGCGTTAACAAAATGTTCACAAGTAAACAATTAAATAGTAAAATAATTGAGGTATAATTTATTTTATTGCCGAAAAAAGGTAAAATAATATGTGCAAAGGTCAAAACGTATACCACGCAATGCGGACGGAACGATTTTATGCACATGGCTGAAATAAAAGAGGAGGCGTGCACTGTGCCTGCACAAAAAAGAGAAGAGATATTGGATAAATGCATAGGAATTTTTGCGGATAACGGAATCGAGAATACGGCTGTTTCGGTAATATGCCGTAAAATGCCGATAAATCCGGCAACGCTTTATAAGTTCTTTTCGTCCAAAAAGGAAATCATTTCGGAATGTGTAAAGCGATGCAGCTCGAACATAGAAACTGAGCTTTTAAACGGAATGAAAAAGTATGAGAATGATATTCGCGGAATGGGTGAGTTTTTCTTTGAAGTGGTAAAGAAAAATTCAAAGGGAATGAGATTTTGCGTTCAGGTTTTTACAAGCCCGAACAGCGAAAACGACTTTAATTCGCCGACATTGTACTTTAGAAACAAGTACGCGGTGTATTCGAATATAATTGCCGAAATAGTCGGTGTGGATACAAAAATTTTTGAGCCGTATTTCAGACTGTTTTTATCGGTTATGTACTATTATGTTCTGACCGATGACGAAAAACAGTGTAATGTACAAAGGCTCAAGATATATGAATTGTTATTGAAAGAAAGCGGCAAGGAAAAGACCGAACCGAATAAATGAGTTAATTATCCGCGTGGGGCGGTATAATTATATATGTGAATCCGATGCGCCCGAAAGATATACAGAAAGGGAGGGAGGATAAGATTTGCATCGGGAATGGAGTTTTAAAAATAAGGGCGCAAAAGTTCACAAAAAGAAAGAAAGTATAAACAAAAATTAATGATTTGAAAGGAAGAAACAAAAATTATGATTAACTTTAAAAAATTGCTTGCCGGTACACTCTCTGCCGCAATGGTACTCGGTACTATGGCGCTTCCGGTTTTTGCAGATGATAGTACAGCCGTTGTTACAACTACAGAAGAACTCAAAACAGCATTGGCTAATTCGACTGTAACAGAAATTACAATCAATGGCACAATAGATACACAAGGGGTAGACTTTAGTGCTGTAGATGGCATTACAATTAAAGGTGATTTGTCAGACGGTGAGGACATTCTTAAATTCAGCGGAGCACACAAAACAATTTCAATAACATTTTCCGATGTAACATTGGCATGGCCCAATGCCAACTATCAGGGCTTGCAGCATTCAACAAAACTGACGTACAACAACTGCACGATAAAAGGTCAGCCGTTTTTGTATGCAGCAGACGAAATTTTCAATGACTGCACATTTATTCAGGAATCGTCGGATGCGTACAATGTATGGACATACGGCGCAAAGAATGTGGAATTTAACAACTGTGCATTCAAGAGTGCCGGCAAGAGCGTTTTGATATACAACGAAGGTGCGCTCACTTCCGGAAGTGTCAGCGTGGAAAAATGCACATTCAATGCAAGCGCTTCGGTTGAAGGCAAAGCAGCGATTGAAATCGACAGCACATATTCAAATTACAGCGTTGATATCGACGACAAAACAGCGGCAACAGGTTTCGCAGCAGGTTCAACAAGCGGCAGCAGTCTTTACAATGTAAAGAAATATCAGGTTGTAACAGGTGCTGACAACTCAAAGAAACTGAACACAGAAATCAAAGTGAACGGTGAAACCGTTATGCCCCTCAGCGATGAAAAACAAGCAGAAGAATTTGACGGTTGTGTTGCACAGATAGGCACAAAGTTCTATTATACTCTCAAAGACGCATTTACAGCGGCTTGCAATATGAATGTAGAAGATGTAAACGGCGTTCCGACACAGACCATACCGGTTACCATTGATTTGGTATCTGATATTAAAAATCAAGAAGGATTCTCGGCGTATGGCGGCGAAATCAAAAATGGATATGGATGGCATTTTGTCCATAAGGTAGATATAACACTCAACGGAAATGGACATAAAATTGATACAGGTATACGCGGTTCTAATCATGCAGATAACAACAAATCACCTTATATTGATGTTAGCTCAAACGAGGGTAAATTTACAGTAAATAATGTTATTGCACCAAATGACTTGCTTTTCACAGTCACCAAACCCGGTCACGCTACAAGTGATTGTAAAAACGAAGCACGTGCAGAGTCCCTTGTTGTTGAAAACTGCGAATTTTACGGATCAAATATTGGATATGATTCAACCGTTAACACCGTTATGTATAAGAATAATAAATTCTTATTGACAGAAAATGAGAATGACCACCCCGATGCTTATCCGCTTTGGTATAAATTCGATTGGGCAATTAAAAAATTCACATTTGAAGGTAATACGGTAAAATCTCAGCGTGCTCTTAACCTTGCGAGATTTTCAGAGAATAGTGAAATCGTTATCAACAATAACAATTTCACTATTGCAAATACAGAAAATTCGGCTAAGAGCGCTGCAATAATGCTCGCTGAAAATCACACAGACCAACATCCTTATACAGGTAATCTTACTTTCCGCGGAAATACAGTTGATGCACATTCAGCAGTGATTATATATTCACCGAGTGAATATAACACGAACTTTACATTTGCTCCCGAAAACAACACACTTGTTAATAATACAAAACTCGTAGGATTTAATGAGTGGAGCGGCTCATATAGCGATGAAAATGCGAAAAAGGCTGCTGAGGCTCTTGTCAACAAAATAGCAAGTACCAATGCAGTGTCTGTTAAATTCAATCCTACTGCCGACAAAACTGTGTATGACATCGTGTTAAGCGGCGAGGGTAAGAATATCAATCGTCTTACATCGGCGGATTTGACATTCAAACTCGAAACCGAAGACGCTATCACATATGAAATCAAGAAAGTCGGCGATATGAACGTTACACCCAAAGCGGACGATTATAACAGATACCTTTTTAACTTTGACGGCGAAAATACCGCAAGTGCAACCGATACAGAGATTGTTATAGGACAGGTTGAATTCACGGGTTACGGCAAATTTAAGTTCGGTGTTGACAATGATGCGACAGCCAATATCGTAAACGCAACAAAAACCGTAGACAATATCGTAACATCATACGTTGTTAATGGCGGCACAACCACAAGCGAGGGTACACTTGACTTGGGCAATGGTATTCCCGAAACAGAATTAAAACCCGAAACAGCAAACCTTACCGTTAATGTTTCGTTCCCGAACGCAATCGAGGATAACGCTGTTGCTTATCAGAATATGAAAGTAACTGTATCGGGCAACGGCGTAAACAAAGAATTTAAACTTGGTACAGGTAATGACGGTGTTGCACTTAATAACGATAAATACACTGTTAATATTGAGAACGAACTTGTTAAGAACAACACTTACACCGTAACGGTATCGGGCGCAGGCTACAGAACGGCGCGTTACACCGTTTCAATGACAGGAAACAAGGAATTGAACTTCTGGAACAATGTTAAGACCGTACCGGCATATGTTGAAGAGCGTGTCGGCAATCCGACTGATACGAACTTCCTTGCAGGCGACATCGTAAAAGACGGACAGATTAACATCTATGATTTGTCGGCGGTTGTATCATATTTCGGCACGGACGGATTGAGCGTAAGCAATCACCCCGAATATGCAAAATATGACCTCAACCGTGACGGCGTTATCGATTCAAAGGACGTTGCATACGTTCTCGTTTCGTGGGGAAAGTAATGAGCGTTACGCTCAACCAACCCCGAGCGAGTTTGATACACATCTCGCCCGAGCCACAAAAGTTTGAAAACACAGGGCTCCCACAAAACCCAATAGGTTTTGTGGGAAGAGGAAACGCCGCAAAGCAGGCGATTGAATTTATCGCATATAAATTCGGAGCAAGCACAGCGTGCGTTGACGATGGGGCGGTTATGAACCGCCCTTCCCCAAAACGGAAGGTGTTAATTGTACCGTCCGTGAAAATCTTGTTAAATAATCAAATGCCCAAGAGGTAATTTGTTTATTTATATTTTAAGGAAAGAGTGTCGAAGTATTAAAAAGTATAGTAGACTTTTACGTTCCCCGCTTCGCCTCTTTCTGTCAATATATATCCCGACCGAAAAAAGCAGTTGAGGTCTATATTGACAGAAAGAGGAAATGGCAAAAAAATAGGAGTTAATGACGAATAAATTATAAAAAAAGTACAAAATTTAACCTTATATTATTAAACGGTTTGACAATATTCGAATAAGGTGTTAAAATTATATATGATACAAGAAAGATAAGTATAAACAAAATTATTTTATCCTTTAGGAAAGGGCAGTGGATTTTATGAATTTCAAAAGAGTTATTGCCGCGCTTTGCACAGCGTTTATGATTGTTGCATCCGTCGCGGTATCGGCAGCGGAAAGCAACATCGAGCTTGTGTTTGAGGACGTTACTTCAAGTGACGCGTCCACAATGTCGGGCGAGGCAAAAATTAAGGTCAGCATCAAGGGCGCGGAGGGCAGCATCAAAATTGCACAGCTCGGGCTCATCTTTGACGGCGACTTGAAATACAGTTCAATAGATATGCTTATAAACGAAAACAACCCCGACAGCGGTTCGGCGACTATTTATCCGAACGCCGCCGAGGCAAACGCAACAAAAAAGCTTAATATGTCCGTTATTTCGGCAAAAAAACCGATGACGTTCGCCGATGTACAGCCGATTTGTATTCTTACTTTTTCGGGCGAAACCGGTAAGAGCGTAACGGTCAAGGGTGATGCGGATAAGACGTACTGCTCGGTCGGAATGAATGATAAGATTGCCCTCAAAGACACGTCCGTGACGGGAACGGCGACCGCATCGGATACCGATGTAAAGTCAATCGCGGCACAGATAAAGGTTGTTATGGATAAGGTTGAGGGCTTTATAGGCGAAAGCTCGGATGATTATGCAACAAGCAAAGTGCTGGTTAAAATTACAAGCGAACAGCGTCCGTCAAACGTGTTCTATACATATTTAAACAACGTTTTGATTTCAAACGGCGGAAACCGTGACGGAGAATCGTCCGTTCCGACATTTATTATCAAACAAAATGTTTTGGAGGGTGATACATATACCGTTGAGGTATCGGCACTCGGATATGTTTCTTACAAGACAACGGGCGTTAAGTTCGACAAAACCGTTGAGGTTACGAATACCGAGCTTGTTCCCGGTGACGTAAACGGTGACGGAGTTGTCAATGCTGATGACAAAAAGCTGGCTGAGGCGGCTGCTGCCGACGGCGGTGAGTACTCCGAGGCGGCGGATTTTAACCGTGACGGAAAAATTGATAAATTCGATTTGTCGGTTTTTAAGGATATAAAGGGCGATGTTCCCGAAAAGATGTCCGCGCCGAGCGCGACTTCGACCACAAATTCGGTAACGCTCAAATGGAAAAAACCGAGTGACGAATCCGTAAGCGGATATACAATCAGATACGGCACGGATAGAAACAAGCTCGGAAATGATACGAAGATAGACAGCGCCGACACGATTGAATACACATTCAGCAACCTGTCGGCGGACAAAACCTATTATTTTGAGATTGCAGCCGTGAATGCCGAGGGTACGGGTGTGTATTCCGACACGGTTGACATCAAGACAAAGGCAGAGTCAAAAAGCGATAACACCGGCGGCACAGGCGGCGGAGGAGGTACCGGTGGCGGCGGTATCGGCGGCGGCAGCATTGGCGGAAACACCAACACCAATACCGGCAGCACAGGAACAACCGGCGGACAGACAGCGGCTGACGGAAAGACCTTTACCGACCTTTCGGGCTATGACTGGGCAGAGGACGCAATCTATGCCCTAAAAGCAAAAGGAATAATCAGCGGTATAAGCGAAACCGAATTTGCCCCGTCAAATAACATAAAGCGCGGTGATTTCATCCTTATGCTCACGCGTATGCTGAATATCGACACACCGTTCACCGAGAATTTTGAGGATGTTCCGACCGACAGCTATTATTATAATGCAATCGGAAAGGCGAAAGCCGCAGGAATCGCACAGGGCAGCGGTACAGGCTTTATGCCCGAGCAGACGATAACAAGACAGGATTTGATTACGCTTGCTTATCGCGCATTTTTGAATAAGGGATATATAACCGAGGTATCGGAGTTGACGGCTCTTGACGTTTTTAATGATAAAGCCGATATTTCCGAGTATGCAAATGCGCCGATGGCGTCAATGGTTGCGGCAGGAATCATAAAGGGCAGCGACGGCAAGGTTAATCCTCTCGGCAATGCGACCAGAGCGGAAACAGCCGTAATGTGCAGCCGCCTTGTTGAATTGATGAAATAATAGAACAGTACTATCTGTACGGGCGCCGATTCTGACGTCCGTACAGATGATATATGCACAAAATAATATTTAAAACATACGGTTATCGGATGAAATGCAGTTATGCTTGCACAAAGCACTAATGGGAGGTAATTTGATTATTATGCGAGAAATAAAACCGACAGACAACATAAAAACGACTTTCTTTAACCGAAAAAACAGGCACGGAATGACAAGGCTTTTATCGGTCTTGCTTGCGGCTTTTATGATGCTGATGTCTTTGCCGTCAGCGTTCGTTTTTGCGGACGATGCTGATGACGCGGCAAAGCGCAGCCGAACGGTATATGTTCATGCACAGGGCAAAAACCCGACCGGTACCTCATCGGTAAGCACAGTGTATATGGGCGAAACCGCGGATATTTATGTTGCGGTTGACAACCCCAACAAGGGCGAGACTCAAACCGTTCCCGACCCGAACGATTCGACAAAGACCACAACCAAACATCTCGAGCCGCAGTATGACCTGAACGGTATCGCGGTAAAAATTACATACGACCCGAATTATTTCAAATTCGAAGAGAACAACAATCTAAAACCGAATCAGGATGACAACCCAAGCCAAGTTTCGCCGATTAATTACAAAGTTCCGACGGAGGAATATGATGGCGAGACAGATTCGTCAAATTTTATAAATTATTATGTTCTCGGCAGTGCTTATTCCGGCAGTGGTTTGAAAACAGAGGTAATAGACGGAAAGACATATAACTCCGCTTACCTAATCGTTTTTTATCAGAATGGTTACGTACCTCAAAAAATAGAAGGTCATGATTGGTATAATTTGGTTAAGTTGCCGCTCACACCGCTAAAGAGCGGCAGCACAAACGTGTTTATCGATGTGTCGAGCGGCGGCGAGCATCAGCTTCAGCTTTTCGCCAAGAATGTGGGCGATGAGGTCGAGGAACAGTATTTTAATTGTTCGGCGGTAAACGGCGGTTATCATCAGATTATAATCAAGGATAAATTAAAGCCTTCGCTTCCGACGGCGAATCCGCCTGCCGGCAAGTATACGGAAAAGCAGGATGTGCGGCTTGACGCGGATGATGACTGTAAGATTTTTTATTCGATAAACGGCGGTGCCGAGATGGAATATGACCGCCAAAACGAACAACCGATTGAGATTGAAGCAACGAGCGAAATCACTTGTTATGCGGTGCGCACGAGCGATAACAGACGTTCGGACACGGTGAAATTCGTTTATGAAATTATTCCGAAAGCACCGCGTTTGTTCGATTCGTCAAAGCGGCAAATACCGAATATTTATAACGAATCAAGCCCGTATAAGGTGTATGTCGGCGATTCGGAGATATTTAACGAATCCGAACCTATTTCGGCATCGAGTGATGTGTATTACACATTCTCGACGACATTGAACGAAGACAGCGTTGCGGACGGAAGCGACCCCGAAACCGAATGGGTAAAGGTCAGAAAAACCGACCCGACAATATCGATTGACAAACGGCGCACAATAAAGCTTATTACCGTCAAAACAGGCGAAAAGTCGGATATTGCGTACTATTATCTCGGAGTTTTGCCGAAAGAAGTAGAGGCAAGTCCGTCATCGGGAGATTATACCTCAAAAATCGATGTTGAGCTGACCTGTGCAACGGCAGGTGCAAAAATTTTGTATACCACGGACGGCAGCGACCCCGTTACGAACGGAATAGAATACACAAACAAAGTTACGCTCGGAAAGGACACAACCGTTCGTGTGGCGGCACTTTATGACGGCTTGTACAGCAACGTAAAGTCATTCTATTATCGTTTTGACTATCGCAACGATATGGGGGTTGAGGCTTTCTATCCGTCGGGAACATATGAGGGCAGTGTAAAAGTTACACTCACGGCGAATAACCCCGCCAATAATATAAAGTTCAGATACGACACCGACCCGATTGGGCAATGGCGCGATTATACCGATGTTTTGGAGATTGACAAGACGACAAAAATTATTGCAAAGGTGATAGACCCGATTAACTCAAACGAGGGTGACGAAACGGTTTTTGATTATATAATCAAGCCGAAAGCACCGGTATTTTCACCGCCGACAACCCAGTTCACAAGCAATGATATTGTGTCGATTTATTGTAATGACAGTACAAAGGACAATACGGGCAGATATAAGCTTTTTTACACCACGGACGGCAGCGACCCGATAACAAGTCCGAGTCGGAAACAAGCGGATGATGTTTCGGATATGGCGAGGGTGGATATAACGGGATATACCGTTATAAAAGCGGTTGTTTTACTCGATGATACAACTTATTCAACTGTGGTAACACAATCGTATGACGTAGTAAGCAAAAGACCTGTTCAGCCGCTTGTTACTCTTGAACCCGGTAAGTATACAAGAAAGATTTCATCGGATACGGGATATACGACCCAATTCGTACCCGTTCCCGAGGGAACAAAGATTTATTATACGATAAGCTATGACGGAACGTTCAAGCCCGACCCGATTCCGGGTACGGCGGACACAAAGGAGTACAAAGGTGAGAATATAGAGGTAAAGGGCAAGACGATAATAAAGGCTGTTGCCGTGAATGTTTTCAATGTCAAGAGCGATATTGGAATTTTCGGATATACGGTTGCGCCCGAGCCGCCGCAAGCCGCACCGTCGGCTCAAATCAGCGGCACGGATTTGCCGATTGTGCCGGTTGACGCGGTAAAAGGCAGCAAGGTAATATATACCCTGAATGATTTTAATAACGAGTTCGAGTGTGCGGACGGAAAGTTCTATATCAACACTAAAACCGGCGAGGCGTTTTCGGATGCCGGGTGCACCGTGCGCCTTGGTTCAGAGAGCGGAAAGACGTATTTGGACAAAGCCGAACTTGTAATAAAATCCGAGCTTGACGGCGTTATGAGCAGCGAGAATATGTATGTCTATAAATGCGGCGGAGCGGCGGAGACGCTTGCGGCACCGTATGCGGACAAGAACACGGGCGTATATGAGGAAATAAAACAAGACGACAATAATACTTTGCTTAAAGTGAATTTTTATTCGCTGAATAACAATGCGAAAGTTCAGTATCGCTTAAATAATGCGGGCGAATGGATAGATTATAACGGCGGCGGATTTGATGTGAAAGAGTATACCGTGGTTCAGCTCAGAGCCGAAAAGAACGGAAATGTCAGCGATGTGGCAAGCTATGTGTACGATTTTGTGCCGCTTGCGCCGATTATCACCTTGCCGTCCGGACGGTATGTTAAGTCGGATAAGCTTCAGACTGAGATAAAATACGATGATCGTATTCCGATAAATGCGGACTATTCAATTTATTATCGTACCTGTTTTGATGAGCGCGACTATATCTATTCGGGTAAGAGAGATGTTTCTAAAACAATGTCTTTTAAGGCGTATGTTAAGAACGAAGAAACAGGTGCAATCAGCAAAAGCACGGTTCATTATTACATAATCGAACCCGAAAATTCGGCAACGGGAAGCGTATATGTTGCGAATCCGTATGACGCGAACAGGCTTAGCGCGGACGTACTCGATACCGACCCGTATGCTGACGGCATAAAGCTTGTTACTCAAAATAAGAACGCCGAGATACATTACTATTATTCGTATACAAAAACGGACGGAACGCAAGCGTCAACAAACTCGGTTATGTATGACAACGCCGCACCGATAAAGGTTAATTCGTCAATGAAGGACATAACGATTTATGCATGGCTTGAAGACGCAAACGGTCGAATCGACACAAATACGTTTGTTCATCATATTGAGTTTGTAAAACTGGATGTTCCTCAAACATCGCTCGGCACAAAACAGGTACAGTTCCCGAAAGGAACAAAGTACACTCTGCTTGACGAGTATAAAGATGACGAAAAGACATTTTTGTATTATACCACGGACGGCAGTGACCCGACCGATGAAACAAACGCAAACAGAAAGCTCTATGACGATGAAACGCTGGATTTGTCGGGCGAAACCACAATTAAGGCGGTATATATGAATGCCTGCGGCATTTGTATAAACTGTATTGACGGAAAATTCGAAAAGTGTATCGATAAGATTTACAGCAAGGTCGGAAGTTATACTTATACCGTTCCGACAAGGACGGGCGGCGGAGGAAGTGCAGGCGGAATCAATAAAGGTTCGTCAGACACGACCGATAATACGCGAAAGTATACAAAAGATATTTTCGGAATCGAACATCCAACCCATATCGGATATATAAACGGGTATCCCGACGGCAGCGTTAAGCCTGACGGCGAGATAACGCGTGAGGAAATTGCGGCGGTTCTGTACAGGGTTTACAGCAAGAGATATGACAAGCCGTTTTCGGCAACGGGAACACTTTTCCCCGATGTAACCATGCAGAATTGGTCCGTTACCGAGGTTGAATATATGACCCAAAACGGCGTTATCAAAGGCTATCCCGACGGAGAGTTTAATCCGACAAATAACTTGACGCGTGCCGAGTTTGCCGCTTTGATTTCGAGATATATTGATGCAAAAGAGGTTGACGATGCTGATGTGTTCGGTGATTTGTCAAATAAACATTGGGCATACAAGAATATAATGTCGCTGTACAGAGCAGGACTGATTCAAGGTTATGAGGACGGAACTTTCAAACCCGAAAACGAGGTTACGCGCGCAGAAGTTGTAACGGTAATCAACAAAATATTGGGAAGAAACCCGTCTGATAAATATGTTAAAACGCTCGACCTTAACCCGTTCACCGACCTGATTCCGGAAAAGTGGTATTATACCGCAATGTTAGAGGCAACGGTTACACACGATTATTATCTCGATGATAAAAACGTTGAGATAAAGTGGGAGAACTGTAAGTAATATTAATATTAAATTTAAAAGAGGAGGCAGCAAAATGAAAATTCGGTTATCCGAAAAATTATTTTGTCGCATCCTCTTTTTTATGAATATGTCCGAATCAGATTTTGAATCAATCCAAAATCTTGCCGTCAACCGAGATTGTTACAACCTGCCACGGAATGAACTTTCCGCTGTTTTTGAGTGCGTTTTTTGCGGCGTGTTCAATTCCGCCGCAACATGGAACTTCCATTCTGACAACGGTAACGCTTTGAACATCATTATCGGCGATAATCTGTGTCAGCTTTTCGCTGTAATCAACATCGTCAAGCTTGGGACAGCCGATGAGCGTTACCTTTCCGCGCATAAACTCACGATGCATATTCGCATATGCATAGGCCGTACAATCCGCGGCAATCAAGAGTTTTGCTCCGCTGAAATACGGTGCGTTTATCGGAACAAGCTTAATTTGGCACGGCCATTGCGCAAGCTCGGACGAAATATGCTGTTGGTCGCCGTTGTTCGGTTTGTCCGCCGCAGTGTTACGTTTGAATTGCATAAGTTTATGCCCAGGGCAGCCGTGATGTTCGAGTTCTAAACGGGTTTCATTTGATTTTTTCTTCATATTCTCGGCAACAGCCGCCTCGTCATATGCCGCGGCTTCACGCTCGACAAAGGTAATCGCCCCGGTCGGACAAGTGGGTAAACAGTCACCGAGTCCGTCACAATAATCATCTCTGAGCAATTTTGCCTTGCCGTTCACCATTCCGATTGCGCCCTCGTGACAAGCCGCCGCGCACGCGCCGCAGCCGTTGCATTTTTCTTCGTTGATTTCAATTATTCTTCTTATCATATTATATGTCTCCTTTTCTTTCTTGACTTTATGAGTGGATTATACTATAATAAAAATAAAAAATCTGTTGTTAGAACAACAAAATAATAATTTTTTGAAAAATTCGAAAATAATTATAAACAGCGGATTTAATTGCTCGTGCGAAATTTTCCTTAGATATGCCTCGGAAACACACATGGGTGAAAAATCTCTTATATTTCGGTTAAGAGAAAATTAATTACTGTTTGTGCCGACACAGGGCGGCGGAATGGAGATTTTTATGGATTCAAAACAAAAATCGAAAAACACGGTTGAGATAATGTCAAAGATTCCGTTGTTTGACGGAATGACCGCAGCAGAGAAAGATAAATTTTTATCCTCGGCAAAATATAAAATTAAAACATTTAAAAAAGGTGAAACTATATTCCGCGAAGGCACGGGAACGAAATCTATGGGAATCGTTTTGAGTGGTGCGGTACTTGTTGAGCATTCGGATGTATGGGGTAACAATACCGTTTTGGGCGGTGCGAAAACAGGAGGGGTATTCGGCGAGGTTTATGCATGCCTGCCGGATACGCCGCTGTTGATTAGCGTTGCCGCGACCGAAAATTCTGAAATTATGTTGATTGATATATCCGATATTATAATAGGTATAAATATAGCCGAGGGTTATAAGGTGCGTATTTTGACAAACCTTTTGAAAATCTGTGCAAACAAAAGCCTTGAACTTTCACGAAAAATTTTGCATAACGGTTCAAAAACGATAAGAGGAAGGCTTATGTCCTATTTTTCGGAGTGTATTCAAAAATCGGGCGCATACAAATTTGATATTCCGTACAATCGGCAACAGCTCGCCGATTATCTCGGCGTTGACCGAAGCGCAATGTGCAGCGAACTTTCCAAAATGCAAAAAGAAGGGATTATCTCATATCACAAGAATTCTTTTAAGATAGAAGATGAGAAATAAATTTTTTTAAATTTTTTCAAAAAAGGGGTTGACAAATTGAAAAAAGGTGCTATAATATAGTTAAAGGTCAAAGAAAGTCAAAGTCAGATTTGATAATTAAAAAGTCTGAAACGACTTTCGGGATACTCGCCGAAATAATGCGGCGAGAGAGTAATTAAGGATTTAAGAAGGTGATTGTCGCATGAAACTCAGCAATATTATCGAGGATTTTATTAAGGAGATGATTTCAGAGGGTGACGGCGATGAAGTAGAGCTAAAGCGTAACGAGCTTGCGGGGCGGTTCGGATGTGTTCCGTCGCAAATCAACTATGTTATATCAACCAGGTTTTCGCCTGAGAGAGGATATATAGTTGAAAGCCGACGCGGCGGCGGAGGTTATATAAAAATCACGAGGGTAAGACCGAAACAAGACGTTCGGATGATGCACGTTGTGAACTCAATTGGAAATTACCTTTCATACGGCGATGCGGTCGCAATAGTCAGAAATTGTTTTGATTATGATTTAATCGCCGAAAAAGAGGCAAAGCTTATTATTGCGGCGATGTCGGATAAATCGATTCCGCTGAAACAGCCCGAACAGGATTTTGTGCGAGCGTGTATTTTGAAAAATATGCTGCTTACCCTTGAAATAGCGGGTAAGAGCGAATAATGACAGAAAAAAGGAGAGATATATTATGAAATGCCAAAAATGTAATGAAAGAGAAGCAACAACACATTTGACAAGGATTGTCAACGGATATAAAGAAGAGCTGCATTTGTGTTCCGAATGTGCGGCTCATTCACAAGAGTATGAGGATATGAAAGCCGATATGAATGTCGGGTTCAGTGATTTCTTGCTCGGTCTCATCGGCGGCAACAAAAAGAAACAGGCCGCGGCGATTTCGCCGACAGAGCAAAATACAGATGTTTGTCCGACCTGTCATATGACATTCAGCGACTTTTTGAATACGGGCAAGCTGGGCTGCGGTGATTGTTATTCGGCATTTCGCAACAGACTCATTCGGCCGATTAAACAGATTCACGGAACATATGAACATACGGGAAAGGTTCCGGTTCGCGGCGGAGGAAACGTTGTCCGTGAAAAAAAGATTTCAAAGCTCGAAAGCGAGCTGAACGCGGCGGTTATGAAACAGGATTTTGAAACCGCGGCGAAGCTGCGTGACGAAATAAAATCAATGAAAGCGTCGGACGGCGAAGATGCAAAGGAGGCGTAAGTTTATGTGGTACACAGAATGCGGAAACGAATGTGATGTGGTTTTATCGAGCCGTATCCGTCTTGCAAGAAACATAAAAGGGATTCCGTTCCCGGCTAAGGCAAGCAAAGAACAGCAAAAACAGGTTATCGATATTTGTAAAAACGCAGTCAAAGACAGCGAGATAAAGCTGAATTATATCGATATGAATTCGATGAAGGATTATGAAAAACAAGCGATTGCGGAATGTCATATAATAAGTCCTCAAATGATGAATAACAGCGTTGAGCGCGGTGTTCTGTTGAGTGATGACAATTCAATAAGCGTGCTTGTCAACGAAGAGGATCATTTAAGGATTCAGTGTATGGCGGCAGGTTTTAACCTTGAACAATGCTACAGAGCGGCGAATCGCATAGACGATATAATCGAACAGCATACCGATTATGCGTTCGACGGCAAGTTCGGATACCTCACCTGTTGCCCGACAAACCTCGGCACGGGAATGAGGGCATCGGTTATGGTTCACCTTCCGGGGCTTACGCTCAGCGGAAATATAAATCGTATAATCGATTCGCTCAGCCAGCTCGGAATGACCGTTCGCGGAATTTTCGGCGAAGGCTCAAAGGCAACGGGAAATATATATCAGATTTCCAACCAGACAACGCTCGGCGATTCTGAGGATAATATCTTAGAGCGGTTTGAACAGGTTATAACCGAGGTTATAGATAAAGAAAAAGAGCTGCGCCGAAAGATTTATGATTCCGATAAATACGGGGTTCAAGATAAGCTTATGCGGTCGTTCGGCACATTGACAAACGCGGTTGTTATCTCATCGTCAGAGGCGATGGATAGGTTGTCGGATGTCAGGTTCGCGGTTGAACTCGGTATAATTACCGATATTGATTATAAAAAGCTGAATGAGGCATTGTATACGGTTCTTCCGGCAAATATAATCAAGAATTATAACACGGCAACTCCGCAGGAGAGGGATTTAAAACGCGCCGATGTTGTAAAGGATGTTCTCTGTAAGAGAAAATAACGCGGAACGAGGAATTAATTATAAGTATAACCGCGTTATTTGATGAACATCTTACGGGGCGTCGAGGACGCCGCCCCCTACAACCAAACGTTATGTATGCGAATCCCTGTAGGAGACGGCTCTCGTCTGCTGACTCGGTCAAATCGCAAAACGATTGCCACTGGCAATCTGAGACCTCGATGTCCCGAACATACGAACAAACAACACAAATTATATTGATATAAAAAGTGCTCCCGAAAAAAGAGGGTTGTACCCGAAATTTTTTGGGAAGAGGAAACGCCGCGACGCAAACGATGGATTTTATCTGTGATAAAATTCGAGTAAGCAAAGCGTGCAGGATGATGTAAGGGGATGTCATTTAAAATATAAATAAACTGCTGATAAACAACACAAATTATATTGATATAAAAAGGGCTCCCGAAAAAAGAGGGTTGTACCCGAAATTTTTTGGGAAGAGGAAACGCCGCGACGCAAA